>JALYTQ010000398.1 GCA_030854195.1 Chloroflexota bacterium
TGTGATCTGTTCCGCCATGTGTTTAATGCGCTCTTTGCACTCCTGCTGGCTGAAGAACAGGCCACCTTCAAATGCATCGATATAGATGCTGCGCTCCGGCAGGCGGCATCTAACCATAAAGTGGTACGGCAGGCCGACGCCCTCGATGTGTATGCCGACGCGCCGCGCCACCTCTATGTAGAGCAGCGAGAGCGTAATAGGGATGCCTGTCCGCGCCTCCAGCACGCGGTTGAAGAAGCTGTTCTCTGGATTCATGTAGTCGCCCTGGTTGCCGTGAAACTGTTCTTCTATAAAGAGCACCTGATTCAGGGCGTTCAGCGCGGCTTGCGCGTCGATCTCTTCCGCATCCTCTGGCCGACGATGGGGTAATGCGAGCAGGCTACGTACTCGACCCGCCAGCGAATCGAGTTGCGCTATGTAATGTGCCATGTCAAGCTCAGGATACGCAATGCTCGCTATCAGCAGTGCTCCCTGCACCAGATCGATAGCTGCGTCATCGACTGCTATTGCAGCCTCAAATGCCTGATATATTCGTAAATGAGCTGTCTCTTTAGAAAATCTCTCTGCCATACTCTGGGCATTTAACCATAAAAGCCCTTTAAACGCAAGTTTTTAGTGCAAAAGTCTTCCTTCCTTACAGGTAACTTTGCAAGACGCCAGCATTGCGACAGGATTGCAACAATTTTATGATTACAATCAAACAACTCAAGCGTATAGTATAAAGACAGAGCAAAGAGAAACACTATATTTTCTAAAAGAGGAAACATATGCATGTTATAGAAACGCTTCTTACCTTACAGACATTGCAAAATATACTCAATAGCCTGGGTTATCCGGCGGTCGTCCTGTTCATTTTTATTGAAAGTACAGGCATTCCCATCCCTGGCGAGACGATGCTGCTGCTGGCCTCCTTTTATGCCGCGACCAGCGATCATCTTCTGCTGCCTATTATTATTGCCTGTGCCGCGTTTGGCGCAATTATGGGCGACAACCTTGGCTATTACATCGGGCGCACGGGTGGCCGGGCTTTCGCGGAGCGTTTCGGACGTTATGCCTTTTTGAAAATGGAACACCTGGATAAGGCCGAACAGTTTTTTCGCACGCATGGTCCCAAAACTGTCTTCTTTGGTCGCTTCATCGCGCTGCTGCGTATCTGGGCTGCGTTTCTTGCCGGAATGAACAGAATGCACTGGCGCACATTCCTGATCTATAACGCCGCTGGCGCTATCGTCTGGTCAACCCTGATGGGCACGCTCGGCTATCTCGCCGGTCGCTACTTCCACGACCATCTGGAGCAGGTGCTGCAACTGGCGCGGACGATCGGCTGGATCGGGCTGGGTGGTGTAGCGCTGGCGGCCCTCGCAACCTTTGTGCTGCTGCGCGTGCGCCGCGCCCGCCGCGCCGACCGTGTTGTTGGAAGTACCGGGCAGCTCCCAGCGCCCCTTCATTAGGGATGGAGCAAGCCTCACAGGCATTAACTTATGGCGATTAAAAAGAAGTCTGCAAGGTAGCCCTGGCTGTTGACTGACTCAGCGTGTTGTGAGGGCTAGCTATGTGAGAACGCCCAGAGATCTTCGATATCGAATAGACTTTCTTCGGCGTGCATTATCGCTATCATATTGAAGCCACTTTTCCAGCGGCCAATCTTCAACCAGTTCGATTCTTTTAGCGGCCCATCCGGCATACTCAACACTAATATCGCATCCCTTCCAATTTCGTTTAAGTTGTTCAGCTACAACAGCAGTAGTACCTGATCCTAAAAAAGGGTCAATCACTGTATCGCCGGGGTTGGAAGAAGCGAGCAAAATTTTTCGTTGAGCAGAATTGATGGGGTGATAGGTGCCTTTGAGCATAGGTTGTCCAAAAAAATATGGTAACTCTTTGTTGCGTGCATATTCTGCTTTGGGTTGACTTACGCCTGTTTTTTTATAAGGTGTATCTATTTCTGACATTTGCATTAAATATGATATATTGGATGTAGAATGCTGGTCGTTCGACTGCTCTTTTGCCATAGCACCTGCCTCTCAATAGCGTAATATGGCACAAGTGTACCATATTGATCAAATTTCGGGTAGAGGGATATTTCACCTGGTTCTCAACTAAAGAAATTGCGACACGTCCTTCTAGTCCTACTTTGGTAGTTTCAATTCGGCTGGCTCTGGAAGCCACCTGACAGAAACCACTTTTTGGTAGTCAATACAAAAGCAATGGGCTCTCGCCAAGCTTGAGCGGGATCTTCCTCTGAGAAACTACCAAAGTAGGACTAGACGAACGCGTCTACGATAAACTCTCACACCATCATCGACCTGCGCTCTGCTCACCCGTCATACAGATGGGGAGATGCGTCGATGTCGGCCCCGTTGCACGTTGTGTATGGGCCTCCCTGCACATGCAACGCTGGTGGCCCGCTGACCGGGACCAGATGCTCCCCTGGCGGCGGGACCGCTCCCTGCCGGGGGGTCGCATCCTGAACCGCTGCTCGCTTCACCAGAAGCGCAGGTGGTGCCACATGCTGCATCTGCTCACCCCGGACGATGCCCGCAAACTGATCAAGATCGCCAGGCCTGGGCGCTCTGCTGCTCTTCTTTACCCTTCGCCTCGCTCCCACTCCGCGCTGTACGCTCGACCATGGCTCTGCACCTGCGCTGCTAGCGGGACGATGCCCAGTTCACGGATGATCCGCCGGGCAGTGAGTCCCACGATGGCGGTGAAAGTGGGGTAGGCCAGTTCCATCTCAGCCAGGTGCTCGATCTGCATGTCCGCCGCTATGCAGGTAGCGACGAGCTGGAGGATCTCCAACGCCTGCTCACCCAGAATATGTGCGCCCAGGATGCGGTGCGTTGCGCTTGACACGATGAGCTTGCAGAAGCCCTCCTTGTGACCATCAATGACGGCGCGGTCCATCGCGGCGTACGGGACTACCGCCACGACGCAGTCATCATGGGCGGCACGCGCCTTTTCTTCGGTAAGGCCAACGCTGCCATACTCCGGGTCGGTGAAGCTGCCATGGGGAGCGATGCTATGCTCGGAAGCTCGCGTATTGCCCAGCACGGCGTTTCCTGCCGCCAGCAGGCCCTCCCAGTGAGCGCTTGGCACCAACATCATGCGCCCGGTAATATCTCCGGCTGCGTAGATGTGTGGGGCCGTCGTTTGCAGGTAGTCATTGACCACAATGGAGCCGCGCTCGCTTTGCACATGCGCGGCGGCGAGATTGAGCGCCTCCACGTTCCCCTGCCAGCCCACGGCCATCACGACGGCCTCGGTGGTGAGTTGGCGGACCCCCCCTTCGTACAGATAGAACACCTCTAAGGCCCCATCCCGTTGTTCGATCCGCTCGATCCCGCCGATGCTCGTGACCACGGTGATGCCGCGCCGCCGGAACGCCTCGTCGACCCCGTGCGCTACCGCGTCATCCTCGACGGTCAGAAGCCGTGGCGCAACTTCGAGCACGCGCACATGGGAGCCAAACGCCGCAAAGCAGGAGGCTAGCTGGCACCCGGTCGCAG
>JALYTQ010000399.1 GCA_030854195.1 Chloroflexota bacterium
TCGCTCGCACGGTGACTATACATGGGCCACGCTAGAGTTCGAGCGCTCGGAGACCGGGCCTGTCATCGTCGCCCATCGCTGCGGACGCCTCGGCTTTGAGCTCTTTAAGGTCACGGGGAGCGCGTTTACCCATTTTGTGCGCGACGAATACACAACACTGCCAGAGCGTGTCGACCGACCGCTGTTTATCGCGCTCGACGTGCTCTGGCGCTACTCTGACGCGACTGCGCTTGTCGATGCCATGCACGAGCAGTATGTGGCAGGCGAGCAGGTGCGTGATATTGTGCAGGGCGTGTTTCACGAGTTTGTGAGCGAGTCGATTCAGCATCTTGTTCACGAGATGGGGCTGCGCATCCTTGCGCGCTTCCCACATCTCGCCGAGGTCACGTTCGAGGGGCAGAACCGCACGCGTGACCTTGTAGCCGCTTCCAGCACCGACGAGCGCGTGAAGGTCTACACCGATCCGTTCTCGGCGTATGGGGTGATAAAATTAACTATGAGCAGAAACTCGTAATTCACCAGTAGGGAGGCGTGCTATGCCCGGTCAGCTCACTACCCACGTGCTGGACACTGTTCAGGGACGTCCGGCTGCCGCGCTGGAGATAGAGCTGTGGCGCGTCAATACAGCGCGGGAGCGGATATGCCTGAAAACTGTCGTGACGGCGGCGAACGGGCGCACTGGGGAAGCGTTGCTGTCCGGCGCGCAGATGGTCGCGGGCACCTACGAACTGCTTTTCAAAGTGGGCGCGTACTTTGCGCAACAGGGCGTGCAGACGCCGCAGCCGCCGTTTCTGGACGAGGTGCCGGTCCGCTTTGGCATCGCCGACGCGGAGGCCCACTACCACGTTCCGCTCTTAGTCTCGCCCTGGGCGTATAGTACCTATCGTGGGAGCTAGCAAAAATGATGACGTTTGATGCCTCCGCCGCTACCGTTATGCAGCGCTGCGATATCCTGGCCCGTTATAGCGAGGAGCCAGACCGTTTGACGCGCCGTTTTGCCACCCAGGCAATGCGGCAGGCGAATGAGGCGGTCGCCGGGTGGATGCGGGACGCTGGCATGAGCGTGCAATACGACGCGATCGGCAACCTGATCGGGCGCTACGAGGGTAGCACCGCAAAGACGCTGCTGTTCGGGTCGCATCTCGACACGGTGCGCGACGCGGGGCGCTACGATGGCATCCTGGGCGTGCTGAGCGCGCTGGCCTGCGTCGAGCGGCTGCACGAGCGCGCCGTACGCCTGCCATACGCCATCGAGGTGCTGGCCTTCGCCGACGAGGAGGGTCTGCGCTACCACAGCGCCTATATCGGGAGTCGGGCCATGACCGGCACATTCGATAGCGAGACCCTGCGCCTCAAGGACGCCGACGGAATTACAATGGCCGAGGCAATACAGGCGTACGGCGGCAATCCCGATCCCCAACTTCTGCGCACTCCGCGTTGGCGGCGCGAGGAACTGCTGGGCTATTGCGAGGTGCATATCGAGCAGGGTCCGGTTCTGGAGGCGCGCAACCTTCCAGTCGGCGTCGTCACGGCCATCGCGGGGCAGGACCGCGTCGCGCTCAACTTCATGGGCGAGGCCGGACACGCGGGGACCGTGCCTATGGCGTTGCGGCGCGACGCTCTGTGTGCCGCCGCCGAGTTCACGCTCGCCGTCGAGACGCTGGCACGCGAGCAGCCGGGACTGGTCGCGACGGTGGGACAGGTCAGCGTACAGCCGGGTGCGAGCAACGTCATTCCGGGCCAGGTTGCGTTGAGCCTGGACGTGCGCCACCAGGACGATGCTGTACGCGTGCAGGCGCGTGAGCAGTTGTACGAGCTTGCCAGAACGATCGCTGCGCGGCGCGCTATCGCGCTTGATTGGCACTCCGTGCAGGAGAGCGCAACCATTCCCTGCGCGCCTCCTCTGGTCCTGCTATTGGAGCAGGCGATAGACGCCGGGGGCTATCCCATCCTGGCGCTGCCCAGCGGAGCCGGACACGATGCCGTCGTGCTGAGCGAGCTTACCGCGATTACCATGCTTTTCGTGCGCTGTCGCGGCGGCATCAGCCACAATCCGGCTGAATCCATTACGCAAGAGGATGTAGCGGTGGCGCTCGCCGTCGTGGAGCGTTTTCTAACCAGTCTGGCGGAGAAGTGAGTGTTATGGAACAATACGATCTTGTTGTGCGCAATGGCACGCTGGTAACGACGGAGAGCGTGGCCCGCTCTGATCTCGCCATCGCTGATGGACGCGTCGCGGCGCTTGGGCTGGACCTCGCTGGTACGGGCAGAGAAGAGATCGATGCTGAGGGCATGCACATCTTCCCAGGCGTCATCGACGCGCACGTACACTTCAATGAGCCGGGGCGCGCACATTGGGAAGGCTTCGCCACTGGAACACGCGCCCTGGCGGCAGGCGGCACAACCACATTCTTCGACATGCCCCTCAACTCATCGCCGCCCACGCTCGACGCCGCGAGCTTCGACCTCAAGTGTCGCGCCGCTCAAGCAACGGTGCTGGTCGACTTCGCGCTATGGGGCGGCATTGTGCCGGGCAACCGGGAGCGGCTGGATGAGCTGGCTGAACGAGGGGTTATCGGCTTCAAGGCGTTTATGAGCAATAGCGGCATCGAAGATTTTGCAGCGGTCGATGATGTCACGCTCTACGAGGGGATGCAGAGCGCGGCCCGCCTGGGGCGTATCGTCGCGCTGCACGCCGAGAGCGAGCAGATTACCAGCATACTGACGCGGCGCGCCCAGGCGGAGGGAAGAAGCGGCGTGCGCGATTATCTCGCCTCGCGTCCAGTGTTGGCGGAATTGGAGGCGATCGAGCGCGCTATCCTCTTCGCGCAAGAGACGGGCTGCGCGCTGCACATCGTCCATGTGAGCAGCGGGCGCGGCATCGCCCTGGTGACGGAGGCGCGTGCAAAGGGCATCGACGTGAGCTGCGAGACGTGTCCCCACTACCTGCTGCTGACCGGGGAGGATATGGAGCGCCTGGGAGCGGTCGCCAAGTGCGCGCCGCCTCTGCGCGATAAGATCGAGCAGGAGGCGCTCTGGCGAGAGCTCTTCGCGGACAATATTCCCATGGTCGTGACCGACCACTCGCCTGCGCCTGCTGACATGAAGACCGACGCGAACTTCTTCAAGGTATGGGGCGGCATCTCCGGCTGCCAGTCGCTGCTGCAACTGCTATTAACAGAGGGATATTACCAGCGCGAACTGCCCTTGACGACCATAGCCGCCGTTACATCTGCGTATGCCGCTCGCCGCTTCGGTCTCTGGCCGCGTAAGGGAGGGCTGGCGATCGGCTGCGACGCGGACCTCGCCCTGGTCGATCTACAGGCGAGCGGCGAATTACACGCTGACGACCTTTACTACCGTCATCCTCACAGTCCCTATATAGGACGAACGCTGCGAGGGCGCGTACAGCGCACCCTCGTTCGTGGCAACACCGTTTTTCTGGATGGTCAGTTCGCGCCCACACCCGTCGGGCGTCTGCTCAAACCGTCTAGCTCTTAA
>JALYTQ010000400.1 GCA_030854195.1 Chloroflexota bacterium
CGCAGCAATTGGAACCGGAGAAGCCACGAAGAAGCCGTCTCTTTCCCTTGTCGCTTTTGCCCAACCGTCCTGCTGTCACCACCTCGTCGCCTGATCTCGCGTCGATTATCGGTTTTGCTGGTCTGTGGCTTATGGTCGATGAGGCCCATATCACGACGATTGCTATGCATCCCGACTTCCGCCAACGCGGACTGGGGGAGTTTTTACTGGTGAGCCTTATCGATACCGCGTACGAGATCGGTGCCCGCTGGGTGACTCTCGAAGTGCGCGTCTCCAATAGCGTGGCCCAGAGCCTCTATCGCAAATATGGTTTTCATCAGGCGGGCGTGCGTCATCGTTACTACAGCGATAATCAGGAAGATGCCTTGATTATGTGGACCGACGAGATCAATTCTCCTGCATACAAGCAGAAATTTCAGGAATTGAAGTCTGCCCTTCAGGAAAAGCTGGAGGCAACATAATTCTACAGTAGGGATGGGGCTTGCCCCAATCCGGCCCAGGAGCCGCGTGGTGGGGAAACGGATGGGGGCAAGCCCCATCCCTACTGGGAAGCGAAGCTATTATTATGCTCGTACTTGCTATCGAAAGTTCTTGTGATGAGACCGGGGCCGCGCTGGTGCGCGATGGGCGCTATCTACTCTCGAACGTGGTGGCCTCGCAGATTGAAATCCATAACCGTTATGGCGGCGTCGTACCCGAGGTTGCTTCGCGGCAACAGCTCGCGACGATTCTCCCGGTCATTGAGACGGCTATGGAGCAGGCGTCGTGCTCGTGGGAGCATATCGATGCCATTGCCGCGACCTATGGCCCTGGCCTGGCCGGTTCCTTGCTGGTGGGCCTGACTGTTGGGAAGACGCTGGCCCTGGCGCGCGATCTTCCTTTCCTCGGTGTGAACCATCTCGAAGCCCATATCTACGCGAACTGGCTGCGCCAGGGCGATGCCCCGGTTGTGCAAAGCGAGACCGATGGCGACTGGAGCTATCGCAAAGGCGATCCCACCTTCCCTTTAATCTGCCTGGTGATCTCCGGCGCGCACAGCGAACTGGTTCTTGTGCGCGATCATGGACAATATGAGCTGCTCGGTCGCACGCGCGACGATGCTGCCGGAGAGGCTTTCGATAAGGTCTCGCGTATTCTGGGTCTGGGCTATCCCGGTGGACCCGCGATCCAGAGCGCTGCCCAGAAGGTCGAAGAGGAGCTGCAGCAGCAGAAGAAGCCGCTGGCTGTGGCCCGTTCCGCCTATCGCCTGCCGCGCGCCTGGCTGCGCGGAACCTACGATTTCAGCTTTAGCGGTCTTAAAACGGCGATGCTCCACCTCGCCGAGGGCGCGAGCGATGATGCACGCGTTCCCGGTGAGGATCGACAGGTGAGCCAATATACCCGCATGGGGGCGCAGGCGGCGCAGAAGGGCGCGGCCAATGTCTCCCTGTTGGCATCCAGCTTCCAGGAGGCGGTCGTCGACGTGCTGGCGGTGAAGACGCGCCTCGCCGCCCAGGAGTACCATGTGAAGCAGGTCTTGCTGGCGGGCGGCGTTGCCGCCAATGCCAGCCTGCGTGCCCGCCTGGAGCAGGAGCTTCTCCCGCTCAGAATTCGCCTCAGCTATCCGCCGATCGAGTTCTGCACCGATAACGCTGCGATGATTGGGAGCGCGGCCTTTTTCCATTTGTGTCGTGGTGAACAGCATGCTCTCGACCTGGACGTTGAGCCGGGCCTGAGCCTGCCATTTAAGAAATGAGCAAGGTATATGCCGAAACAGAAAGTCTACGCTCTAGGCATTGACCTGGGGGGAACGAAAACACTCGCCGCCGTCGTCGATATTACCTCTGGAGAGGTCGTAGGCTCTGCCCGCAAGCGCACACGCGCGGAACGCGGCCAGGAGTTTGTCTCGCAACGCACCATCGAACTGGCGACGGCTGCACTAAGCGATGCGAAGCTGACACCCGAGGATACGATTATCGCGCTCGGCGTCGGCGCGGCGGGCCAGATTGATCGCAAAGATGGCGTGGTCCTGGATGCGCCCAACCTGGGCGTCCACGATATGCCGTTGGGGAGCATTCTGAGCAAGCAGTTCGGCAAGCCGGTCTACGTGGGCAACGATGTTGAAGTGGCGGCCCAGGGTGAATATCTCTATGGCGCGGGAAAAGGGTACAAGAACTTTGTCTGCGCCTTCGTCGGCACAGGCATCGGGTCCGGTATCGTACAAAATGGTCGCCTCTACACTGGTCTCACAGGAACAGCGGGTGAGCTGGGTCACACGATCATCGATGCCGATGGGCGCATCTGTGGCTGTGGTGCTCGTGGCTGCCTGGAAGCCTACGCCTCGCGTACCGCGATCACCAAGGCGATTATGGCCGATATCCATCATGGACGCTCCTCGGTCCTGGCCGACGATGCCGTGCGCCAGTTGAGACAGGGTGAGACCATTATCCGCTCGGGCATTCTCGCCAGCGCCATTCAGCAGAAGGACGAGCTGACCATCGAGGTTATCACCGAGGCGGGGGACTATCTCGGACGCGCGCTCGGCTCAATCATGAACTTTTATAATCCCGACTGCATTGTACTCGGCGGCGGCGTCATTGAAGCGATCGACCTGCTCTTCGAAACTGCCGTGCATCGGGCACGTGCCACAGCGCTCTCCGCGCCAGCAAAGACGCCGATTCTGCGCGCCAAGCTCGGCGACTTCTCTGGCGTTGTCGGCGCGGCCTGCCTGGGCGCGCAGGTAGCAGGCTATCAGTTTCCTGCGCAATAATTAAGAAAGCGGGACGGACAATGGACGAAGGAACTGTTCCTCACATCGAAGTGCGTGCTGTACATGTCAACGATGCTCCTGCTCTATACGACCTTGATTATAATTTTGAGACGGATCGTATCTATACCCTGCGCGTCCAAAATCGCTTGCTGCGAGAGGCGCAGGGTAATGATGTAGACGAGCAGGCGGCATTCGCCTTTGAACTCGTTGAGACGCTGCTGGATTATCCGCTCTACAAGAACTTTCGCGAGTACGAGAATACCCTGGCTGATGTGGAGACGAAGCTGAAGTCCGTCGAGGGAGGCTATGTAGCTCTTGCCGATGGGCAGGTAGCGGGTGGCATCCTGCTGTATATTGAGGAATGGCGCTCGGTTGCACGTATTCAGGATATTATCGTTGGTCGCCAGTTCAGGCGCTACGGTGTTGGCTCGCTTTTGCTCAGGTGTGCCGCCGATTGGGCGCGCAAGCGCGACTGCTGGGCGCTGGTTTTAGAGACCCAGAACACGAACTATCCTGCCATTCAGTTCTACCTGCGCAACGGCATGGAGATCTGGAGCATCAATCAACATTACTATCCCACCGGTCCCCAGGACCACGAGGTTGCGATCTTTATGGGCCAACGCCTGGCGTCGGATCGTTCCTGACCAGGAGCGCCTGTATCGAGGCGAATAATACGTGTAATTGCCATTATACATATTATTCGCCGTTTATGATGTAGGGGCGCGATTTATAAGCCCGTCATGCCTCTAT
>JALYTQ010000401.1 GCA_030854195.1 Chloroflexota bacterium
GATCAGTATCAAGAAAAGGTTTCTTTTATCCCACAAAAGTATAGGTAGCAACTCAGGAAGAGGTCGCGTCGTAGAAGTAGACGCGGACCCTTTACAGTATTGCGGCATGAGGTAAGTAGGAAGGATCGCATTTATGGCTCCATCAATACATTTTCGCATCGACCCGGATCTCGAACTGCATCTCCTGGCGGAACGCGATGCCGGGGACATCTTTGCCCTGGTCGAGCAGAACCGCCCCTACCTGCGTCAATGGTTGCCCTGGGTGGATTATACGCGCTCGATCGAGGATGAGCGGGCGTTCATCCGCAGCTTGCAGGCGCAATATCTGGGAGACAATGGCTTCGCCTGCGGCATCTGGTACCAGAAGCAATTGACCGGCACCATCGGCTATCATCCCATAGATCGCATAAAGAGCCAGGTGGAGATTGGCTACTGGCTTGCCGCCCCCTTCCAGGGGAAAGGTATTATGACAAAAGCCTGTCGGGCGATGGTGGATTACGCGTTCACGAGACTGGGAGTGCAGAAAGTTGTGATCCGCTGCGCGCTCGGCAATACGCGCAGCTGCGCCATTCCGCAACGCCTGGGTTTTCAGCACGAAGGTATTGTCAAGCAAGGCGAATGGCTCTATGACCATTTTGTCGATCTGAATGTGTTCGGCATGCTCGCCAGCGATTGGCCGCCACAACATCTTGCCTGAGCACGTTCACCGGCACACGAACGAGTGGGAATGTACAACTCTCTATCCTTTTCGGACGTATCAATCCTATAGGGGCTATAATGATATAAATAAGTCCTTCTATCCATAGGCAAGGGTGGGACATCAGGATATGCATGGGACACAATTTCTACAACAGAATTTCCATAAATCACAGCGTTTCTTCTTGCTGGTCGGGATGCTAGGCGTCCTGCTCGCGGCAGTCTTTTTGCGCGCGGGGACAGCTTACGCCGCCAGCATGCCGGGTGGCAACGTCGCCGATCCGGTGGTGCGCGCCGTAGATATCGCCAAACCGGCCATCGTGCGCATCATCACATCCATTAGCGGACACCTGGATGTGCAATTCAACAGTGGAACTGTTACATTTCCACAGGCAAATGGCAAGACGTATCAAGAAGATCTATCTGGCACGGGCACCTTTATCACGGCTAACGGCGATATTCTTACCGCCGACCACGTGGTGAGTCCCCCGCCCGATGTTTTGCAGAGCGCGGCGGCACCGGATGTGGCTAATTATATCAACCAGCATCCCGAGACCGGCATTGGACAAACTAGTGCCGATCAGGTCGCGCAGGCGTTGCAGGCGAATCAGTTGAAGTCGACGGCCCATTACGATCAAAAGAGTAGCGAGGTCTTTCTCAGTACCGATTATACCGGCCCCCTGACCGCGCCGACGCTGGCAACCGTGCCACCAACGATACACGCGACTGTTGACCGCATCGAAAAAGAGAGTCCTTTCGATCAAATGGATGTCGCCATTGTACACGCGCCGTTCCAGGATACGCCCGAGGTGCAGCTCGGCGACTCTTCTAACGTGCAGACGCAGGACCCGCTGACCATTATCGGCTTCCCAGGCAACGCCGATGTGAACGATATTCCGCAGAACCTGTTTACGTCGTCGGTGAATAGCATCACGGTCAGCTCGATCAAGACGACGACGACCGGCGCGCCCCTGATCCAGGTCGGCGGCAACGTTGAGCATGGCGATAGTGGTGGACCCGCGCTGGATAGTCAGGGCAACGTTGTTGGCGTAGTCAGCTTTGGTCTGTCTAGCAACAATTCACCCGGCAATACCAGCTTCTTGCAAGCGAGCAATAGTGCGCGCCAACTGGTTACGGCCCTCAACCTGAAGACGGCACCGGGAACATTTGAGAAGCAGTGGGACCAGGCATTCGCCGCTTATGCTGCGACGAGCGCCGGTCACTGGCACACGTCCCAACAGGAGTTTCAGCAGCTCGCGACGAGCTATCCTCAGTTCAAGGCTGTTACACCCTACCTGACGTATGCCCAGGATCAGGCGAAAACGGAGACGGTTCCCCAGGGGCAGCAGGTTACGGCAACGCCTCAGACTGGCAATCACTCGCAAGCTGCGGCCACGTCGCCCACTTCCTGGAAGGCCATCGCTCTGACCATCGGGGCCATCGCGCTTGTGGTGTTGCTCATCATCGCGCTCTTGGGCATGATGCTGCGTGGGCGCAAAAAGAAGGCTCAACCTGCCCAGAACGGCGCTCAATCACAGCAGTTGCTGCCGACAACGCCGCGTCCAGGGGCACCTGACCCTTTGCATTCCGGTATGAGCGCGTTCGGAGCTCCGCCGCCTGTGGGATCTCGTCCTATGCCGCCGCAGCCAGGGCAATCAGCCACGTTCCAACGCGTGCCGGGACAGCCCGTTCCCGTCAGTCCGCAGTCGCAAGCAGCCGATCTACAGAGCACGTTCATTCTGCGTCCCTGGCCCTGTGGTCATATGAACCGGCCCAACGCGCGCTTCTGTACCATCTGCGGCGAACCCGCGCCACCGATGGGACGACGCGTGGAGCAATAACAATCAAATGGGCATAATGTATAAATCCGCAATGGCTTTTAACCGTTGCGGATTTATACATTATGCCCTTAATGGACACTCCTAAGCACCCATGATGTTGTAGCCAGCATCGACGAACATAATCTCGCCGGTAATGGCGCGGGCATAGTTGCTGGCCAGGAAGAGCGCGGTATCGCCCACCTCGCTCTGCTCGATGTTGCGGCGCAGGGGCGCGACCTGTCCCATCTGCTCGCGGAAAGATGTGAAGCCGGAGACACCGCGCGCGGCCAGGGTATTGAGCGGTCCGGCGGAGATGGCGTTGACGCGGATATTGTGCTCGCCCAGCTCGAATGCCAGGTAGCGCACACTACATTCCAGCGCTGCCTTAGCCACCGCCATCACATTGTATTTGGGCATAACGCGCTCGCTCGCCATATAGGTCAGCGTAAGTATACTGCCGCCGCCGCTCGCTTTGAGCAGGGGCGCGCCGCGCTTCGCCATGGCGATGAGCGAGTAGGCACTGATATCCAGGGCCGTGTGAAAGCCCGCGCGCGTCGTATCCAGGAACGGATTCTCCAGCTCGCTGGGCGGTGCGTAGGCGACGCAATGGATAAGGATATCGAGCTTGCCGCCAAAAATATCGCTGGCCTGGGCAAAAGCGCTATCCAGCTGGTCGTCCTGCTGCACATCGCACGGGATGACCTGCGTATTGGGAATCTTCGCCGCCAGGTCGCGCACATACTTCTCCATGCGCTCCTGATATGCCAGAGCAAGCTGCGCCCCTTCGCCCGCGAGCGCCTGCGCAATGGCCCAGGCAATAGAGCGGTGATTGGCAACACCAAAAATAAGGGCTTTCTTTCCTTCCAATAAGGGCATAAAGTTTCTCCTTTTATACTATTACTGCCCAGTAGGGATGGGCCTTGCGTCCATCCTCTTGCCATCCAGTAGTTATGCGCCGGATGGACG
>JALYTQ010000147.1 GCA_030854195.1 Chloroflexota bacterium
ATCCAGGTGCCCGCTCTCCCGATGGCGAACCGGATGGACGCAAGGCCCATCCCTACTGAAGGGAGACCTCAATAGTTAGGTGCCTAATGTTCTGGCGGTCCCTCGGTCAGCAGGTTAACGGCGTGTGGAAGGACGGGCAGCAGATAGTCCAGGCACTCATTGACCGCTTTGGGGCTGCCGGGCAGGTTGATAATCAGAGTGTGGCCGCGCACGCCTGCTATGCCACGCGAGAGCATCGCCTTGCGCGTGTATTGGAGACTAATTGCGCGCAGCGCCTCGGCGATACCCTGGGCCTCGCGCTCAATCACCGCCTTCGTCGCCTCTGGCGTCACATCGCGTGGACCCAGGCCAGTGCCGCCCGTAGTGAGGATAACATGCAGGTGCTCCTCATCGCACCATGCGCGCAGGGTCGCCGCGATCTGCTCATACTCGTCGGGGACAACGACGCCCGCGCTAATCACCACGTTCGGCAGTTGCGCGACCAGCGTGCGTGTGTGCTCGCCACTGATATCCACCCGTTCGCCCCTCGCGACTCCATCACTGATAGTAAGAACGCCTATTCTGATCATCTTACAAGCCTCCCGGTGCCAGCTCGCGCATCAGCGCGCCGATCTGGCGACGCGAACCATAGAGCCAGACGGTATATTCGTCTGGCAAATCCTCAACCTCAATATTGCAGCCCATTTCGCTAGCCAACTTGCGGGCGATGTCCAGAAACTGGCCGCGCTCAGCCAGATTGCGGCTCTGCGTGCTCAGCGCCAGGCGACCCAGGCGCTCATCGGGACTCAGCGTCCCATTGATCAGGGCGTGGAGCTGATCCATGCCGAAGACGACCTGCAATGGCGGCATCTCCTGTGCCTCGGATGGTGTGAGCGAGAGGGAGCGTCCGCCGTTCCCATTTTTCTGCTGTTCCTGAACGCTCACAGCGTCCACGTAGACGGAGCGTAGTTTCTCCAGGATCATCATGCGCGCCTCTTCGGGAGCATCCGAACGTGGGTGAACATAGGCCAGCAGATTGTGATCCGGGTCGGAGTAGATAAAGGGGCAGGCGATGGCGGCACGGCGACCGCAGGCAGGGCAGGTAGAGACATTGAGCAGACCGGCAAGCACAATGTAGCGCAGTTGCGGGTCCCGCGCAACATTCACGTATTCATAAGTCGCGTTTGTAAAGACCTCTCCGCAAGGACAGGTAAATGTTTGAGTTGTCGAACGAGACATCGCAATTGTTTCTTTTACAGAACTTTCTAGAGCTGACAATAAAAGGTGTACGCTGTAAGTATACCATACTCAGCAGTGATTTACGCTATAGTGCCATCATCTACTGGCTTAGCGTCTTCATCAGGGTCCTCTTCCTTCATCTCAAGCGGGCGCAGGTCCGCCGGGCTTGCTGGATTGATAAAACCGATAAGGAGCCGCACCACGCCAACGATCACGACAATGACGCCCACCCCTCCGATGAGGAAGCCCGCCTGATAAAGCGCTGCCGTATAAAGAAGGATGCCGAGGGTAACAACAACCAGGCCAGCGATGATAAAGATAAGGCCGCTAACAGTATATTTGCTCGTTTTTGTCCAGCGCGCGCGGTTGAAAGCACGCAGTCTGCTCGTCCTGGTGCGCCGTGGTGCCTTGATGTTCTGCTCTGCCACGTTGGTCTTCCTTTCCCCTGATCCAGGGCAACGCGGGTAGAATTTACCCGCTGACGACTATAATAATTATACGTCAGCAGGTGCCAATATCGCTACGAAATGGGGAAAAAGATGGGAAAGAAGAGTAAGCTGTGTATAGGGTAGGGGCCGCATTTATGCCGTCCAGCGATTCATTGCCGCATCCCATTATACCCGTTACACCGTAGGGGCCGCATTTATGCCGTCCAGCGATTCATTGCCGTGTACCGTCTCAACATGCGTGCTGCCTGGGTTCATCATGATGGCAGGGCGATGAATCGCTGGACTCCGTAAACGGGGTCCCTACGGGAGTTGTCCGTAGACGATTCTGCCGCCCAGGATGGTCGCCTGCACGCCGTTCTCTGGCATCTTCTCCTGATCGGTATTGAGAATGTCGTCGCGCAGCACAATGGCGTCGCCAAGCTTACCGGCGGTCAACGAGCCCTTGCGCTGCTCCTCGGCACCCGCGTAGGCCGCGCCAAGCGTGTAGCCCCAGAGCGCGTCGGCGATGGGAAGCGCCTGGTCGGGCTGCCAGGCTGGTCGCTGGACGTTAGCATCGCGGCGCTGGGTTGCAGCGTAGAGGATGCGCAGGGGATCGAAGGTCTCCACGGGCGCGTCCGAACCCATTGCCAGGGGAATGCCCAGCGCTTGCATGGTGCGGTAGGCAAAGGCGTGGCGATGGCGTTTCCCCCAGTAGCGTTCGGCGATATCGCGATCGGCGACGGCGTGGAACGGCTGGATGGAAGCGATCACGCCGAGGCGGCGCATGCGTTCCAGATCTTCGGGCGCGATCAACTGCACGTGTTCCAGGCGATAGCGCAGGCCCGAGGCGGGATTCTCCGGTGTGCCCTGCTCGGCTATCAGCTGCTGGGCGCGCTCGATCGAGTTGAGCGCGACGCGGGCGGCGCGGTCGCCGATGGCGTGGATGGCGATGACCAGACCCATCTCGGTCGCGTCGCTGACGATATCCATCATCTCCTGTTCCGGTATGGTCAGGATGCCGTAATTGTCGGTCCCCTCGAAGCTTTCAAGCATGGCGGCGGTCTGCGAGCCAAGCGTGCCATCGGCGAAGATCTTGATGCCGCCCACGCGCAGCAGGTCGTTCTCGTCGTTTGTGATGCCTTCTGTGCGCAGCTGCGGCAGCATCTGGCGCGGGAGAATCATCTGCACGCGCACGCCCAGTTCGTTGCTGGCGCGCAATTCCGTGAAGATATCCAGAGAAGCCGCGCCCTCGATATCGTGAATGGTGGTGATGCCGCTTTTTTGTAGAGATGTGAGCGCGCGCCGTATCAATACGCGGTTCAGTTCAGGATTCGGCGGTCCGATGACGCGATAGACAAGGCCCGTCGCGTCCTCTTCCTGCAGCACGCCAGTAGGTTCGCCCGCGCCATCGCGCAGGATCGCGCCGGTGCTGGGATCAGGCGTCTCCGCCGTGATGTGGGCGCGTTGTAAAGCGAGCGAATTGACCCAGAGCATGTGCCCATCCTTGCTCCACAGCGCGACTGGATGCTGGGGCGCGACGGCATCGAGCGAGGCTTTGCTGGGAAAGTTGCCGCCAGGCCAGAGATTTTTATCCCAATGACCGCCGAGAATCCAGTTGTCAGGCGGCGTCTGGGCTGCTCGCTCGCGTACCAGTTGCGCCGCCTCGTCCTCGCTGGTGCTGCTGCCCGCGTCGATATAATGGGCTCGATAGGCTGTATCGAGCAGGTGGATATGCGAATCTATAAAGCCGGGCAGGACCGTGCGTCCGCGCAGATCGATCAATTCCGTATGTTGACCACCAACGCGGCGCACTTCATCGTTCGTGCCCACCGCCAGAATGCGACCACTGGCGCTATCGATGGCAAACGCCTGCGCCCGTGGCCGGGCCGCATCCATCGTGTAGATATTGCCGTTCAGGTATAGTAAAGTACTCATACGCGCTCCAAACTCTTTCTACATTATTTTATAAAATTGCTGATCGCGGTGGAGAGCGTCTGTGGGCGCTGCAGCTGAATATCGTGCGCCGTATCGGGCATCCAGAGCACCGAGCAGCGCTGAATCGCCCGCGCCACCTGTTTCGCCATATACCCCTTGGCAGCCGCGAACTCGTCGGCGTTCTCCAGCCGCTCCGGTAGCTCCTCATCGGGCTGCGGCTCAGCGGCGGCGGGTACCAGCAGCACGGGACAGGCGAGTTTGCTATAATATGAAAGCGCGCGATCCTCCCATACCGACTCACGAATGCGGCGCTGGTGGATTGGCTGCAGGCGCTCCTCGACGCAACCATCCGGCAATGCGTGTACATAGGTCAGCATAACATCCGCGATCTCGGGGGACCAGAACGCGCTCATCTCCTGCCGCATCGCCTCGATGTATGCTTGCGACGAAGCGTAGCTCTCTATGGACGACTCGCGAATAAAGCGTTCACGAGTCATACCGGGCCAGTGCTTCGGCTCCACGTGCGGGCAATCGACGAGGATCAGGTGGCTGACAAGCGCGGGATGGCGCGCCGCCAGCACCAGGGCCACGCGCGCGCCCCAGCCATGCGCAACCAGGGCCACCTGTCCAAGTCCCTGCCGCGCCATACCCTGGATCACATCCTCCGCAATCGTGACCAGATCGTAGCCATTGTCAGGCTGATCGCTCTGTCCGTGCCCGCGCAAATCGAAGGCGAGCACGTTATACTGACGACAGAGAGAGCTGGCGACCAGACGCCATGTATCAGCGGTCGCGCCGAGCCCATGCAGCATTACGATCGGCACATCGTCGTTATCTTCAAACTGCGATATTTCTTCCTCCGACGCGCATTGGCGCGCAAGATCGGGGTCCCATTCGAGGTAGTGCATGCGTATATCATCGGTATCTACAAAAGAACTGCGCGGCTTGAGCAAAGTATTTTCCCCCTATCTTCCTATTATACATAGCACTTTCTTGAAATCATGTAAACGCTTACAGCTAGCAGAGGGCCGCCTATAATCATCATGAACGTAAGCTGCTCTTTTAAGAAAACAATAGCAAGTAGTGTAGCAGGCAATGGTTGTATAAAGAGGGTTGCGGCAGCGATTAACATATTCCAGGAAAAGGTAAGGCGTGGGGGCGACGAGGGTAGGCTACGCTCGGCAGTTGGCAATGCGGTGCTCCTTACAATCTCTCCTGTTGATGCTCTTCAGTATTCCACTGCTAGTATCTCACATCAGCCACTAACCAACAAGTAACCACTTCAGTAAGGATCGAGCCTACTTGAGCAGGCCGCGTAGCACTTTATAGCGCGTATCGCCGCCCACCTCCTCGACCTGCTTGAATGCCGCGTGCAGGGTGGGTTCGTACTTCAGGAAGCGATTCGCCACTATGTAAAAGCGCCCCTCTGGTCGCACTACGTGTGCCGCGCCGCGAATAAAGCGCTCGGCGATCTCCAACGTCTGGATGCCTCCCTGATGAAAAGGTGGATTCGTGGCGACCAGATCAAAGCGCTGCTGCGAGACTGGCTGCACGCCATCGCCTGCCAGCACCAGGATGTTTGTCAGGCCGCTCTGCTCCACCGCACGCCGCGCAGCATCCACGGCGGCCAGACTCGCATCGACCAGCGTCACATGTCCCCGCTTCGCCTGTTGAGCGATATGCAGGCCGATAAAGCCAGCGCCACTGCCGATATCCAGCGCCTCATCGGTTGCGCGCACCTCCAGCGCGTCGAGGAGCAGCCGCGTCCCATCATCCAGCTTGCTGCCAGCGAACAGCGCCACATCCTGCAGCGGTGCAGGCAGGTATGGCCCGTCGCGCCTGCGGGAACAGACCACGCGCTGCCCCTTGCTGATCTCCAGCGTCTCGACATTGCCGAAATACTCCTGCATGCGCTTCGCCGTTGACAGTATGCCGCGATCTTTCGCGCCCGTCACATAGAGACGACCACCGGGCCGCAACGCGTAAAGCGCTACCTGTAGAGCGTGTTGAATCCAGACATTCCCCGGCTGGTAGAGCAGATTCAGCGCCGCCACATCCATAGTTCCCGCCGGAGAGTGTAAGATATAGTCATGAAAAGCAACGTGCTGAACGGCTAAGCCCTTGACAGAAGATGACAGGACCGCCTCGGCTGCCGCCACGTTGTCTTCGGCAAGCGTAAGCGTACCGCCTTTTATAGTGAGTTGCGCGTGCTGAACGAGCGGATCGAGCGCCGAATTGAGCATCAAAACGGCGTCGCCCGCGTTGAGCTGAACAGTGTCCCGTAACAGGAAGGATTGGTGTATCATATATGGCCCTCTACATCGATTGTGCTTACCTTGATGATATCATTCAAGTGGCAAAAACGATACCCCTGGCCGGCGTTACCATGAATCCAACGATCCTCCTGGCCGCGCGCGAACGCGGTCAACGCCTCGACCCTCTGAGCCTGCTGCGCGAGCTGGTACAGAGCGTCGGCGGCACCATTTTCATGCAGCCCGGCGCTACCAGGGAAGAGGAGATGCTCAAGGAGGCGCTTGCATATATCGAAGTAGCGCCGGGACGCGTCATACCAAAAATACCGATGACGCAGACTGGCATGCGCGTCGCCCTGCGCCTGCGCCTGCTAAAGCATCACGTAGCCTTCACCGCCGTCTGCTCCGTCGCCCAGGCATACAGCGGGGCTATGGCACAGGCGGATTTCGTCATTCCTTACTTCAACCGCATGGAGCGCGCAGGCGTGGATGCCAGCGAGCGTATCGCGCAAATGGCGGAGTTGCTGCATAGTCAACAACTGCCCACACGCATCCTCGCGGCCAGCATCAAAACCCGCGTCGAGGCCGCCACGGCCCTCCTTGCAGGCGCGCACGACCTCACCATGACGCCACCAGTTCTGCTCGACATGGTCGTTGATCAGCAGAGCGAGCGTGCAGTCGAGCAGTTTAGTCAGGATTGGCAGAAGATGAACACCCTGTAATACGCACTTCTGTCTACTCTTTCTCTACTTATGAATACATATTCACAATCGTGATATGTCAATTCATGATTTTGTAATAGCCCCATGTTATAGTATGAACGTAACGAAAGAGCGCGACAACATTCCTGGCGAGGCAAGGTAGTGGAGGGGTGGGTAATGGTAAAGCTGTATGATAGAGAGCGAGGGGGAGGAAGTAGAAGAAGATGGAGAGAGATACTGATACAGTGCCAGGAATTTGCATCGTCTATGCATTCAGAGCAGGATGCTATGTAGTGGCGGGGATTGGATGCATAGATGTGAACATAGATATACGCGATGCCGACAGAGGAAGATGGAAGTTGGGCGGATAGCTGAGGAGGATTGGGAGTCGGGGGATGGTGGAGGAAGATGGAAGTCGGGAGGGAGTGGTGAGGCGCTCGGGTCGCGTATGCATAACGAAGCGTAATGACATGGGGAGAGTGTGGAGGTAGCCTATACGCATTTCTGCTGACGAAGGGGTCGGGTATGTGTGCTGGTGGAGTATCAGCAGAAATACGTATGGGCATAGTGGTGGTTGCTAAATCTTGTTTTTCTCAGTAGGGATGGGCAACCGGATGGGGCAAGCTCCATCCCTAAGTACAATCAAGGAACACGCCATTCCTTTAGCCACCGACGCGCCTGATGATCGCGCACCCGAATCAGCGCGTATTGCTGATAGATGCGTACGGCGAAGGTTGGGATCACATCGGGTTGATCGGGGACATAGTGCGGCTTCCCAAACTCAGGTATGCGCAGGCCCGTCCGCGTGCCAGTATACCAGGGCGACATCAGATTGACAGAAGTCAATGGATGGCCGCCCAGGTATTCTGTGAAGACCAGGTGGGGCGCTTCCCAGCCCGAATGGGTATGTCCGCTAAAATAGAGGAAGGCGTTTTTGTGGCGCGCCAGGATGTCGCGCACCTCCTGCGAGTTTTCGGGCGAGAAGAAAGATTGCTGCGAATTATAGTCTCGATGGTGCTCTGGGTCGCGATCCAGGACGGTGTCGCGCAGAGGACAATGCAAAAATATGATTGCTGGATATGCTGCAAACTCCTTGAGCGCGTCATCTAGAAAGGTCAGCGTTTCCTGCGAGATATAGACTTTCTCGGCGTCGGCCAGTGTATAGGGATTGGGATAATCGAGCATGATGCAGGCCACTCCGCCAACCACCCAGGCGTAGCGCAGCGGCTTTTCCCACATCGTTGTAAAGAGTTCAGCCATGCTGGCGGGATCTTCCCCATCAGGACCATAATATTCGTGGTTGCCAATGCCTGCATAAAAGGGAACTGTGCCCAGTTGAGACTCCAGTTTGATGCGCGCGTGCCGGTAATTCTCCGGCGCGCATGTCTCGACCATATCCCCCGGCGAGACGCAAAACGCGGGCTTTCCTTCCTGCTGCCAGAGCTCGTGCAGATCCTCAAACATAGGTGCGAGACGCTGTGTATGTATCTCATCCCAGTTTGGGGATGTCCGATAGTGTAGATCGCCGATGGCCCAGAAGTAGAGCGATTCTTGATTGCCAGTTTTGCGTTGCAGCATGCCCCTGTCAAACTCCCTTTTTAAGTATATTGTAACGCATTATTATTTAGAAAAGGCAGATCATTCGTCGTCTTTTCTTGCTACTCCTCACACCCATTGGAACTATTGACTTTCCGGGGCCGATATCTGAGAATACTGTAGACATTATCAAAGCGAGGAAATGGAGCTGTTATGGTTACACAGAATGATGCGAACCAGCTCGCCGCCAGGGCGTTTGCGATAGTTCGCGCCTGTCCGCGTGGGCGTGTCACCACGTATAGCTGGGTTGCAACACAATATCTGCTTTTTAGTTGGAGGGAGTAATGAAGCTCTTTACGAAGATCGCAGCGGTGAGGCCGGATCATTTTGCGCTAGTCCTAATAGCTTCGCGCTAACTTGGTATTGGACATTAGAGGCAGTATCCAGAACAGCGCGCAACTCTTCTTCACTGAGATCACGCAATGGTTCCCATCCATAGCGTTTGAGATTTACAGTTCCATTGTCTGAGAAGATAATGCCCTCCTCCTCCAGCAACTGGCGCATTAGTTCAGGAGTGCCAAACGCCCAACTTCCGGTTAATGCACCTTTACTGTTTATGACACGCTGAGCAGGGATACCTTCGGGTGTCTCGTTCATAATCCAGCCAATCATCCGTGCCCCACGAGGATAGCCAACTGCTTTCGCTAGCCAACCATACGTCGTAACCCGTCCAACAGGACATGCCTGGACTAACGCGAAGACACGAGCCGCCAGAGAGGCAACCTGATCAGTGGTAGGAGATGTTTCATCAGACATTATTTTTACCTCACCATCGTTTGCAAACAAGAACTGAAAGACACCAGACACAGAAAAAAGTGCAACTCACCACCTGAGAGATAGTACCGTATCCGTAGCATCTTGTCAAAGAGAGCCAGATTAAAGATATCCAAGACCAGACCGGGCATTTACGTTTTTTCCAGCCTCATACATGAAGAGCTAGAATCTATCACCAAATGCCTTTGTATCTTTCCTGATTTTAAACTGCTAGGCGTTTAACTTCTAGGGAAGAGGGCTAGCCAGCGTCTTCGGGGACTTCGGGTATAGAATAATGCTAATTGCAGACACGACAGCAGAACGCTAATAAGAAGAACATTCAAAAAGGTGAGGTGGAGGTGGTATGCTGTGCTTAGATAAAAATATCCCAGAATTGTCCATGTAACACAGTACAGAAAAGTTATTGTAGCAGCGATAATATTATTTTTACCACTTGTACCCATGACAAACAGTAGGCCAGACAACACGAAAGTTGCTATCACAACGAACGGCTTTCCTGTCCACTGAAACATGACAAATGGCAGAGCCACTAGCTCAAGCACACCGAATAAGAACAATAGGAGAAAAGAAAATCCTTTACTTCGTCTATTAGCAGCAGTAAAGGAAAAATACTTCCGCAAGATTCGTATTTTGTGCTGGATTTTTTGTCCTATCGTATAATCACCTGCTTTAGCGATTGTCTTATATAAGTCTCTTCTTTTCTTCCTTTGTGGTCGGCTAATTGTTTGAGCAGGTGGCAGCAGTCCATCTTCCTCACTTTCCGCTTTGCTCTTGTTCCTTGTGTTCTGTAAATCCATGACCAAGCTTCTAATGTTTTTACTTATTTCCGTACATGCGCTGTCCCTATTGTTCCAACTAGCAATAGGTTTCAGATTATATGGGAGTGCCTGAAGTTTTCCGATAGAGGAGGTTTCCCAATCAACAGAACGAAGCAGAACAGGAATCACCCAGGCTTCTCCAACGTTGTGTCTTTGCAAGGCGACATCGACCTCTGAGGTTTCACAATAGTTCGTCGCTATAAAATTCGGGCTAACGAGAAGCAGGATAATATCAGCAGTTTGTAATTTCTTATTAACTTCACTTTTCCATTCCTGTCCCGGTTTTATATCCTGGTCGCTCCAATCAGCAATGTATCCTTGTCTTTTCAGAAGTTTGAGGTGAACAGCTAGCTTGTCTCTGAGCAGTTTGTCTTTATGAGCGTAAGAGTAAAAAAGGGTAATCGGCTTCTTGTTATTTTGCGTCTCTTCCATGGTAGGTTAGCACCTCCCGTACCTTAACTACATGCTAAATAACGCTTAGCTACTTTAAAATGAGGAAAGCCCGGATGATATCCCTGCATATAAACTGCTATTTTTGCAGTTAGTACAACATGTGTTGATACTTACATCAGTATAGACGTGAGTAAGGAGGCTGAGCAAAATATATTCATTTCATCAAGTTAGTTCTCTCTCATTGCAATCTTGTGATGTTTAAACAATATTTGAAAGAAATGGGTGACGATAGTTTTTCCTTTGCTATCAAATAATTCATACCCGCCAAATCTATATATTTCGTATCCGGCGAGCCGGAGCCTTCTATCTTCGGCAACCATCTCAGCATAGAGATCAGGTCTGGGAGTATTGTTTTCTGAATAATGCTTTTGACCATCAACTTCCAGAACAACTCGATCCCGATTGGAAAACAGCAACAGAAAATCCATCCGTTGGCGGACGAGGTTCTTTTCATCGGCGAGCTGGCGGATGGTATAGGGATCGTAGTGTAAATATACTTGCGGGATAAGAGCTGGCAGTTGTTTTCCTAATGGCTCACGGAATTGCTCAAAATAGGTTCTAAAAAGTAATTTCTCCGGTGGACTATCAAGCGATACAAACAATCTGTTGTATAGCCGTCTTTCCTGCTCGATAGGAGAAAGTGCTTTGAGATCTTCCCGTTCACACCACCACTCGATGAGATCAGTCCAGAGTAAACCGCGCTCTGAAATTGCCTTATCATAAGTGAGACAATTCTGCTCATTCTGAACAATTTTAATATCGTTACTTACCGCGTCTAGGAGGACGATCTTTGGTTTCTCTCCCTTTGCAGCGAAGATCAGGTTCTTGACATTCCCCTGTACCCCGCCTACATACTGTTTTAAAAATGTTTGAAGTTCTTCCGAGCCATAGTGTTCACTCACCTTCATCGCAAGATCGATTAAAAAGGCTTCTGATTTGGATTTGGTTAAGGATCGAACATATATTCGCTTGCTGCTCCAAGCGTTATCACCATCTTTTGCATCTAACCCGAAAAACTTACATACTCCAACTAAATCATACGCCTTTTCTTCTTCCGCCAAAACAGCGGCGATAGCTTCTTGAAGCTCACTAATCGGGGGTTTCATCCTATGCTGGCTCCTTTTATGGCAAGAGTACATAGCTATTATATTATAAAGCCCAACAAAGTCTCTTTGACGATCTCTTCCATCTGCCTATACCTTTCCACGCCTACGATAGCCAAGTCTAGTATTGGAAAGTTGAGTTGTACTTTTGGGTCATGAGTTCGTTCTTTCTCATAGAGATCAGCAAATCCACTGTATAATACCGGACTAAAAAGGAGTTAGTGCTAATGGTAGAAGATTTACAAGATGATGTGCCAGAGAGTACAAATACTGTGGAAAATCAGCAATTAAAGCTCAAATGGGAGATTGAGGAAAAGAAACTCCACTACAAAATAGAGCGTCGTCCTTTAGCTTGGTTTTTTGCACTACTACTCATTGTTGGCATTATCATTACCCTCTCCAGTCTTGCTATGTACCTTTTTGGTGATAACTCATTTATTGGAGGATGGGGCATTTTTATTGTAGTTGCAAGCTCAATAATTTTTATTGGTATGGCTATATACTTTCTGGTTGATTATAGAGCCCACATTCCGCAGAAGGGTTGACGGAAAAAAGGATTTCCGGTAAGGTAAGAAAAAACGCGGAAGGGCGAAAACGTGCGAGAGGAAACAGTCTATCAAACAGAACGCCTGGACCATTTGGGAATAGTGGCAGGGGTGTGCCGAGAAGCAGGGATAGCAGAGTGGCTGGATGAACGAGCAGGAGAGCAACGCCGGAGCGTGAGTATGGGAACTGCCACCGTGGCAATGCTCTTAAATGGGTTAGGCTTCAGCAATCGACAACTCTACCTGGTGCCTCAATATTTTGAGAACAAACCAGTTGAGCATCTTTTGGGAGAAGGGATTACAGCGGATATGCTCAACGATGATTGTTTGGGACGCACGTTGGATTGGCT
>JALYTQ010000011.1 GCA_030854195.1 Chloroflexota bacterium
ACGCAAGACCCCTCCCTACTGGAATATTAGCGCGCATAATCTACGGAGCGTGTTTCGCGCACGACGCAGACCTTGATCTGACCAGGATAATCGAGATTCTCCTCGATCTTCTGCGCGATATCGCTGGCGAGGCGGCTGGCCGTGTACTCGTCGACCTCTTCCGGTTTGACGATAATACGGACCTCGCGGCCCGCCTGAATGGCAAACGATTTCTCGACGCCGGTAAACGAATTGGCGATGCCTTCGAGCGCCTCCAGCCGCTTGATATACAGATCGATCGTCTCGCGCCTCGCCCCTGGTCGCGCCGCTGAGATAGCATCTGCCGCCTGTACGATAGCCGCTTCCAGCGATTGCGGTTCCGTTTCCGACGCGTGATGGGCCACCATCGCGTGAATGATCTTAGGTGACTTGCCAAAGCGGCGCGCCACCTCGCCGCCAACGATAGCGTGCGGCCCCTCGACCTCCTGGTCGATTGCCTTGCCCATATCGTGCAGCAGGGCCGCTGTCTTGCAGACATTGACATCAGCGCCCAGCTCGTGAGCCATGGTTCCCGCCAGGATAGATACTTCTACCGAGTGAGCGAGCACGTTTTGTCCATAGCTGGTGCGGAAGTGGAGGCGTCCGAGAATCTTGAGCAGTTCCGGCTGCAGGCCATGAACATTCGCCTCCAGCGCCGCGTTCTCGCCCGCCTCGCGTACAATCGCATCGACCTCCTGCCGCGCCTTGGCAACGACATCCTCGATGCGCGCAGGGTGAATGCGTCCATCGAGAATCAGCCTGGTCAGGGCCAGGCGCGCCACTTCGCGGCGCACAGGATCGAAGCCCGAGAGGATCACCGCTTCGGGCGTATCGTCGATGATGAGATCAACGCCGGTCGCGGCCTCCAGGGCGCGGATGTTGCGGCCCTCGCGTCCAATGATGCGCCCCTTCATCTCATCATTGGGAAGCGGGACGACCGAGACCACAGCCTCAGCAACCTGGTCGGAGGCACAGCGCTGAATCGCCAGTGTGATGATCTCGCGTGCCCGCGCATCGGCCTCCTCGCGTACCTGCTCCTCGATGACACGCACGCGGCGCGCGGCCTCCTCGCGCACCTGCTCCTCGATACGTGAGAGCAAGAGATTCCTCGCCTGCTCCTCGGTGAGCTGTGCAATGCGCTCAAGCTCGTCGAGGTGCTGCTGTTTGAGTGCTTCTACCGCGGCATGTGACTGTTCGATGGCGCGCTCCCGCGCACTGACCTTGCGTTCGTGCGCTTCCAATGCATCAACCTTGCGCTCAAGATTCTCCTCTTTTTGCTGTATACGGCGCTCCTGCCGCGACAATTCTGTACGTCGCTCCGCGTTTTCACGCTCCATCGCGGAACGTAGAAGCGCCGTTTCATTGCGCGCTTCAAATAGAGCCTCCCTCTGCTGATTCTGAACTTCCAGCAGCCGGTGCTCGCTGGCCTCCTTCTCAGCGCGCAGACGCTCTTCGAAATGTACCCGGTTATGGGTCTTGCCAATATAGTAGCCGACGAAAACAGCAATGGCTGCTCCGACCGGTATAGTAATGATGAGGCCCACTATAACAATAGTCGTTGACACTTCGGCCTACCTCCAGTTTGTAAGGCGAACAGGCCTGTAAAGGCTTGGAAAATGAAAAGCATAAAACGCGTGCCCCTCTCCGTCGTTAACGGATTGGGTTCCTGACGTGTACTATGTATGCCGGTAACGAGCGGGCAGTGTGCAAAACATACTATGCGCCAAGCATACTATATAGGAGTGTTAAGAATACGTCAAGAATGAATCATTTGTAATTATAAATCAGCATGAAGGCAGGCATCCACATACGGATGCCTGCTCTGGAAAAACGAAGATGCTGTTGCTGTTTTAGACGGTCCAGTGCCCGGTGATAAACTGCAATACCAGGAACGCCAATATGGGCAGGGAGAAGAGCATATATGTCTGATGTACCCAGGGACGCCGCCCCAGGCGCGCCAGGAGAATAAAGCCGACGAAGATCTCCAATACCAGTCGCTGCATCGACGGCATCGGGTCGTACAGGCCGCCCGCGCTGGGAATGCCGGGGAAGAGCAGCGCGTAGACCAGTGCCAGTACGCCGAAGAGGGCAAGCGGCCACTGTGACCTGTCGAGCCGCTCCGGTCCCCAGAAACAGAGCACGAGGAGCGCGGCAAAGAGCACGAGCGCGGACAGATCGATAATATTGTGCGGATTGACAAAAGTAAAGGGCGTCAACGTCAGCAGATCCTTGACAGCTATGAGTGGAGCGACCAGCGGAAAGCTCAGCCCCTGCCGCCAGGATGTCTGAGCATGTACAAAGGCGAGTGGATCGTGAAAGTGCACATTGAGGGCGTAGGCGAAGATGCCGAGGGCGAGAGGAATCAAGAGCACGGCGGGCAGGTGTATCAGCACGCGCAGCCCTTGCTTCATCTGCTTATCGCGCCAGACCTGTTGGAGTTGCGGCCACTTCTGACGCGCGTATTCGCAGACAAAGATAAGCGCCAGGAAGACACCGAGCGAGCGTGTCAGTGTTGCCAGGAAGCCGAACAAGCCCGCCATCCACCAGGAGCCGCGCCGCAGCGTGTAGAAGCAGAGCAGCATGAAGAAGAGGAACAGCGACTCGTTGTAGCCCGCGAAGAAAAAGAAGGTCGTGGGGAAGATGGAGAGATAGAGGGCCGTGCGTTTCGCCGTCTCGCGGTCGAACTCCATCTCAACGAAGCGGTAGAGCACGATCAGCGCGCCCAGAAAGGCTATGTTAGAGATGAACATCGTCGATTCCAGAATGTCGCGGTGCGTGACGACGCTAAACACGTGCGCCAGCGCCGGGAACAGAGGGAAGAAGGCGGCGTAATCCAGGCTGGGATAGCCGTGGGTCGCGATGGTAGCAAAACGGATAGCATCCCAATGATACCAGTCATAGACGATATCGTGGAAAGGAATCTTGCCGGGCCAGTAGTTCGGGACGAAGAAGAGCACGCCGCCGAAATATGCCAGCAGCACGAGGATAAAGCGGGTGACAAGAAAGGTCGGAAGCACGGCGAGCGCCGCCTTCCACCAGGGTTCACCGATTGCGCGCCACGTCTGGCCTGGCGGCACTGACGCTTCCTGTACGGTAGTCGCTCCGGCTGCCGTTTCTCTTGGTGTAGCGGTCGCGTCGATTTTATTGGTCGCAACATCGGTCGCATCACTGTTATTGGTTGCTGGATCGGCAGTGCTGGTCGCTGGCCTGGTTACAACGATTTTTTTGATCGCCGGATCGGTTGCATCGCTGTTATCGGTTGTATTGGTTATTTCATCGATTGTATCGCTGGTATCGGTTGCTGGATCGGTAGTATCGATTTTATTGGTAGTATTGGTTGTTTTATCTATCTGCATAAGGATACTCCTGCCCGGTGGAAACACACTTCACGTCTTTAAATATCTGTACCGGCCCAATAGAATAAACGAAACTGCAAGCGGCAAATTAGCGTATCTATATACGACAGCAGCGGCGCAGAGATGTTCGTACAAGATATACTACGTAATGACTGCTAAGAGTATACTGGAAAAGTCCTTTGCTGTCACCTGATTGCCCCTACTGGGCATACGTTTACTGTGAGGAGATACTGCCATGAGCACACCGCTACGTTCGACGCATGTCGTCACCTGTTTTCTGGAACGGCGCGACGAGCCCAATCCTCGTATTTTACTTGTACGGCGCAGCGAGCGTGTAGGGAGCTATCATGGGCGCTGGGCCGGTATCAGCGGCTTTGTGGAGCCGCATGTGACGCCGGACGAGCAGGCATTCACCGAGATCGGCGAGGAGACGGCGCTGCTGCCCGAGCAGGTGCGTATGCTCCGGCGCGGAGCCGTTGTGGAGTATAGGGATGAGGAGCTGGGGCGGCACTTCTACATCCATCCCTACCTCTTCGTGGTTCTCACTCCTGAGCGCATCAGGACCGACTGGGAGGCAACCGAGATGCGTTGGATATACCCATCCGAACTCCTCCAATTCGAGACGGTGCCGAGGCTCACCGACGCCTTTGCCGCCGCGCTCAATGGTGAGATCATTTAATGCTGGAGGGTAGAGACGATGCGGGTTCACGGCGCGCATCGTCTCTACCCTCCCAATTTTAACTAGCGGCCCTTGAATTCTGCCTGTCGTTTCTCCATAAACGCGTGCATACCCTCGCGCTGATCTTCGGTTGAGAAGAGCATGAAGAAGTTCTGGCGTTCGGCTGCCAGGCCCTCAGCCAGGGTAGTCTCGAACGCGGCCAGGACCGATGCCTTTGCCAGACGAGCGGCGACAGGTGCCTGGGCGGCTATCTTTTTCGCCAGCTTGACCGCTTCGACCAGCTGCTCGCCCTTGGGGACGACATGGTTGACGAGGCCATGCTCCTCCATCTCTTTGGCCCCCACCTGCGCGCCCAGCAGGACCATCTCCATGGTGCGATATTTGCCGAGCGTGCGCGCCAGGCGCTGTGTGCCGCCCGCGCCGGGGATAATGCCGAGCAGGATTTCGGGCTGCCCGAAGCGCGTATTCTCCGAAGCCACGAGGATATCGCAGTTGAGTGCCAGCTCGCAGCCGCCACCCAGGACGTAGCCGAAGACCGCCGCGACGATCGGTTTGTGAATACGCCGGATGCGATCCCATTCCTCGAAGCCCGCGTTCATCATAGAGACGGGCGTCTGTTCGGCCATCTCCTTGATATCTGCACCGGCGGCGAATGCTTTCTCGCCTGCTCCCGTAAGCACAATGCAGCCGATCGCTTCATCGCGATCAAACTCCTCAAAAGCAGTGGCGACCTCGCGTATCACCGCTGTACTGAGTGCGTTCAATTCTTTGGGGCGATTCAGTGTCACAATTCCGACGCGCTCATCGCGTTCGGTCAAGATATAGTGATAATCTGCCATAAAGCTCCTTTTATGCGCCAGCACTGGCTGGGCAAATACGTGTCGAGCAAACGCCCAACTTCCGCGCTACCCATGAAAGTAGACAAGGCCCCTTACTTCTTATTGTATCCGCTCCTATTGCGCGATACAAGGCAGCTATGTCTCTTTCGTGTCACGTAGCCAGCCGATTATGGCCCAGAATAGCGCGTTGGTCGCCAGTGCGATGCCGAAACCTGGCACTCCCCATAGGCACATGCCCAGGGCACCGGCTGGTCCGCTCCAGAGATAGCACAGGATGAGCGCGTTCAAACGCTGGGGAAGCTCTCCGCTCGTCTTGTCGGCATGCCCGCCTGCCTGCCACGGAACGGCGCGGGCGGCTTTTTGTGGCGCAGCCGATGCGCGGAGTTCGGGATCTAGATCCTGGTCGCCGAGCAGTAGTTCATCTAGCTGACCGACGCAGACGGCGGTGATGCTCCTGGCGATATCCCAACCCGTGTAGCGCGAGATCTCAGCGCGCACTATTTCTGACCGTTTTTTCATCATACTGGCGCACTGCAAAGGAAGCGTTGCCTGGTTGTGGAGAAGCACCAGCAGGGCATCGCGCCACGCCTGCTCCCCCAGCATAGTGCTGAGCCATTTTATGACATTCTGTTCATTGACGCTGAGGCTCGTGGCGTCGAGACGCGTGACAAACCAGATGTACTGCACAGAGCTCATCTGTATCCGCATCTCTTCACTACGCGCCGGGTCCGCCGCGAAGGTATCGACGAGGGCGCATAGCGTGGGAAATTCGAGAATCTGGCACATGACGCCGTTCACTTTGCGCGTATAGTGTATACTCTCTATGTCGCTGTCGCCTGCTGTAATTTTTATGTCAATTGTATTGAGGGCAGGATTTGCGAGGAGGATAGTGAGATGAGGCTCTTTTATATGCTCTGTTAGTACTTTTGTATAGTTGAAAGGTCTGTTTTGTGCATCCCTATTCATCGCCATGCGCTCGTGTAGCATCCATCTTTTCTGCGTTTTTTGCACTGTTGTATAGACACCGTTATTACTTAGAGATAGCTAAAGATAAGTATACATGAGAAGGCGAGGATGTTAAAATATCATTGTTATCATGTAGTAGTCATCTTGCGTACAAAACCGGCCTGTTTTGATGATCCAGTGGAGAAGCGCAGACGTAGTAGATAGCATAAAGCGCCTTACGCCGTTTCTGTATGGATGAGGTAGATCCAGTATGCAGGACGGATAGATTGACGCATTGAAATATGAGATATTTATTTGCTGTGCTTATGTACACTACTCGTAACGTTTCAAGTGCTCCTGGATCTCCCAATGCCCACAGTGCTGAGCGCGGGTTGGGTGAAGACGGTGAAGAGGTAAAGCAGGGATGCTGAATAGTTACGCGATACTCAGGAAGAGGGGCAGGCGTGAAAAAAACGGAAGACGCTATTCCCAAATACGTACTGCGCAGTTTGCGTGAGAAGCAGGGATGGACACAAGAAGAATTGGCCGATAAAGTTGGCACAACAGGTGTCACGGTGAGTCGTTGGGAGAGTGGCGTGACATCCCCTGGCCGTTATTTGCGCAAGAAGCTCAGCACCGTGTATGGCAAAAGCATTGAGGAGCTCAATCAGCTTTTGGATGAAGGCAGTGAGCAGCGGCTGTCCCAGGATAGCGAAGCAGGCGAAGAGAGAGCCGATGCGGTAGTAACCATCCCTGCCGCCGGGCGTGCGGAGTCAATCTTTTTATTTAATAAACCCTTGCCGACGGCAAACGAGCTATATGGACGCCAGAGAGAACGCGATACACTGATTAACCGCACGTTTCATAAAGCTTCAACGTCCATCGTAGGACCGCGCAGGAGCGGGAAGACCTGGCTTGTGCGCTACTTACTCTACGTCGCTGCACACGAACTCGGTTCGCGCTTCATTGTCCGCTACATCGACGCGACGATGCCCAGTTGCAGCACAGTGGTGGGCTTCGTCGACGAGGTGTTGGAGGAATTTGGCCTGACCGTTTCGCGCTCGCAGCGAGGCCTGGTCGCTCTGGAGAAGGGCCTGAAGTTGCTGAAAGCGAAGAATAAGGTGCCCGTGCTCTGTATCGACGAGTTCGAGGGCTTCGGCATGCGACAGGAGTTTACGCTCGACTTCTATCGCGCGCTACGGGCGATGACACAGAAGTTCGACCTGGCCCTTGTCGTCGTCAGTCGTAATCCTTTGAGCCAGGTGATCGGGAAAGATGGTGAGACGAGCGGTTTCTTCAATGTCTTCGAGACGTGCATGCTTGAGCCGTTTGGCGTGCAAGAGGCGCGGGAGTTCATTGAGGCGAAGGGGCAGCAGGCAAATTTTGGACAGTTGGAGTACGCGTGCATGTGGAAGTATGGCGAGATAAGCGAGCAGAAGTGGCCTCCTTTGCGCCTGCAACTGGTCGGCAAACAACTGTTGGCGGAAAAGGATCAGCTGCGGGACGCGCCGCTCTACTGGCAACAGTTCGAGCGACGCTTAGAGGATGTGTATCGAGGAGTGGTGTACTAGATGCAGCGCTGGAAGCCGATGCAACGATACTTTTTCATTGAGCCTGCTATCTGGTTGCTCCGTTGCTTTTTTCAGCCAGCAGGCTTCATGCAAGATATCGAGACGCGCAGTTTGCCAGAACGTATGCTAAAGATCACGCGACTGTTAGTGCCGCTGTTTGTCTTTTCCTTTCCCCTGGCGCTCACCGTGCGCGTCCTCTGCTTTGCATTCGTCCCTTCCCTCTTCGATCGCTATGGCATTACCGGTCAGGCGTTGCTCAGCCAGGGCACGATAGATTTTGTGTGGGACTGTATCTGGGGCGTTGCGGTAAGCTGCATCGGTGGCGGCTTCTTCGGGGGCCTGTTCGGCGTCTCATATGGCATCGCGATTGCGCTGGCGTGCGCGCTTGCCAACGGTGTGATCATCAGTACGACCGACGATAACTTTGTTGGTATTATGTGCGGCCTGGCGTTTGGTTTGTTGTTAGGGCTGACCTTCAATACGGTTGGCTCGATCCGGCGCAGCGGCCTTATGCAGACGACGATCGGCATTATGCTTGGTTGCGCCGTCGGCATACTCGTCGGCGTGCCCGTGGGCATCTTCGCCGCCTACTGGCCCGGCCTGCTGATCGGGATGCTCGGTGGCCAGCAACTGGTGGTCGAGGAAAGCATTCTGGGCAGCGTCGCGGGCTTTATCGTGGGTGGCATTCTGGCTAGCAGCCTGGTGCGTTTCGTAGGCATTCTTGTGCGGGGAACGTTGCAGCGCGGTCGGCGTGGCAGATATGTCGAGATGCTCGACGTGGGGACGCGTATCGGTATCGTGGTCGCCGCCGCCTTTGGCGCGGCGGTAGGTGTCCCCGTCGGCGATGCTGGCATGAAACAATTGTCGTTGTCGTACGCCATCTCGATAGGCGCTATGCAGGGGCTGGTCGTCGGCGTTGCCTTTGTGCTGAGCTACATCCCCAGCTACTATCGCCTGCCACTGTATCCATTCAGTTCGCTCGCTATGGTCAGGACATACTTCAAGTGCCAGCGGGACCCACTCAATATTTTTTACTACCTGCGACACAGCGCGCTGCACTATGATGAGGCCGTCTTCTTGCCTCTGCCCTATTTAAAGCAGGCGCTGCTGCTGGCGGCTGAACAGAATGTGGAGGAGGCGATTGAGGAGAGCGAATTTATCATTCACGAGCGTCCCCAGCAGCGGGGACAGGCGCAGGCGGCGCTGGTGGAGATCGCGCTCTCCGATCTGAGTATGCGTGAGAGTTTGCGCGACATCAGCCGCGCCCATCAGCGCCTTGGCGTGATCTTGTCCCAGGAGATCCGCTTCCTTGATCCGCAGATGGCGAAGCTATTCAGCAATCTGGAGGACGCCAGTCGCGACGCCGCCAGCTACTACACGCGCGTCAATGGCCAGGCGCGCCACGAAGCGCTGGCAAGTATGATTGCCAATCTGCGAAAAATTTATCCCGCCACCGCCTTCAGGGACGCGGTCCTCAATCGGCACCTGGAGGAGATTGTGCAGAAGTGGCAGGCGGTCGCCCGGCACGAGCAGGACAATATCGAAAATATGCCCGGTAGCTTCGGACGTATCGACAATCCGTACACGCCGGGGCTGGCGCTCGAACTGCGCGATCCTCTCTTCGTGGGACGCGACGATGTGGCGCAACAACTGGGCGAGGCGCTGCGCAGGAGTCGCCGCCCGACCTTTTTCCTGACGGGCGAGCGCAGAATGGGCAAGAGCAGCATCCTCAAGCAACTACCCGTCCTGCTGGGATCGCAGTATCTCTCCGTTTTCTATGATCTTCAGAGCACGGGTGTCGCCTCCAGCATCGCAGCCATGTTGGCAGCGATCGCTGAAGGGATCTATGATCTGCTCACCACCAAGGGTATTCTCATCAAGCGGCTGGAGTACGAGCAGTTGCGCGAGGACCAGCGCGAGAATGAAGCGGTCGCCTATCATCGCTTCAACCGCTGGATGCGCGATGTCGAGCGCCTGCTGGAACAGAACGATCGTATGCTCCTGCTGGCCTTCGACGAATTTGAGAAGCTGGAAGAGGCCGGACAGAGGGGGCATATCGACTTGCATTCTCTGCTGGATTGGTTTCGCAGCGTCATTCAGAATCGTCCTCGCCTGGCCCTGCTGTTCAGTGGTGTGAAGACGATGAGCGAGATGGGAAGCAGCTGGGCGGGCTATTTTGTCAACGTGGAGACGCTGAAGGTCAGTTTTCTGCGTCCCGAAGAGGCGCGGTTGCTCATCGTGCAGCCGACGCCGCAGTTCCCTGGCGAGCGTATCTTCGGCGCGCAGGTCATCGCGGAGGTGCTGCGCGTGAGCGGGTACCATCCTTTCTTGATTCAAGCGCTGTGCTCGATCCTTATTGCCGAGCTCAACGCGAGCGGGCGCGAACAGACCGTGCTCCACGATGTCGAGGCCGCTATAGAAGAGGTCTTCAAGAAGTGGGGCGACAACTATTTTAAGGATCTTTGGGAGCGTACCGATCGCGAGCAGCGGCTCTGCCTGGACGCCGTGTACGCGCTGGGAGAGGCCGATCCCGCCAGCATCCAACTACACAGCGGCCTCGCTGAGATGACGACACGCCTGACCCTGCAAAAGCTACTCAAGCGCGATATCCTGCTTGTCACAAAGGATTGCTATCGCTTTGCCGCACCTATCTTTGCGGAATGGTTTGTGCGCAGCATCTAAATGCGGTCCCTACCTGATTGAATGATCTTTGACAGTTCCCTACAACATTCTTTTGGAGGAAACGTAATATAGTTAGACTGTATGCAAGAGATAATAGTAAACAGGAGGAAATTTTATGAGCAAGAAGAACAAAGGTGTCAAACCCAGCGATGTGCTAATGGGAACGATCGTAGCTACCCTGGTGGGGAGCGCGGTCGCCCAGCAATTAAGCCGCCCGGCGAACGAGCGCACCTGGCATGGCAAGGTCGTTGGTATCCCCTACGACTTTCGCATGCCAACGGTCGAGAAACTGCGCAATACCTTCTGGAACAAAGACACAGCAAGCGTGCTGGTTCCCCACGCGTTCGGCATGGGCTGGTCGATCAATTTCTACCCTATAGTCCATCCTCGGCCTGCGCAGTCTCTGTCTGAGCATACTACACACTAAGCGTAAGGGCTATCAAGGTCCACGATTAATGGGAGATCCTCTCTAGCAAGCGGAAGGGTAAACAGAATACGCGTCCCCACGCCGGGTTGGCTTTCGGCATGAATCGTGCCACCATGCGCGGTGATGATCGCTTTGACGATGGAGAGGCCCAGCCCGCTGCCACCGGTCGTACCGGTACGCGAGCGATCGGCGCGATAGAAGCGCTCAAAGATGTAAGGCAGATCGGCGGCATCAATGCCCGTGCCGGTATCGCTCACCCACACCTTGAGATCGCGCTCGCCGGGCTCGGCACCAATGGTAATCGTTCCTCCCGTCGGCGTATGGCGGCGCGCATTGTCCAGCAGATTGAGCAATACCTGGGTAATGCGATCGCCATCGGCCTGGACCAGGGGCAGCCAGGGCGGCATCTCGTTGCGCAGGGTTATGCCTTGTTGATTGCACTCGAATTCGATGACCGCCAGCGTCTCGTTCACCAGTTCGTAGAGATTGAGGGGTGCGAAATCGAAGTGCAGGCGACCCGCCTCAAGCGAGGTCATATGCTGCATATCGCTGACCAGACGGCGCAGGCGCTGCACCTCGCGTCCGATCAATTGCGCCGTCTCCTGGCGCGCCCGCGCATTGGTGATTACCTCATCGGCCAGCGCCTCGCTAAAGCCCTGCACAGCCGTTAGCGGAGTGAGCATATCGTGTGCGATATTGGCGATCAAGTCACGGCGCAACTGCTCCTGGCGTCGCAACTCGTTCACATCGGCCTCAATCGTATCGGCCATCGCGTTAAAAGCAAGCGAGAGGTGCTCTATCTCATCCTGGGACGCCGGTGGCACCACGCGCTGGGCGTAATCGCCGCCCTGCATCTTCTCTGCTGCCCTGGTGAGGGAGCGCAACGGATTTGTCAGGCCGCGTGCCAGTATAAAGCTAAAGAAGGCGACAAGCAGCGCGATACCACCGCCCGCGAACAGAATGGCCAGGCTCACATTGAAGAGAAATCCGTGGGGAGGCGAACCCTGTGCGTATTGTTCAGATCTAATCAATAAGAGCGCGCCGACGATCTGGCCGCTCTGTTGCCCATTGTCGTGAACCGCCTCGCAGACGTACATAGCTGGGGGCAGTGGCGGACCATAATCCTCGTCGGAAGAGCCCTGAATATGGCTTACCGTTCCATCCTGGCCCTTGAGGGCCTGTTGCAGACATCGATTGATGGGAGTTTGATTGTTGTCCATGACTGCGACCATGCGCGCGTGTTCCGGCAGATTCGACTCCAGACCAAGGTTAGGATCGACGACCATTTCGATGGTATCTTGATCGATCCAGCCCAGTTGATGAACGTAGTCCCATCCACGGTTGGCGCTATGATATTCCTGCCCGGCCTGTTGCGCCGCTGCCTGTGCCTGGTTGGCGAACTGATCCTGCAACTGATAGGCAAAGTAATATTGCACAGCCACTACTACAGCTATACTTAAAGTCAGGATAGCCCCTAGCGTCACTGCGAGGTAACTCAAAACTAGCTTGGTACGCAAACTGCGCAATGGAGGCACAACGCGCCTCTTCATACCTGTTCCTTTGCCATGTTCTATAGAATTTCCTTGATGTAGCTGACAACATGCTATAAGCGAAAGATGCTGTAACCGTCTTCGCTTCTCGCATGTATGCTGTCGGATCCCACTACGCCCGCTGGTATCCGGCTGTATATGTCAGAGTATACAAGGCAAAGTTCAAATAAAAGCAAGAAAAATGTAAATTTATTGATTCGAAATCTCGCCGCCACTTCATGAACTCCTGCCACGATCTATTTTAGCATTTCCTTTTTGTTACAGGATGATACCCAGGTAATAGAGTACCACGTTGATATTTATGTCATGTTCTTACGTTAAGCATTATAGTAACTATGCTATTTCATTTCTGCAATTATACTTAACAATAGAGCCAACGAGCAGGCGCTTTTTCAGGAGAAGGTTTCATGGTTGATCGTATTGGGCAGCAGTTTGGCAATTATCGGCTGGTGCGTCTATTGGGGAAGGGGGGGTTTGCCGAGGTCTACCTGGGCGAACATCTTTACATCAAGCGGCAGGCGGCGGTCAAGCTCCTGCGTACAACCCTTGAACAGCGGGAGTTGGAGAAATTTCTGGTCGAGGCGCAGCGCCTGGTTGACGTGGCCCATCCCCATATCGTCCGCGTGCTTGATTTCGCAGTTGAGGACGGAGTTCCGTATCTTGTGATGGAGTACGCGCCCAATGGAACGCTGAGAACGTGCTATCCACGTGGCTCGCGGCTCGCGCTTGATGCCATCATTCCCTACATCACGCAGGCCGCCGCTGCCCTGCAATACATCCACGATCAACGGCTGGTGCATCGCGATATCAAGCCAGAAAACATGCTGCTCGGATCACAACAGGAGCTCCTCCTCAGCGACTTCGGCGTGGCGGCCATCGCCCATGCGACCCAATCCCTCGATCTACAGGGCCATTCGGGCACACCGCCCTACATGGCACCGGAGCAGATCCAGGGCAAGCCACGTCCGGCGAGCGATCAATACGCGCTGGGCATCGTAGTCTACGAATGGCTTAGCGGTTCTCCCCCCTTCGGCGGCTCGATCTCCGAGGTTATAGGTCAGCACATGTTCGCCACACCACCCCTGCTGCGCGAAACGCTGCCCTCCCTTGCGCCACAAATAGAAGCGGTTATCTTTAAAGCGCTAGCGAAAGATCCGAAAGAGCGCTTTGAGAACGTGCAGTTGTTTGCGCAACATCTGGAGCAGGCATATCGAGAGGCGGACTCGCCATCTCTTGCGGCCACTCGGTTACTAGTGCCCGCACTAGCGCCCGAGCCAGCTCTTTCGCGTGTGAGTCTACAGGATTCGGCATTTTCCGCTGCTACTCCACCCCCTGAGAGCACGCTTACGATGGAAACAACGCGTAATCAAGCTGGCGTTGATGCTGTAGTGGTTCCAGCGGAGGTCGTGCCCGCGCAACACATAACGGCTTCCCACGAAGACCACGCTCTAGCGACGTCTCGCTTAGAGGACGATGACCCGGATGCTTCCCTGCCGCCAGCAGCGCTCGACGCGGCCTCTCCGACCGTTTCTGGCAGAGCAACGAAGCTCCTAGAGGCGCAGACTCCATCATCTATACGCACAAAGACGCTTCCACGGAGGACGCTCGTAGCGGGCCTTGCTGCGCTCATCGTGGGCGGCGGCGCTATCGCGTATATCATACAGCAGGCCGAACAAACCGGCAGGCAATCAAATATCGCAGGAAGCGGTGCCGCGCCACAAACGCCCCAGAGCTCAACGCCACAATCTGGCACCACAACGCAGACAAAAACGACAGCCGCGCACACATCCTCGTCAGGCTCACAACCTGGGACCACGCCTGGCACCCAAGTGCCAACGCGCTCAACATCACCAGTTCAGCCCGGTTCTCAAGCAGGCTCACAGCCTGGTTCGCAGCCACCGCCTCAATCTGCGCCAGCGGCAGGATCAACGCCGACGCAGCCAACTCAGCCGACGCCACAGCCCGTACAGTTGACACTCCAGATCACCAACTGCCCTCAGAATGTCAACAACAATACCAATGTCCCTGTCACTGTCACGGCCAATCAGCCAGGAGTGAGCACGCAACTGATAGTCACTTACGATCTCGTGAGCGACATCTTCAAAAGCCAGCTGCAGCCAACCGGCAGCGATGATAGCGTGGTGCTCACCTGGCACGTTGGCCTTGTAAAATCACTGCTCGGCAGCCTCTTGAACGCGCATGTAACCGCCGTGGCAACCGATCAGAATGGTAAGCAAGTCCAATCACCGTCCGTTCAGGTGCAGGTCCACCTCCTATAGACAGAAGAGCCAAGTGAAAACTAGAAGTTATGAATATAGGCAGATAACATAAATTCTGGTTATGGAATGTTGACAAACTCTATCCTCTTACCTTACAATGATAGCAACATCTGTTACTTAGGGGCCGCAAGAGAATAAAGGTAGCAATTGAAGCAGCTTTTTTGATCTCATTTGCTCTCGTTTACTTTCAAAACTGCTACCTTCATTTCCTGACGACGCCTTAGAGCAAAGACGCGCTGTAAAGATGATGAATACGACAACTATTTAGGAGCTCACGCAGATGAAACTGATATCACAGAATTTAGCAATCGCGGACCGATCCTTCTCCAACGCGGTCGACACGATCGTCGTACTTGTCTCCATGCGTCCTCTCTTCTGTTCCTCCACCCACGCGCCAGACTGTTGTTGTTGCCTCCACTAATCCAGGTACTCACTTTTTATACCACGCAATCCTGATATAGCTCTCTGCCTGTTTGTATGACATGCGGAGGCTGCTTGTCAGGTTGACCACCTTTTATTACCTTCCATTATGCGAAGGCTTCTACCTGTTTTAGTTATAGAGGAAAACGCCGCTATGAACGCATACTATACAGAGACAACACCAACGGCACCAACGACATTAGAGCATCCAGCCGGGCTACACCTGAAAAAGGGCAGGCTGGACCTTGTTGTACTCAAACTGATGGCGCAGAGATTGTACCTTACGCTGCACCAGTTGGACCAGCCGGTGAACAATCTTCAGCCGCTCCTTTACTCCCTGGAGGAGCGTCACAGGCGCGTTCATCGCATCGCGCTTTACCGGCCAGCCGAACTCCTGGTTCCGCGCCCACTGCTCTTCGTCGGCTTTATCAGCGGCAAGCGTCCTTCCCTTGAACAGCAAGTGCTGGACGAGATACAAAGAATCGACCAGAAGCTGGTCCCCGAACTCATGGGCATCGGGGACATCCTGAGCTACTCATCACTAGAACTACGTACTGGTCGCTGGTACAACCTGGTCATATTTACCGATACGTGTACGAAAGAAACGCTCAAAAAGAGCAGTACGCATACGTACGCGGCCTACCACCTTGCTCCTCGGTACTACGAATGGATACGCCTACATAACGGTATCATGCCAGGCGGTCTGCTTCAACAGGATATGCGCCTGGAAAGCACCAAATATTATGTCTTTCCAGATACGCAACAGAGGCCAATCATACACAAAGTAGTGTATTAGTCAGCAAACATAGAAGGAGAGATGATGCGCGTACCAGAAGGCGTACAGGATCTGACAATTATCGGTGGTGGCGTCATGGGCTTATTTACCGCCTATTACGCCGCGCAGTTCAGCGCGAAGATCGTTATTTTAGAGCAGTCGGTGATCGGAGACAAAAAGACCGCGTCGTTCAGCTACACACGGTCGATTCGAAACGACTACCTCGATCCCCTCTACGCTCGTCTGGCATACGAGGCGCGCACCCTGTGGCTGGATCTACAACGTCACGCCGCTGAGCCTCTGCTGATCGAGTGCGGCTGCCTGAACATCGCAACGCAGAACGTCACGCCCGATCTCGCGGCGACCTACGCGGCGCAGAGCTACAACACGCTCACCGACTTGAATCTGCACAGGGAAGCGTTTTCAGGTGCCGAACTCGCGCAGAGATTTCCACAGTTCACTGCCGATCTGGGCCGTCTGGATGTCGAGGCTGGTCTACTCTACGTTCCAGCAGTCACCCAGGCGCTTCTGAACGCGTTGCGCGCACGAGACGTAACGATCGTGGAGCAGGTGGATGTCGCCACGATCGAAGAACACGACGGCATGGTGTCCATCGGTACCAGCAAGGGCGATTACCAGACACGCAAGCTCGTAATCACGGCGGGCCTGAAGACGAACGACGTGCTGCGCCAGTTGCCAGGCAATAGCGTGCAGTTTCCACTCACGCCCGACCGACCCAGCCAATGCAAATACTTCATTCCGCTGCCGGAGAAGTGGGAGCAGTTCACCTCGGATGTGCTACCAGTATTTGCGTATCTCGACGTAGGCATTTATGGGCATCCAATCTACGCGAGCAAGACGATCGGCGTAAAAATTGGCTACTACAATCCGCCCGACGTGAAGACCCTGAACACCCGCATCTCGGATGTACATAGTTTTGTGGATCAGTGCATGCCAGCTCTCAGAGATGCTCGGGCCGTCGACGTGCAGGATGTCGACCAGTGCTTCTACGATCTGGTGGGCGACGACAACTTTATTCTTGGCAACGTCCCGAACTTCGACAACATCTACGTAGGCGTGGGCTGGCGCGGGACCGGCTACAAGTACGCTCCGTGGGTAGGCAAAACGCTGATGCAACTGGCGCTACAGGGAGGCACGGTCTACGCCATCGACCGCTTTACTCCCCAACGCTTTGCATAGCCAGTAAGAAAGAGAGGTCACAATGAGCGAGCGGACAGGCAGGGGCATTCTAGATAGGTTGCGCGGCGACTTCGTGCTGGGCGCAGAAGGCTACGTTTTCGAGCTTGAGCGCAGGGGCTACATCAAGGCAGGTCCTTATGTACCAGAGGTCGTGCTCGATTTTCCTGAAGCCGTTAAAGAACTCCACCGCGAATTTTTGCGCGCAGGCAGCGAGGTCATGGTTGCCCTGACCTATTACGCCCACCGCGAGAAGCTCAAGGACGTGGGGCGCGAGAACGATCTGGAGCGCATGAATCGCCAGGCCGTGCGCCTCGCCAACGAGGTTGCCCGTGAAGGTGACGCGCTGGTAGCTGGCAATATCTGCAACACCTGGGCCTACGATCTCCAAAATATACAGGCCAGTTCTCGCACCGTGCGCGCCATGTACGAGGAGCAACTGACCTGGGCGGTTGAAGAGGGCATCGACTTCGTGATATCCGAGACCAACGACTACCTCGGCGAGGCGCTGATCGCCCTGCAAGTCATCAAAGAGTTGCGCCTGCCCGCTATGGTGACGCTCGCCTCTGTGCAGCCCACCCAGACACGCGACGGCTACGATTATGTCGAGGCATGTAAGATATTGGCCGATGCGGGCGCAGATATCGTCGGCCTGAACTGCGATCGCGGACCCGAGACGATGCTGCCCATTATCGAGCAGGTGCGCCAGTCGGTGACCTGCTACGTCGCCGCACAGCCCGTGCCGTACAGGACGAACGCACACGCCGCGACGTTCGAGTCGCTCAAGACCGATAATGGAGCAAGCGCCTTCCCGCTCGCCCTGGAGCCATTCCTGCACAACCGTTTCGAGATGGCGAACTTTGCCCGGCGCGCCCGCTCGCTCGGCGTCAACTACCTCGGCATCTGCTGCGGAGGCGCGCCACACTACGTCCGTGCCATCGCCGAGGCGCTCGGGCGCACAGTTCCAGCCAGCAAGTACTCGCCTGCTATGGAGCTGCATCCCATGCTGGGTACACAGGTAAATGATAAAGATAAAGCATTTATGGGTGACTGGAAAAGCTAGCGCTGGAAACGCACGGAGGTAGCAGTATGTCTACGCCATCAACGCTCAATTTCGCCAATTTTCTCTCGCCCGTTCTCCACGAGACCTACGCGTTCATCGCGAGCTACGTCGGAGAACGCGTGGGCCAGCCCGCGACGCTGCATGTCGGACAATCTTTGGAAGAGTTCGTGTCGGAGCAGAGAAGCGCGGACATCGGTTTTCTCTGTGGCCTTTTGTACGTTCACGCAATGCGAAAACCTGATTGTCCATTCGAGCTGCTGGTCGCGCCCGTCCTCCAAGGACCGCGCTACCAGCAGAGGCCCATCTATTACTCCGATGTCATCGTGCGCAGCGATAGCCCTTACACAACATTTGCCGACCTGCAGGACCGCACCTGGGCCTACAACGAACGCGCCTCGCACTCAGGCTACAACCTTGTCTACGCCAGCCTGCTCACACGCAAAAAATCGCTGGACTACTTCGCAGAGACGCTAGCCACCGGATCGCACCTGCAATCCCTCCAGGCCGTCCTTGTAGGCAAGGTCGACGCCGCCGCGCTCGACTCGCACCTGCTCGATACCTTGCTTCTACAGCAACCGGCCCTGGCGCAAAAGATCCGCGTCGTCGACATGCTAGGCCCATCTACCATCCCTCCTATAGTCATTGCCAGAGAGCTAGACGCCGAACTTAAACAGCGCGTGCGAACCGTCCTCGTCTCCATGCACAAAGATCCGCTGGCCGCTAAAGAGCTCCACAAAGGATGCATCGAGCGCTTCATCCCCATGCGCGACGCGGACTACGACGACTTGCGGACCATGTTTGCGCGTGTGCAGCAGGAACCGACCTGGCAGCATGCTTGACATGATAGTATTTTGTCGTTAGATTAGAGAAGCCCATCAAAGAGAGGATTTTACCTTTAGCGCCTTACCACCCAAATTTAAGGGCGTGGGCACATTTCCAGTGAGAGCGTTGGCGAAAATCAGGTAAATAGAGGAGGATTGGTGGACGTACATCCATTTCACCCTATCGAACTGCAGCGCGTAATCCTGCGTGCTTTTACAGATGTCGATCTGCCAATCTTCCTGGCGTATCGCAACGACCCCGAAGTTGCCCGCTACCAGAGCTGGGAAACGACCAGCGAAGCGGAGGCGCGCGACTTTATTCAGGAGCAAAAGGACGCTCAACCGGGCAGACCGGGCGCGTGGTTCCAGATCGCCATCGAGCTGAAGGAGACCAGCAAGCTGATCGGCGATTGTGCCTTGAAGATCCTCGCCGACGACGCGCGCCAGGCGGAACTCGGCTTCACCCTCTCGCGAGCATACCAGGGACGTGGCCTGGCCTTTGAAGCCATCTCCGGCATCCTGGACTACGTTTTCAAAACGCTGGGTCTGCACCGCGTCATCGCCATCGCCGATTGTGGAAATCTTGCCTCCGTGGCACTACTGGAACGCCTTGGGATGAGGCGCGAGGGGCATTTCATTCAGAACACCTGGTTCAAGGGCAAGTGGGGAGATGAGTATCTATACGCTATTCTTGGGGAGGAGTGGTTGGGTAAACGAAACTGAGAAGAGAAATGCCATGAGTTTGCCCAATCTACATAGGTATTCGACGGTATACATCTTCAAAGGGAAAATGTATACCAAGGCTCTTGAGTTCGACCAGGTCGCCTTCACCATAAAGGTATTGTCGCCAGAAATCACCCTCGCGCCGGTGAACCTCAATCGTACGGTATTCGCTGCCAATTAACACATACTCTTGCAACGACGGTAGCCCCTTGTATGACTTGAATTTTGCGCCACGATCGCGCTTCTCCGTTGTTGGTGATAAGACTTCAATAATCACAGTTGGATTCGCTAACATTGATCCAGCTTCTTCGCCACATGATACCGTTACATCTGGATAGAGGTACTGCCTTTCAGCGAGCTTCATACGAGCATCACTGGTATATGCCATGCAGGGACTATCTCCGAGAGCAACATTCACCAACGTAGCGAGACGCGCACACAGAGCAGCATGAGCAACACTCCCACCAGCCATATCGCGCGGGTGGTCATCGTATGCGCTAGAAGGCGGACGCAGCATAAAGACATAGCCATCTAGATATTCATACTTGCCGTCCGTGGCCTCATCCAGGGCTAAATACTGCTCTACTGTCATATAGAGACCATTGTCTACTCTATTGGCTTCCATGACTTTTCCGTCCTTCTCATTGCTCCATACATCACTCTCATCCTATCTTATTATACGACCCTTTCCAGTTTTTCCGTTTACATCGCGGCATGTGGCAACGTTGCCTGGCGCATCTGCCGACTCGCAAATATAAATCCGGCCAACAAGAGCAGGCCACACCATACTATGCCCACGGTAGGCAGGATGCCCAGTCGTTCGAGGCTCAGCCCAAGCGCGGAGGGACCGATGGTGAGGATGCTGAACAGGACCACGCGATAGACGCTGCTCACGCGGGCTTGCAGAGCATCTGGTACAACAGCGAGGCGATAGCTGCTCATCAGAATAGCGCTGATCGAATCGAAGATGGCGATGCCCGCGAAGATGGCTCCCAGTAGAAGAGGCGTCCTGACGAAACCGTAGAGCGGCCAGAGCAGAACGAACACGATAAGCGTGCCGCCCAGAGCTGTACCAAAGCGCACGCGGTGCTGGAAGGGAGCGCAGAGCACCGTGCCGAGCAAGTTCCCGATGCCTCCCGTTGCGACAATGAGGCCATAAAGCACAGGCGCGAAATGCTGCTGCTGTACAATTGCCAGCACTATGAACACACTCGTTGTCATCACAAAGTAGAGATAACTGGAGATCAAGACTACCGCGCGCATGACCTTCTGCGACCACAACCAGCTTAGCCCCTCTCGCACTTCCACAAGCAAGTGGCGGCGCTCCGCGCTCCTTTCGTCCTGCATGGGCGAGCGTATGTTTAGCAATGAGACAAGCAAGATCATGTACGAAACCGCGTCCGTAATGAAAGGGAGCAGCCGTGCTACGCTGAAGAGCAGACTGCCCAGCGCGGGACCAAGCAGCGAGCAAGAGCTATAGACAAACTCGTACTGCGCCACCGCTGTCGTAAGTTGCGTCTTCGGTACCACCCACGCCAGCGCCGCCAGTTCAGCCAGTTCGTAGAAGAGCGAGACCGTTCCCAGGCTAAAGGCACATCCATAGAGCAGAAGCAGCCGCAGTTGTCCGCTGGTTAATAGTAGTATCAGAGAGATGCTCGCCACGCACAGCATAAGGCCCAATGTACACATAATCATCACGCGTTTGCGCGGCCAGCGATCTACCAGTGCTCCAGCGGGCAGGCTGAAGAGGGCGTAGGGAAGCTGCCCCAGACCATAGGCCAATCCAGCCGCCGCGATCGAATGCGTCAATTCCACAATGAGCAGCGGGAACGCGAATTGCGTCAGGCGCGTGCCAAGCGACGAGACAGCCTGACCGAGCCACAGCAAAAGATAATCCCGATTACGCCAGAGGGGATTCCTACCCCCCAAACTTGAACTTCTCTCTCCCTTTAACGTCAACCTTCAAGCGAAATATATCACCGGAAAGAGGATACTGCTTGAGCTGTTCCTCATTCAGGCCGGTGGTGGCGGAGGTGATGTAGAGTTCGTCCATGGTGGGACCGCCGAAGACGCAGCTGGTCGGGCGCGGGGCGGGCACCGGGATGATGCGATCGATCGTACCGGTGGGCGTGTAGCGTACGATCTTCGCGCCATCCCAGCAGGCGCTCCAGATGTACCCCTCGCGATCGACAACCAGGCCATCGGGCGTGCCAATCTCCTCGGAAGTTTTGACGAAAGTGCGGCGGTTGATGACATTGCCGCCGACAGCATCGTAGTCGAACGCGTAGATGGTGCGCGTTCCCGAATCGGTAAAATACATAAGAGTGTCGTCTGGACTCCAGCCGATGCCGTTGGGCACGGTCACGCCGGGAATGATGATGTGGACCGAGTCATCGGGATCAAGGCGGTAGAGTGTTCCCTCGCCGCGTCCACCCATCGAGCCCGCCCAGAAGCGGCCTCGACTATCGACTGCGCCGTCATTGAAGCGCAGGTGTGGCTTATCGAATTCGGGATTTATGATATAACGCAATTCGGCTGTATCCTTATCCCAGAGAGCGAAGCCCTTTTTGGTTGCCATCACCAGGCCACCGGAGGAGCGCAGCGCGAGTACGCCGATCGGCACACCGACATCTACCGTCTCGTAGACGCCCGTCGCGGGCAGGAAGCGGCTAAAGGTGTTGCGCTCGATATCAACCCAATACAATGCCTGCTCGTCTACGCTCCAGAGCGCGCCCTCGCCGAGCTGATTACGCGCTGCCAGGACGTGTTCCACTTCGCTCATACGCTGACCTCCGTTTCCAGTAAGCAACCTACTCTTCATCGGTCCCACATTATATCATGCATATGAGTATCGCTGATTCACAAAAGTACGAGCTTCTTCAGCAGGAGTTGCAGGGTAGCCGCCGGGTCGTTGCAGAGGCCGGAGTGGACGGGCGATGTCTGGATGATTGTGCTGCGTGGTGAGACCAGCCAGTGAAAACGTTCGGCCTGCGAGAGCTGACCAATCGGGCCACTCTCGCTCTTGCCGTTGCAGACCAGCAGCAGGTGATCGAGCTGCTCCTGCACGGCGGGGAAGTCGGTTTGCAGGACAAGCGCGCCAAGACGCTGCGGGTCTGCGTGTATGAGCGCGCCGAGGAAGCGCCGCGTGCGGCAGAAGAGGATGACGCCTATATTGATGCACTCACCGCGCTCGACCGAGGGGACGAGCCGGATGATGGCATAATCATACGAGCTGGTCGCGGGCACGCATAGCCTCCTCTACAAAAACTTCCGAATGTCCCAGGCGATCCAACAGGTAGTCAAGATAGGCCGTGCGCTGCGCAGCGGCATCCACGAAATTTTCATTTCCCTCTAACCAGGAATCCGGAATCTGGTCGATGATCCCCTGCAAGAGTGTGGGCGTTAAGCGCGCCTTCAGGTACTGGTCGGCCTCTGTAAGCAAGCTTGCAAAGGGCAGCAAGACGTGTTTTCCGATCGGCGAAAAGGGTATGCGACTGCGCTCCATATAATTCGAGCTGATATGCTGAAAGTAGAGCGACGCGCCGTGATCGATGAGCATCAGACGCCGATGCCACCAGAGCATATTGGTATTGCGCGCCGTGCGATCGACGTTCGTAACGTAGGCGTCGAACCAGACAATGGAAGAGGCGGTCATTGGCTCCAACAAACGCGCGTCCAGGACATCGAACATCAGGGCACCGGGCAAGAAATCGAGCGCCAGGTTCAGACCCGCGCTCGCCTTGAGCAGAGCCTGAATCTCGAAGTCCGGTTCGGAGCGACCAAGCACCGGGTCTAGCTCCATAAAAACGATCTCCGGCACAGACAGTCCCAGGGCGCGCGCGATCTCGCCAGCGACCATTTCGGCAATCAACGCCTTCGCTCCCTGACCGGCACCACGAAACTTGACCACATAGAGGCCATCGTCGTCCGCCTCCATGATGGCGGGAAGCGAGCCGCCCTCGCGCAGCGGCGTTACGTAGCGCGTTGCAGTTATTGTTCTCAGCATGTCGTTATTCTAACATAACAAAAGCTCGGATGCACCAGTGAAAAAAGGCTTGACTTCCTCTCACCATCTCATTATACTTTGCTTAACATTGTAAATTGTAAATGATTTACACAAAAACCTAATTACAATTAAGAGGCCATTATGAGTGATCCCATTCCAGCGTACTCGCCCGATCAATTAGCACCGGAGACGCAGGCCATTTTTAGCCAGGCGGAAGTCGAAGCCAGGGCGCTAGAACACAACTTTATCGGCACAGAACATTTGCTACTTGCACTGTTGGCCGGTCCTGAGAACATCGGGACCCAGGTGCTCCATACGTTTGGCGTTACCGCTGAGCGTGTGCGCAAGGCGCTTGACTATATTTATCGCCAGATGGGCCAACAAAACGATCCACCGACCGAGCAGCCTGTCGGGCTAACGCCGCGCGCGAAGGCCGTTGTTACGCTTGCCGCCAGCGAGGCGGGCGGTATTCATCAGGGTCTTATCACGCCAGAGTTGTTGTTGATTGGCATTTTGCGCGAAGGCGAAGGTTTAGCTGCTGGCATTCTGCGCACACTAGGGGCCGATCTAGAGAAGGTGCGCGCCCAGGTCTACGCTTTTCTCGTTGGCAGGGAGAAGGTCGTCAGTCCTCCGAAAGGGAATGTGATCACCTGCCGCATCGGCGATCGCGATGTCGATGCTATCGATGCTCTGGTGGAAGCTGGCGTGCGCAGCACACGTAGCGAGGCCGCCGCGTGGCTCATTCACGCGGGCATTGATGCCAATAAGGCGCTATTCGAAACGGTCTATGGGACCGTCGCGGAGATCCGTCGTCTGCGCGTAGTCGCCCAGTCGTTGGCCCGTGACACCGCGACGCCTCCCGATGCGGCGGGTTGAGCGCTCTTTCAGCATTGCGTATACTTCTTCGCATGCTCGAACGTGAAAAGAGATATATTCTACCTGTTTATCCGTAACTCTTCAGTAGGGGTGGGCCTTGCGTCCATCCTGGTCGGAGAGCGGGATTCCAGGCAAGCGGATGGACGCAAGGCCCATCCCTACTAAGTTTATACGAACAATCAAACAGAGAAAAGAAGGAGTATCGCGCATGGAATATCGTGCATTGGGGCGCACCGGCTGGAACATCTCCGAGATGGGATTTGGCTCCTGGGCAATCGGCGGTGATGCCTGGGGATCAACTGACGATAGGGAGGCCATCGCGGCGCTCCACAGGGCGATTGAGCTGGGCGTCAATTTTATCGATACCGCTGATGTCTACGGTGACGGTCACTCTGAGCAGCTCGTTGCCCAGGCGCGCAAGTCACACAGCGAGCGCATTTTCATCGCCACCAAAGCGGGTCGTCGGCTCAATCCACACGTAGCGGCGGGCTACAATCGCGAGAACCTGACCAGCTTCGTGGAGCGCAGCCTGCGCAACCTGGATATGGAGGCGCTCGACCTCCTGCAGCTCCACTGCCCACCGAGCGAGGTTTACGATGATCCAGCGGTCTTCGGCATCCTCGACGACCTTGTGCGCCAGGGCAAGATTCGCAACTATGGTGTCAGTGTCGAAAAGGTCGAGGAAGCTCTCAAGGCCATCAGGTATCCCAACCTGCAGAGCGTACAGATTATCTTCAATATGTTTCGGCTCAAGCCCGCCGAGGAGTTCTTCGCCGCCGCCCGCGAGCGCCAGGTCGGCATCATTGTGCGCGTTCCGCTCGCCAGCGGCATGCTCAGTGGGAAATTTCATCGTGATACACAATTCGCGGAGAGCGATCACCGCAACTATAACCGGCACGGCGAGTCCTTCGACCAAGGCGAGACCTTCTCCGGTGTGGACTACGATACCGGTTTGCAGGCGGTCGAAGAGCTACGCGCATTGGTCCCCCAGGGCGCGACGATGGCCCAATTCGCCCTGCGCTGGATATTGATGTATCCAGAGGTGAGCACCGTCATAGCGGGCGCGAAGAATCCGCAGCAGGCCGAAGATAACACGCGCGCCGCCGAACTCGCGCCATTGAGCGAGGAGACGATGCAGCGCGTGCGCGCAATCTACGATAAATACATAAAATCTGAGGTGCAGAGCCGCTGGTAATACTGCACCTTTACCAGGCACGTGTCTACATTGAGCTTTTGCGAACTTGCAGCTCAAAAAAGCTCAATGTAGACACGTGCTTAGTCCACCTATGGGCTGCTGGAGCGAAAAAGCGACGCTCAAAAAAGCTTTGCGCTTTATTCCTTTAAGGAAGAGTTGACAGGTCCGGCGCTATCAGACATTTTCAGTACCCTTAAGCGGGTCGAGAAAGGATAGGTGCTCCAGCCGTCCCAGCAAGGAAAGTATACCCATGAAAACCTACGTCGTCAAGTGGAAATGCACCAGGAAAACCAAAAAACGTAGCAAACGGAGATACATACGCACATGACCTCTTCTTTAGAAGATATACACACCCTGCTGAGGCAGCGCCCTCTCGGCCTTGTATTCGACATCGACGGCACGCTCAGTACCCTTGCGCGTACACCAGACGAGGCGCGCCTTGATCCAGGTGTTGCCGAACTATTGGAACAGGCCCGGCAGTATGCCCACGTTGCCATCATCACGGGGCGCGGATTAGAAGATGGCGCGAGAATTGTCAACATCGACGGCCTGACCTATATCGGCACGCACGGTCTGGAATGGTCGGACGGGCTGCCTCCGCAACATCCGGTCCAGCTCATTCCAGAAGCGCGGCCCTACGCTGAACCAGGAGCGTACCTGCTCGACTACGCGGAGAAGGAGCTTGCCACGCTGCAAGGGCTAATCGTGCAGCGCAAGCACGTCGGCGGCACATTGCACTACCGTCTCGCGCCAGATCCGCAGCAGGCGCGCGCGCGGATCTTCGCCGTCATGGAAGAGCCAGCGCGCCGTGTCGGCATGCGCCTGCGCGAGGGGAAGCTAGCCGTCGAGATCCTCGCGCCCCTCAGCGTAAACAAGGGGCACGCGCTGCGCCGCCTCGTCGAGCGCTACGAGCTGCGCGGCGTCCTTTTCGCCGGAGACGACCGCACCGACCTGGACGCGGTCCTGGAGGTAGAGCGCCTGCGCAGCGCGGGACTGGCCGCGCTCTCCGTTGCCGTGCAGTACAGCGACACCATCCCGGAGTTACTGGACCACGCCGACATCCACGTCCAGCACGTCGCGGGCATGGTCGAACTGCTCCGCGAGATCGTTGCTGAACTTCAGAATGGAGGCAATCACAACAGCTAGCTAACACTAGCAACAGCCACCTCATCATCGGTGGACTCGGGCTGTGATTTTACAAGACGGGGTAACGGGAAGGCGCGGTCGAGCAAATCGTTAATATCGGATATCTGGCGGGATAGCCACATATTGAGATCGCTGCGCTCCACGGCTTGCCGGGCCAGCTGTGCTTTTATACGGCGTTCATCGGGCGACAACGTGAGCGCTTTATTAAGGCTATTAGCAGTTTCCAGAACATCCGTCGGTGATGTAGGAATAGATCCTTTAGCTAACTGCTGGAACGCGCCAGCGGTGCGTGAGAGCACAAGCACCCCATCGCTTTGATTGACAACCGGTCCCTCCTTGGCGACCAGGTTCATGCCATCAATAATCGGATTCACCAACAGCACATCGTAATACTGCATAGCTGCCAACGCGCGTGTTCTATCATTATCAGCGAACACGTGGATTGGCGTCCAATCTTCCGACCCGTACTTATTATTAATCTCTTCAATGAGCGCAAACACGTCGGCAGCATAGCGCCGGTAGGCGGGCAGTGTCTGGCGGGACGGGACGAGGAAGGCCAGGAACGTGACCTTATCGTGGAGATTAGGACGTTTTTCGAGTACATAGTCGTATGCCTGGAAGCCGCGAATAATGTTCTTCGTCGGCTCAAGACGATCGACACGCATAATCGTATGTTCGCGCAACAAGGGCTTGATCTTCTCAGCGGCACGCTTGCCAGCAGCGCTATTGACAATGCGGCGCTCCTCTGTAACAGAGATGGAGATGGGATAGGCGCGGGCGCGTGTGCAGTGGCCCTGCCACCAGACGGCACCTTCCTCGAAATCGACGACCGCGCCATCCAGGAGCGTGCGTGCTCCTTCCAGGAAGTTGCGGGCATCGCGCTCGGTCTGGAAGCCAATAATATCGTTGCCGACCAGGCCGCTATAAATGGCATGCGCAATATTGCTAGGTAAAAAGTGCCAGCAGCGAACATCCGGCCAGGGAATGTGAATGAACTGCTGCATAACAATCGAAGGGTGCTGCTTGCGAATCATCGAGGAGACCAGGTACAGGTGATAGTCATGCAACATCACCACAGGCATAGTCTCTTCACGATCGACCTCAGCATTGACCGCGTCGGCGATTGCCTGGTTTGCTACACAATAGCCATTGTTCCAGGCATCCTGCAACTGACGCGCCGACTCCTGATCCTGGGTAGGATCATACAGGTAATGTTGCAAGAACCAGAGTAACTCGTTACTAATCTTCTCGTAATGCTTGCGATACGCGGCCTTTGGAATAGACACGTAGCGCAGTTGCATATCTTGCCCGCGTAAGGGTGACTGAAGCAATCCTCCAGACGCCTCCTTAACAGCGATGCGGTCGCCCTCCGTCATCGTCATAGCAACCCAGGTCACATTCATACTGTTTCCCGCATCGATCAGTGCCGTTACCATACCGCCAGCCCCACGACGAGGCTTGAGCTTTTTATCTTTGCTCAATTGGTATTCAACGGGACCACGATTGGATGCAATGATGAGGCGTCGAGCATGCATCAACTGCGGAGGATGAACATCCGTCGTCATCCGCGAAGGCATGTATTTTTCCTTTCTAATCAGGTGCCTATTGTCGTTTCTACAGGATCAGGAGACTCCACAAGATCCCTATAGAAGCACCATCGTACACACGCGCGTTTCCCGGCGCGCTGTACGCTCGATCTAGAACACACCGAACCATAGAGTATAACTACGCAAGGCCCCTATTATTAATGTTACCATAGAATGGACTAGAATGCCCAGGTAGTCCGCATATATCATACCTGTGTTGCAGTGTGCTCTACTCTATTTATTATAATGCTTGAAAACGCTGAAAGGTTTCCCTCTAATAACTGCACGAATTGACAGGCACCCAGCGTTTCAACTCAGGCGTGCTCGCGCTCCTCTTAGCAACTTGTTGTGAGCAGGAGAGAGCTGCTTACGTTTTGGCACGCTCTTTGAGCCAGAGCGGTACATTAGTACTGATTCCTCCATAGATAAAATCCTGGCCCGTTTTACTATAGTAGGGATGGGGCTGGCCTCCATCCGGTTCCCCACCACACGGCTTCTGGGCCGGATGGGGGCCAGCCCCATCTCTATTGAAGGGGTATAGATAGAGCATACCTTGCTATCACCAATAACTCCCTGTTCCCTTGCTAAAACTTGCGAACAGGAAGGACACATGCTAGAATGCCCAACGAGAACCGGATAAAATAGAATGTTCTGCCGGACCAGCGGCAGAGGAGGAGCGCAAATTGGAAGAGAAGACAGGCAGGAAGTGGCTCTGGCGTATTTTAGATTTCATTAATCCACTACGCGACCCCAGCCTTACTGTGGCTGCTGTACTGACTTTTATCGAAGAGGCAGGGCAGCATGACCCCTGGTATTGGATTATTGTCATTGCGCTCGTCAACTGGCTGGCTGTACGCGGAGTCGTGTGGCTGATCGTCAATTTTACCTTCGCCTCTACGTTCATCGGACGCCGCATGTGGTGGGCCGCGCAACATCCCCGGCTCGCCTGGCGCATCCTTGACGCGGTCGGGCACGAGGAGATCGTTATCGGTGGTCTGCCCGCGTTGGGCGAGGGCGTGCTGCTGCAAGATGGCAACGCGCTGATGAGCCCGGCGCTCAGCGCCAGCGGCATTCACATCATCGGCGAACTGCCAGCAGGCACGGAACTCCCGGTCCTGGGTATGCCCAATGGGCAGGTGACAGCCGACCTCTCCGCGCTGACAGGTTCAGGCTTCTTTCCCGGCGTCAGCAATACATTTGCAGGGACAAATGGCTACTCCGCTCAGCAGGGCTTTCCCAACCCCAACAGCTACATCAGCCCGCAAAGCACCGATGGCCTGCCACAGAGCTTCCCGCAGCGGCCTTCCGAAGAGGAAGAGCGTCTGCGCCAGCAGGTAGCCGCCTTCACGCGCCTCTGCGACGACTGGATACAGTTCACGGAAGAGAAGTGGCGCACGGTCAGCGATAGCCAACTTGGCTGGAAACCCCTGCGCGGTCGCTGGAACAGTTGGGACGACATCTTCCAGGATGCCTATGCCGCGAAAACATCCGATCCTATGGCAAAAGCCGCTCAGGCCGCTGGTGACGCCACCGGACGCCGCTACGAGACCTCGAAAGAGAAAGGCTCAGCCGCCTCCGCCGTCGCCTGCTTTATGCGTGATATGATGACGCTACGTCGGAGTATCGAGATGCTGCAACAGCAGACTGACAATAGCATGGAGTCAACCAGCAAGCAAGCGGCGATAGATCCACGGGCGGCCAGCCTCGCGAGACGCTATGGCGGCAGAAACAGCGGGTCCTTGCTCAACGGGTCAACCGGCGGTATCACTCCTCGCAATTCGCTTATCCGGCGACCAGCACAAATTTTTGTGGACGCTGACTCGGAGAAATAGGACAAAAAATGTATATGGACTCTCCTCGCCTCGTTCACGTGCGTCCAGAGATTGAGCGCATGGCTGAATACCTACCTGGCGAGTCACTGGAAACTTTTAGCGCGCGTACAGGCATTCCAATCCACCAACTTATCAAATTAAATAGCAATGAAAGTCCCTATGGTCCCGCACCAGAGGTGATCAGGGCCCTGGGCGATCACGAAAACTATAATAACTATCCCGATACCGATTCAACTGCTCTGCGCAACGCCCTCGCCGAATACACGGGTGCCAGCAGTCGTTCTATCGTCGTTAGCCACGGGAGCAACGAGCTGATCAATCTGCTCTGGCACATCTTTCTTTCGGTTGGGGATAATGTCATCTGTTGCCCCCCTACCTTCACGCTCTATACCTTTATTACGACGTTCTGCGGTGCCTATGTGCTGGAAGTTCCGCGCACAGCAGAGTATGAGATCGATGTCGAGGGCATTCTGGCGACACTGACCCCCGAGACAAAAATGATTGTGCTGTGCTCACCCAATAATCCGACGGGCAATGCTATCTGCGAAGAGGATGTGCTGGCGCTTCTGGAGACCGGGCGCATCGTTGTCGTCGATGAGGCGTATGTGGAGTTCTCGGATCGGCCTGCGGGTCTGGCACACCTGGTGAAAGAGCACCAGAATCTGATCGTGATGCGCACTTTCAGCAAATGGGCAGGTCTGGCTGGGTTGCGCATCGGCTATGGCATCTTCCCTGAATGGATCGTTACCTATCTACGTAAGGCACAGTGCCCCTTCGAGGTAAACCTGGCCGGTCATATCGCGGCGATTGAGACGCTGAAACATCTGGACTATACGCTGGACAAAGTGCGCCGCCTCGTGGAGGAGCGCGCTCGCCTGTTCGATGTGCTCGCCAGCTATCCGTATCTGGAACCTATGCCCTCGCAGGGCAATTTCATTCTCTGCCGTGTGCACGACGAAGATGTGAAGATGGAGCGTCTGCGCGCCACTATCGAGGCTCACGGTCTGTTGCTGCGTTACTTCAATCATCCTTACCTGAGCAATTTCGTGCGCATTACTGTCGGGCTTCCCGAACACACTGATGTTTTGCAGCACGCGCTCTCAAAGATTGAAACGTGATAATCTATTTCTACAACAGAGATGGAGACTGAGTAAAATTCGCCGCACAATTTTCTAACTTGCTCAAAGCCCCTTTTACGATGTACAATAGGCCCGCAAGGATGTTGTAGCCAACATTCCATTTATGTGAGAATGAGCGATTAGCAGAACGACGCATGCCATGTCCGACATGGCTTTCGCGGAGGATTTTATTTATGTCTAACAACACAAGTGATTTGACGACCATTGAAGATGTCACCGCGCGTGAGATCCTGGATTCGCGTGGCAATCCCACCGTTCAGGTCGAGGTACTCCTGATTGGTGGCGCGCGCGGCGTCGCGTCGGTTCCGTCCGGCGCATCGACGGGCGCGCACGAGGCCGTAGAGCTGCGCGATGGCGACAAGAGCCGCTACGGTGGCAAGGGCGTGCTCAACGCCGTTGCCAATGTCCACGATGCTATCAGCGACGCCATTATTGGTCTGGATGCAACCGATCAGACGACGCTGGACGAAGTGATGATTGCTCTGGACGGCACTCCCAACAAGGCAAAGCTGGGGGCAAACGCTATTCTCGGCGTCTCGCTCGCCGTGGCGAAGGCGGCGGCGAACGCTCTGGACCAGCCACTGTACCGCTATTTAGGTGGCGTCTCGGCCCGCACCCTCCCCGTCCCAATGATGAATATTTTAAACGGAGGCAAGCACGCCGACGACTCGACCGATATGCAGGAATATATGATCCTGCCGGTAGGCGCTCCTTCGTTTCGCGAGGGTCTGCGCTGGTGCGCCGAGATCTACCAGGGCCTGAAAAAGGTGCTCCATGACAAGAAACTCAATACGAACGTTGGCGACGAAGGCGGTTTTGCACCTTCCCTTGGTTCTAACCGCGAGGCTTTAGAAGTCATCGTTGACGCTATTGGCAAAGCTGGCTACAAGCCCGGCGTTGACATTTTCCTGGGCCTGGACCCCGCCTCGACCGAGTTCTATGAAAACGGGAAGTATGTGCTGGCACGCGAGGGCCGCACGCTCAACTCAAAAGAGATGGTCGACCTGTACGAGCAGTGGATCAACGAGTATCCGATCATCACGCTTGAGGATGGTCTGGCCGAGGACGATTGGGAGGGCTGGTCGCACCTGCGCGAGCGCCTGGGCAACCGCGTGCAGATCGTAGGCGATGACCTGTTCGTGACCAATACTGAACGCCTGAAACGCGGCATCGTTGAGCGCTCTGCGAACTCGATTCTGATCAAGCTCAATCAGATCGGCTCGCTGACCGAGACGCTGGACGCGATCGAAATGGCGAAGCGCGCTAGCTTCAGTGCCGTCGTCTCGCACCGCTCCGGCGAGACCGAGGATACGACGATCGCTGATCTGGTGGTGGCGACCAACGCCGGGCAGATCAAGACCGGCGCGCCAGCGCGTAGCGAGCGCATATCGAAGTACAATCGCCTGCTCGTTATCGAAGACGAACTCGGCGACGAGACGGCGCGCTACGCGGGCTTCAGTGCCTTCTACAATGTCCCATCTCTGTACAGAAAGGCGTAAGAAGCGCTATAGTACCTGTAATTGTGTGCGGTAAAACCAGTACAGATGGGGCTTGTCCCCATCCGTAGCCGGATGTTCTCTCACCGCTACATTTGGGACGAGAAATTTTTGGGGTAGGGGAGATTCTCATGACCTTTGACAGAGCAGTATAGGGTGACAAGAGAGGATATATGTCTAGTAATACATCAGATGTAGCTGGTACTTTAGAGCGGCGCGCGGCGCGTTCTATTCATTACACCATCAGTTATATCGTTTCCGGCGCGGAATATGGGACCGACGGGGCCATTATTCTGCTGCACGATATTCCGGCTGGTGCCTTCACCTGGGAGGGAATTATTCCGCAGTTGGGCGGCTTAAAGCGGGCCGTCTACGCCGTCGATATGCTCGGTTTTGGGCAGTCCGATCATCCCTGGCCTGCCGATACGTCAGTCTGGGGCCAGGCCGACATGCTCTCCTACCTGCTGCGCGACCTCCGTCTCACCAACGTTATTCTCGTGGGTATTGGCCTTGGCGGCGGCGTGGCGCAGATCCTCGCTACGCGACTGTATCGCGAGAACGTGGCCGCGGTCGTACTCATCAATACTATTAGCTATCTGCATTCGTTTGCCGCGAACTGGCCCCTGCCCGATATGGAGAAGCGCCAGGACTTCGACGCGCCGAAACAAACGAGCTACGAAGATATGATGCGTGACCTGCGCGCAACGCTCCCCAACGCCGTCCATAACACCGACCGCTTCAACGATGTTATCGACAAGTACGTCGACCAGTGGGATAGCGAGCTGGGCAAAGAGGTTCTCTACCAACATATCCGCCTGCTCATTCCCAGCTATGTCAATTCGGTCTCATCGGACCTGCAGACTGTGGGCAAGCCCATGCTGATCCTGTGGGGCGCTGAGGATCAGGTGACGCCAGTGAAATACGCCGAGCGCCTACACCGCGAGATCGTGGGTTCCCACCTGGTGATCGTGCCTGACGCGGGCCATATGCTCCTCTTCGACGCGCCCGACGCCGTAGCCAACGCGGTTGTCGATTTCATCAGCGGGCTGTAGAAAAAATAGAGGGCGACCCCCGACGGTCGCCCTGCAAGCCGCTTTACGAGGCTTTTTTCTTGCGGTCTATAGCCGTTTTTTCCTGTATAGGTACGGAGGTCGGCTGCTCCTGGTGTTCGCGCTGGTAGTCGGAGGAGCAGCGATTGTACTCCTCCACCGCCAGCATATACGCGTTATACATACGTTCAAGCGCTGGCGTGGCCGTACCTTTTTGTTCGGCCATCACCAGGTCATACCATTTCTGTTGCACACGCTTTTCGGCATGCTCAAGCTCTTGCGTAGTCATAGCGTCTCTTTCTCAGGAAGCCTTATTGCTCTGTTTGTACTCCCTATATTCAGTGGTAAGTTGCTGAATCAGCTTCTTGGCGTTCAGGTAGCTGATCGCCGTCACGTTGTCAGGCTCAGCTTTGCCCAGGTGCTCACACAGCTTGCGAATGCTGTTCAGTTGCTGTTCCGTGACCAGCGAAGCAGAGGTATCCTCGCTGGCAGCAGGCGCTGTGCCATTGCTATGCGCCCCATTTGAACTCCCGGTCGCCAACATATTGGGACGTACGGCAGAGAAAGGCACGCTGGCATTGCCGCCATTATAGCTCCCTCCGCTGAATGCTGAGGTAGAGCGTTCCACAGGACTATCAACGATGCGATGCGCCTCGCTCAGCTCTGGCGCGAACTGCGTACCATAGCCCAGGCCCGCTAATGCTCGTCCAATAGCTCCGGTCTCAGCTTTCTCGACGAAATCTGGGAAGCTGGCGGCATTCTCAGATTTCGTTCCCGTTGCCCTACCGCCCTTACCATCAGTGACGATTGCTTTAAAGCGCGCGTAGCCTTTAGCGCGCTTCACAACCTTCTCGCTGCGCCGCTTCTCGTTGTTCCAGACGTAGACCTCTTCCTCAACCTCGCGGTCAAGGTCCACTTCCATCTCCTCTGTATCAATCGTGCCCTGCGGACAGCGCTCGCGGAACCAGACGAGTCGCCACTGTACGGGCAGATAATCCTTGGAACCCTCTCTACTCTTCAGCTGCATTACATGTTCATTTGGATTAAAAGAACGGGCTTGCGGCTGTCCTTCTTGTTGCACCTGCCCGTTGCTCTGGTCGCTCATCTGCTTCTCCTTTTCGAAAATTTGTTCTAATATTATAGAACATGACTGATTATTCTGTCAAGTTATGGACACTGTCTTATTCTTTGCATGCAGCTTAAAGATGGTAATTTGCGCGAGGCTTTGTTATGGAAGATACATATGTCGGGACCTGCCTTGCATAGGCTCTGGAAGCGCTTCCAGAGCCTATGCAAGGC
>JALYTQ010000012.1 GCA_030854195.1 Chloroflexota bacterium
GTTCTGACCAACGTCGATCACGCGATGGCGATTATGAGCGAAGAGACCTTTGGGCCAGCCATTCCCATCATGACGTATCGCACCTTCGACGAAGCGATCGCGCTGGCAAACGATAGCAAATATGGCCTGGGCGCGAACCTCTATACACACGATCCGATCAAAGCCAAGCGCTTCTTCGAAGAGGTCGAGGCTGGTACGCTCTGGATCAACGATCCCCTCACCGACAACGACGCGGGTCCGTTCGGCGGCTTCAAGATGAGCGGCGTCGGTAGAGAGCTGGGCGAAGAGGGACTCGACGAGTTTCGCGAGACCAAGCATGTGCATTGGGACTTCGAGGGCGCGGCAAAGCCCTGGTGGTATCCATATGGAAAGAAAAAATAGGGATTATGTCTCGCTTTTCACCTTTGCCAGGGCATCCTTGAGTTGCTGATAGACCGCGTCGAGATGTTCTGGCATCACCTTGATATCGGCGAGCACGGGCATAAAGTTCGTATCGCCGTTCCAGCGCGGCACGATATGGTAGTGGACGTGCTCGGCGAAACCCGCGCCCGCCACCTTGCCCTCATTAATACCCATATTGAAGCCATCGGGATGCATAGCCAGGCGTAGCGCCTTCAGGGCGAGCTGGGCCTGCGCCATCATCTCAGCAAGCGTCGTGGCATCTAACTGCGAGATAGAGCCAACGTGCTGGAATGGTGCAATCATCAGGTGGCCGTTATTGTAGGGATATTTATTGAGCATCATGTAGCAGATCTCGCCACGGTAGATAATATGATACTCATCGTCGCGGTTGGCCCCTGGCTGAGTACAGAAGATACAGCCCGGCGGAGGCGCATCCTTCGGCGTGATAAAGGCCATGCGCCACGGTGCCCACAAATTTTCCATACAAATCCTTCACAAGATGGTCTTGCTTCCCTGTTTTTATTGTAGCGTGTCGAGGCAATCGCCTGTCTGTTTCTTCAGCGAGGACTCAGGCTGATCGGGCAAAGGAATCCACTGTTGCGCCCACGTGTGGATAGCATCAACGACTGGTTTCAGGTCGCGGCCCTTCTCCGTCAGTTGATACTCGACGCGCACGGGAATCTGTGGATAGACCACGCGCTGCACAATACCCTCGGTCTCCAGCTCGCGCAAGCGATCGCTCAAGACGCGATCGGAGAGGCCATCCACCAGCGCAGTCAATTCGCAGAAGCGGCGCGGACCCTCCAGGAGTGCATTCAGTAGTAGGCCCGTCCAGCGCTTGCCAAGCAATTGCGCCGCGTGTTCATAGCGGGGACAGGATTGACTGAGAGATGTAGCTGTCATTGTTGTTGTTTCCATTGGCTTCATTGCCATGTATGCCTGCCATTTCCGGTTCAGGTCGTGGGGAACCCTGGTAAAGACGATCGATACGATTAATGCCTAGTATACCACGTTTTCCACTCTAAGGCAAGTAACGCTACGTATAAAAAGTAAGCGTTAAAGACAAATTGTTTGCTTTTATTCGCTAGGAGCCTCTAGAGGCTACCTATTGAATAGACGTAGGAGTAGAACACATCTTAAAAATGGTACCCAAGCCGAGATATCTTTATCGATGCGCTCTGTGAAATAGTCCTGGATGGTGAGCGATTGATGTTGCACCTTGAGTTCCAGCGCAACATCAAGGCAGGAATGCCGTTACGGCTATTGGAGTATAATGTATTCGCAACGCGCACGCATAAGAAGCGCGTACTCTCGTGCGTGATCTATCTTATAGATGATGGTACAATTGAAGAACCGCCCCTGGTATGGGAGCTTTCAGATGGAACTGAGCTATTGAAGTTTCATTATCTAAGCATTCGTATCTGGGAGGTGAATCCAGCGAAATTTACTCAACCGGGTAGGGAGGGCATTTTGCCCCTGGTGCTGCTCACGAAGGGAAATGCAACACCCGAAGTGGTCGAGATGGTGATCGAAAGACTTGTGGCCGCTGGCAAGCAGGATTTGCTGCCTGTCACTAGATTGTTAGCATCGCTTATTTTTAAGGATAATCTGGATTATAGCGACTGGCTCGCTAGGAGATTTGCCATGCTCAGGGATATATTACGGGATACCGACGCCTACCAGGAAATATTGCAGGAAGGCCGTATAGAAGGTGAGGAAAAGGGCCGTCAAGAGGGTGAAATTTTGGGACTTCGTCTATCGCTGCTAGACATTCTGCAGAAACGCTTTCCTGATGTGATTCAGATGGCAAAACCGCCGGTGGCTGGTGTCAATGATCCTGCTTTATTGCGCGGTGCCATTCTGAAAGCGATCGACGCTCAATCTGTGGAAGAGATTCTACACCTCCTTCTGGAGTTGAGCCAGAAGACGGATTAGACAGGTGGATTATGGAGAAAGCATGCTTGCTTTCTCCATAGAGATAGGGCAGAATACGCATGCTCAATGTCGCGCTTGAGACGCGTTTGAATACGTTCCATCTCTCGTTGAGCTTCGCGGCGGAGGTGGGTAGGACGACGGTATTATTGGGGGAGAGTGGGTCCGGCAAGACAACGGTGTTGCGCTTGCTCGCGGGGCTGCTCTCGCCCCAGAGTGGGCATATCGCGCTCGATCAGGTGGTCTATTTCGATGGCGAGAGCCGCGTCGCCGTGCCGCCGCAGGAGCGTCCGTTCGGCTACGTTTTCCAGGAGTATGTGCTCTTCCCCCATCTCAACGTATTCGAGAATGTAGCGTTCGGCCTGCGCGCGCAATATCTGCCGCGCCGGATTATTCGCCAACGCGTCGGCGAGGCGCTGGAACGCGTGCACCTGGTGGGACTCGATCAGCGTCGCCCGGCGCAGCTTTCGGGCGGACAACAACAGCGCGTGGCGATTGCCCGCGCATTGGCCTTGCAACCGAAACTCCTGCTGCTGGATGAGCCGCTCTCGGCGCTGGATGTACAGACACGACGCGAAGTACGCCAGGAACTGCGCAGCATCCTTGCCGATGTGAATATCACAACGATCCTGGTCACGCATCAATATCTGGAGGCGCTGGTCTTTGGACACCAGATCCTCGTGCTCGATCATGGCAAGCTGGTGCAGCAGGGTGAACAGCGCGATCTGCTAGCGTACCCGCGCTCCTCCTACGTTGCCGAGCTGGTCGGCGTCAATTTTTTTCGCGGCACCATCGTTCGTCGGGAGAGCGATACGCTGTATGCCATTCGACTGCAAAACGGAGCGCAAGCGGTAGAAGTCGTGGCGGCCCTCAGAGAACGGGGGCCGACAGAGAAGACGCCTGAGATCGGTGAAGAGGCATACATCATTGTTGATCCGCGCAGCATAACGCTCTATCCTACGGTTCCCGACAGCTCGGCGCGCAACGTCTTCAGGGGAGAGATCGTGCAGCTATTGCGCATGGGTGTCGCGCCTGGCAGCGTGGATGGTCAGGATGGGCGGGTGCGTGTGAGCATTCTGCTCAACAATGATACGGCACCGCTGACCGCCGAGGTCACTGAGGCGTCGGTTGCGCGTATGGGCCTGCGCGAGGGTCAAACAATCCATGCCTCATTCAAAGCGACCGAGGCCAGCGCCTACACGTAACGATTACTCGTGAACCGTCTCGCTCTGCCAGATACAGCTCTCGGGAATAGTTTCCTTGAGCGCCTCGGCCAGCGCGTCGATATCCTTTACATCGTCGCGATAGACCGCCCAGGCTTTGGCCTTCTGCTGCGGCTCCGTGACCTTGCGATACACAATAACGCCGATGCGCTTGCCATTGGGAAAAAACTCCTCCCTGATGCGCGCCAGATCCTCCCACTGAATTGAGATAACCTCCCCATTGCGGCTATGTTTGATCAGCGCCGACGGTCCCAGCTCAATGGTAAAGGGAATGGGAGCCACGATACGCAGGTAAAGGGCGAAGCCGAGTATGAATATAGCGGCGCAAATGGTACTACCCACCGCCGATACGCCCTGGTGTACGGCAATCCAGAGCACAAGCGCGGTGACGCCGAGCATCCCGAGAATGGTCACTATTCTTTTGAATGGACTCAGACCCGGCCCGACAAAGGTCCGGCTCTGAGCCACTGGAGATGTTGCCATGAGAAAGTCTCCGTCTTTATACATGTATTCTGTGTATATTGTATCAAGAAGGGGAAGGCATAGTAAAGGTAGCTACTACCTTTGGCTCGTAAATATGCCAGGGGAGCGGGCATGAACAGCCTCGTTTTTAGAGAAGCTCCCTGTGCCAACCTATTTTTCGCGTATGTTCGCGTAGGAAATGGGTCATGGTATGCATGTAGCTGAGCGATTTCCGACGTATACTCTGGTATGATGAAGAGATTAAAGCATCCATATATATTGTAGTTGAGTCCTGGGAGGGACAAGCATGGCTGAGCAAACGGCCTCATCGTATCTGATTATTGGGAACGGCATCGCCGGTGCGACTGCCGCTGAGGTCTTGCGCGCCGAAGACTCTGCCGCGACGATTACGGTGATCGCGGATGATCCCTTTCCAGTTTACTACCGACCCGCCTTGAAGGACTATCTGGCGGGCCGCGTACCCGAAGACAAATTGTGGGCGCGTTCAGCCAGCTTCTACCAGGACCACACTATTCGCTTCCTGCCCGATCGCGTGGTTGGCATCCAGGCGGCGCAACATAGCGTGCAGCTCCAGAGCGGACGCCAGGTGGGCTACAATCGCCTGCTCCTGGCGAACGGCGCTCGTCCCGCGTCCCTGCGCTGTCCAGGCCAGAACCTTGTGGGCGTCTACACCCTGCGTAGCGTCGCCGACTACCAGGCTCTCTTAGAGAATCTGAGCACCACGCGCCGCGTCGTGGTGAGTGGCAGCGGAACGTTGGCGCTGGAGACGATCGAGACGCTGCGCCATCGTGGCTACGCGGTCACGCACCTTGTGCGTCGGCGCACGCTCTGGTCGGAGATCCTCGACGCCACCGCGTCAGACCTCGTACTGCAACAGGAGCGGCGCGATGGCGTCGAGGTGCTGCTGGGAGAAGAGATTGTGGAGATCAGCGGGCGGCGCGGCGAGGTGAGCGGCGTCGTCACCAGCAGCGGCGCGCAGATCGCCTGCGAGACGGTGATTATCGCGGTCGGCGTCGAGCCAAATATCGACTTTATCAAGGCAAGCGGTATCGCCTGTGGACGCGGCGTCAGGGTCGATAGCAGGATGCGCACCAATACCCTGGACATCTTCGCGGCGGGCGACGTGCTTGAGACGCAGGATATGCTGACGGGCCGCGTGCGCCTGATCGGACAATGGTACCCTTCCATCCAGCAGGGGCGCGCCGCCGCCTATAGCATGCTCGATCTGCTGGACACCAACCGGCCCTTCAATAGCGGCACCTTCTATAACGCGACATTTCTGTACGGGCTTGACTTCGCGTCCGTCGGCTTCACCATCAACGTGCCGGGTTTGCAGGAGATCGTCGCTGAGCCGAAGCCGCGCACATATCGGAAAGTTCTGCTCAAAGATGGTGTGCCCGTGGGTATGCTCGCGCTCGGAGATCGTCGGCAGGCGTTGGCCTTCAAACGCGCCATCGACCATCGCGTCAACTTGCAGGCCATTGCCTCCATGCTGCTCGCCGATAGCTTTAATCTCAATGAGTGGCTTGATCGCCAGGGCGTGCCGCCGCCGCTCCTCGGCGTTGCCAGGCAGGGCGATGCCACAATCAAGCAGGTTGCATACGCGGGCGCGCAGCCCTCGCCCGCTGCAATGGCTAGCAGGCCGCAGCTTACGGAAGCGCTGCTGATAGCCGCCGATAGGACGGAGGGCGTTCCGGCGGAGACGCGCCTCAGCACCACGCAGGTGATAACGGTCGGTCGCCAGCAAGGAGTGCAGCTGCTCATCGACGAAGCGACGGTCTCGCGGCGTCATGCCGAGATAAGCTACACCAATGGTCAGTTCATCCTGCACGATCTAGGAAGCAGCAACGGAACTTTCGTCAATAACGCGCGCCTGCAACCCGCGAGCGCGTATGTGCTGAAGCCGGACGACATAGTACGTTTTGGTAAGGTGGTAAATCTGAAATTCGTCGCGCGTGCTATTAGCGGACAGGCAAAAAATATGCGCGGCGTCTCAATGGCTGGCATTCCAGACCTGCAGGACGCGCCGGGTGAGAGGGCCGATCCACGCGGTCAGCCTCTACTCAGGCCCGATGGCTCGCTCCTGTTGCCTGGCGCGACGACGCCTCTCCCCGCCGCCGTGGTTGCCTCGTTCAAGCAAGCCGCCGCGCTGGTTGTGTTGCAGGTTGGGAATATGGGAGAAAGTAAGCACCCGCCAGAGGTCTTTCTGTTAAAAGAAGGCAAGCGTTTAGTCGTCGGACGCGATCAGGGTATGGACATTGAGCTAGCGGACCCTGTCGTCTCGCGGCGTCACGCCGAGATATCTACAGGGCCTGACGGTTTCTACATTCGCGATCTGGAGAGCAGCAACGGCGTAACGGTCAATCAGGCGTGCATCGACAATCCCTACCGCCTCTCGCACGGAGACCGCATCGCGCTGGGCGGTTGCATGCTCTATTTTGTGGACCTGCGCGCGTCGCCTGAGCGCCAGAGAACGGAGCCGGTTAGAGAGCAGCCGCCGAGGGCCGAACCTGTCAGCGTGACCGCGAAGCAGCCCGCGAGCGGGCGTGAAGTAGGAGAGCACACTGCGCGGCAGGAGCGCGTGCCGGTCGCGTCAGTTGCGAGCGGGCGTCAGGATGGATCAGCGTCCTTGCCGCAGCTTGTGGTTTGTAGTAAATGTGGTGGAGTCAACACGCGGAGCGCGCGCTTCTGCGCGAGTTGTAGCGCGCCGCTCTCGCCCCGGCAGGGATAGCGCGCTGCAAGGGAAGTCTACGTAAATGGCGCAAAGGTCAATAGAAATGAATAGCAGAGCCACAAAACAGCCCTTTTTAGTTGGCCTGTCGCATCGTAGCGATGTGCAGCCGTTGACGGAAGAGAGCGTGCGTTTCGAGATCGATATGTGCATCGGCTGCGACCGCTGCATGCGCGCCTGCCCGGTTCCGCTCTCGGCCCATGTCAATATCGCCGATCTGAACCGAGCCACCATCTCCGACGAGATCGCCCCGCACGTGGCGCGCTTCACCGACGAATGCGTGATGTGCGGCTCGTGCGTCCCCGTCTGCCCGGTTGATAATCACCGCGACCTGCTGATGCTCTCGCTCAAGCAGCGCCTGGGAGTGCCCTGGGATGGCAAAGTAGATATGAGCCGCGTGCTCGGCTACCTGCCGCCCGGCTGGAATATCCCTCTCTTATTGAGCCGCCTGCGCGAGCAACCGGTGTTCCACGACGAGAACCTGGTACCAGATAACTACCTGCTGCACTTTGTCGCGACCTCCAAGATGCTCACCTTGCTGCCTGGCTCGGTCGTTCTACACGAGGGCGAGTTCGGGCGCGAGCTCTACTTCATTCTCGACGGACGCTTTGAGCTCTCCACCGCCGGACCCGACGGTAGCGAGCTGCCTGTGGCGATTCTGCGCCGGGGAGAATATATGGGCGAGCAGGCCATGCTGAGCGGCCAGCAGCGCAATGCCAGTGCCCGCGCCCAGACCACCGCTGTCGTGCTGGAGGTGCCAGAGCAGGTCATGCAGCGCCTGATGGAGATCGTGCCAGCCGTGCAGCAATTCTTCGACCGCCTGAGCACAATGCGTTCCATAGAGTCCATCCTCAAGCGTCTGGCGCTGTTCCAGGGCGTGGCGGGCAGAGATATACGCCAACTTGCCGAGCAGACCGGGGTCAGGCGCTACGATCGCGACGAGCGCCTCTTTAGCGAGGATAGTAAGGGCCAGCCTGCCCGCGAATCGCTGCACATTCTGCTAGATGGTTTTGTAAAGGTTGCGCGCCGCACGGCTGCTGGTACCGGGCGCGACAAGAGCGACGAGCGCATCATCGCCTATCGGCAGAGCGGCGACTACTTCGCGGGCGGCCTGGATATGCTGGGCGATCGCCGCGCTGTCACCGTGACCGCGATCACGCGCACCAGCGTTGCAGAGGTGCCGCGCCAGATGCTGATGGCGCTCTTCACGCGTTATCCCGAAGTCAACCAGCGCTTCCAGGAGCGGCTGCAGCTCTATTCCGACACCTCCATGAGCGCGTACAGCGCCGTCTTCGAGCCGTTCAACATAACTGCGCCCGCCGACATCAATCCGCTCTCAGACGCGGAGACGCGCGCGGGCCTGCACTCCCTTGTCGCCGATGGTGTCGTCGAAGGGACCGAGGTGCTTGTCATCGACCTCGATAAGTGCATTCACTGCAATGAATGCGAAGAGGCGTGCGCGCGTCGGCACGGCCATTCGCGCATGAATCGCAAAGGCATGGTGGTCGGCAACATGAGCATCGCCACCGCCTGTCGCCAATGCCAGGACCCCGTGTGTATGCTTTGCAGCCGCGCTGGCATTGCGCGCATGCCGGGCGGCGAGGTCTATATCACCGAAAGCTGCATCGGCTGCGGCATCTGCGCCGAGCGCTGTCCCTACGATAACATCTCGATTATGACGCTCGGCGAGGATGAGGAGCAGGAGACCCGCTCGGCCTGGCAGCAGTTCAGCAGCATCTTCACCAGGGGAGCTGGCAAAGAAAGCGGACGCCGCCTGCTGCCTATGGCGGCGGTACCGGGTCCATTGAACGCTGCGCTCGACGCCCACGGCGAGATGCGCAAGAAGCTCGCTATCAAGTGCGACCTGTGCGCGGGCTACGACAACCAGGCGTGCGTGCAGGCGTGTCCCACGGGGGCGGCCATTCGCGTCAATCCGATTTCCTTCTTTGGCTCGACCGAAGAGATCCTGCGACGACGCGCGAAATAGAGGAGTGAAGTTATGTCTCTTACCGTCAAATCACCATTCCAGAAACTCCAGTCGCGCCCATTGCGCCGCATCTGGCACGCGCCAGCCTCAAAGGCCAAATGGTTCTGGCTGGTGGGTGGCCTCCTGTTCTACGTCGCGCTCTACGCCTGGTTCACCATAGCCGCTAAAGCGCAGGGAGAGGCCGCGCCGATCAACGATCCGTTCCGCCTGTTCGGTATCATGGCCTACGTGCTGGTGCTGTCTACCGCCGCCTACTCGCTGCGTCGGCGTTTTGCGCGCAGCCTGCCCGGCAAGGTGCAGAGCTGGCTATGGATGCACACATGGATCGGCGTGCTCACCATCCTCATCGTCTTCCTGCACGAGAACTACCTCTTTATTCTCAACGGCTTTGTTCACAGTGTAACTGACCTGACAGAAACATACTGGGCGGGCGCGGCCCTCTTTGCCCTGCTCTTCCTCGTGCTCAGCGGCGTGGCGGGACGCCTGCTCGATCTATGGCAGACGAAGCTGATTGCCCACGAAGCGAGCACCAATGGCGTCGGCATTGTACGCGCACTCGAAGAGCGCATCCTTGAGCTTGAGTACACGATTGAGCGTCTGTGCGCGGGAAAGTCCGAGCCCTTCAAAGCGTATTGCCTGCAGGCGCTCTCTTCTAACGGCGAAAAGGACGGACCACCCCTCATTACGCCCAACGAGCTGCTCGACTTTCAGCGCGCCTGCGAAACCTTTAGCCGCCGCTCCGTCCTGGTTCAATCGCTGGCACGCCAGCAGCGGGCGCGCAGGATTATCAGTACCTGGCGCACCGTCCATATAACGCTCGCCTGCATCGCGCTCGTCGTCATCAGTTATCACAGCGTAATGGAGCTATTGACCAACGTATTCCATATCCTGCCAGCGCAATAAGGCGCATATGTCTAAGACCAGGGACAATTGCTGGCGCAACATATCCCTGGTCGAACCTGGTTTTAGAGCGAAACTAACGTTTCTCGACTGGGAACTGTACCTCTGTAACGAACTTCGCCTGGTCGCCGCCGCGCTCATACTCAAGGTTGAGCTCACGCGTGGGACCACAGATGGAGTAGCCGTTGGCTTCGATCCATTGGAGGATAGCGTTGTACGCCTGGTGCAACGTGCTGAAACTGCCGGAGTGGATCACCGAGGCCATCGTCTCCACGGCAGGTAGTGTCTCCACTTTCACCTGCTCGCCATCGTTCAGGGAGCCTTCAAAGGGCATGCAGGCTCCGACGTTGATATCGCGGTCGCGGAACTCGGCGTCATAGTAGAGCGTAGTGGCAGGTTCAACAGCGGTCGCGCCATGTTGACCGATATACGCCATCACCTGGTCGAAGAGGCGATCAAGGGTCGGCCCGATCTGCTCCATGTTCGGAGTCACGCCGCGTACCTGCGCTACCTTGAGCGGCGCAACCTTCTTGAGAATAACATCATAAGTTGGCATAGTAACCTCCTGTTCAAATGCTTGCAGCCACGCCTCTATCCGTGTCAACCGCGCCTGCCCCTCAACGAGCTGCTGCTGCAACTCGACCTGTTTGAGCCGGAGCATCCCACGTATCTGGTCAGGAGTCGGCTCCTGGTCCAGCAGCAGCGCGATCTGCTCCAGGGACAGACCCATATCTTTCAGGGCCCGTATGCGGTTCAAACGGGTAAGCTGGCTGGCTGCATAATAGCGATAGCTGGTAAACTCATCAACCCGCGCGGGTTTGAGCAGCCCGAGTTCATCGTAATAGCGCAACGCCTTGACCGATACCAGGCTTAACCTGGAGAAGTCCCCAATTCTAAACACAACTGCATCTCCCCGGCATGTTGATGAGTTATCCATACGTCGTCCATGTTTTGTCAGAAGGCCCTCTGTCTAAGAGTATCGTACCCTATCCCGTAAGGGGAGAGTCAAGGGGTTGTTTACCACGCGTGATGGCGCGTATTGAGCAAGATCACGCCGCTTATCTTCTCATACCATGCCTGTGGTCGGCGCGCGAACATAAGCCAGCACGCGCCGAGGAACAGGAGGATGCCGGTCGGAAGCAGCCAGTACATTTCTGCCTGTCCCATGGGCGTGAAGAGGTACAAGAAAAGAAAGGGCCACAGAAACGTGCCCGCTGTTTTAATGAGAGCAGGTAGCAAGGCGCGGCCAGCGGGGCGCGTGCCCGTCACCCTTACCGCCGTAATGCCTGTTACAGCGTAGCCCACAGTTTTTCCCCTGGCCAATGTGAACAAGTAGTAAACCATGCAGGCGAGCACGATGCAAAGCCACAGCACGATGCTTCCTTTGGGACCAGGAGGAGGAAATTCATTCTGAGCTGGTCCAGTAGGATCAACGGAGAACGCAATTACGTAAAAAAGGAAGAGCGAGCACGGATTGCCGAACAGGCATCCCAGCGCGATCACATCGAACACATAAGAGCAGCAGCGCTGGAATGCGCTCGCCCTCGGTAGCGCCTGGAAGGTAGCATAGGAGGCCAGTTCGCGGAGTGATAAAGGTCCGGTAATCTTTGGTCGTGTGCCGGGTGGAATATCATATTTGAGATGTTTGCGTGGATAAAAGGGAAAGTGTGTCTGCTCGTCATGCAAGTCCTGCATAGCGCTGTTCCTCCTGCGTTTTCTCTTCCAGACGTAGGATAGCAGAATGATGGGGCGAGAGGACGTGTCAATTGACCTATTCTGTTTGCGTAAAACTTTTGAATTATGCTATGCTTCAAGCGGATGAGACCGTCACCGCCGTATTTTCTGTAGCGGGAGCTAGACATTATGAAAGTCACATTTGATTGGGATGAAATCAATCTGCTTATCGCTCTTCTACAAAGGCAGGGCATTTCCTATCTCCTGGGAAGTGACACACCTTCGAATGTTGAAAATGTTGAGCGTGTCCACCTTATTCAGCAGCTGGCAGCCTGTAACTATCCCCTTGTCGAAAATGCCAGTATCTCCCTGTTCATTTTACATCCAGACTATGCATCTTCAGTTGTGACAGCGCTTCAACTTAGCGAGTCCGATATCGCCGAAAATATTGCCGTATGCACGCTAGCGACTCTCTATCTACAACAATGGTGGTTCTTCCGGTTGACATTCGCACTTGGTCAGCTTCCATCTTTTCCTGAAGCGCCGTTTGTATCGCTCTGGGAGGAACGTCACTTGCCCTCACCTTCTTCTGGTTATGGATTGGAAGGACTTCTGGCATTGCAGGAATATCAGCAGAAGAGGTACGGTGTTCCTCTCAACTTTCTTGATGATTGGCAAAATCAGATCAATCATCTGCTCGCTCAGGAGGAGGCACAGCGTCGAGATCTCACGAATGATACGAGGGAAACGCTAATACAACTCAGCATTGATGAAGGACAGACATTATGAGCATGCGACCGCGCGTTGGGCGACAAGAAATCGAGCAATTTCTCATACAGGTGGGTCGGACAAGGCAGCCAGGACGATTATATCTCACTGGAGGAGCTGCATTGGTTCATCAGGGTATTCGTCCTGGACAAACACTCGATTCGATATTCAGGTCACTGTTGATCCGGCAAATCTTACTGGTCAGATTGCGCAATTGAAGCAGAAAATGAATATAAATATTGAATTCGCTTCTCCTGGCGATTTTATGCCTTTACCAACGCAGTGGGAAGCACGATCACAATTCATTAAGCGTTATGATCAGGTTGACGTGTTCTATTTTGACTGGTACAGTATCGCTTTATCTAAAATGCAACGCGTAAACCGACAGGACGTTATAGATGTACAGTTACTAATCCAAAAAGGGTTTGTTGATATAACAGAACTAGATTTTCTGTACCAGGATGTGTTAAACAAGGTTGGTAAGCCTCCGTACGATAGGCTCTTTCCTAATCTCTCACCGCAGCAGTTTGCGCAGCATTATCAGGCAGCCCGTCAGCTTCTCTAATCTGAATATCACAAAAAGTGTTGGTGGAGGGACTCGAACCCTCAACCTCTTGCTTCTAAGGCAAGCACGTCTACCAATTGCGTCACACCAACAACATGATGGCAGGAGGACTCGAACCCCCAACCTGTAGGGTATAAAACTACTGCTCTGCCGCTTGAGCTATGCCATCAGAGAGGGCCAGGAGGATCGTCACTCCTTTGCTTGACAATATAACGTTACATTTGCTGTCTGTCAATATCATTTGAAAGCTGTTTGTCGAACTGCTATTGAAAACTTTGCGTGGAGCGGAATAGAGATCTATCACTTGTAGAAACAACTATTATGTATTTGTAGGGAATTGACATTTGTTAGCTTAAGATTAGAAAGGACTTTTTCGCATGAAAAAGAAAATCATATTTCCCTGTTTGTTAGGCGTTTTTTTCTTACTAGTATTTTCCTCGTCCGCACTTGCTGCCAGCGGGACCGGGAATCTACATACCAAACGGCCTACGTCTCCAACTAGCTCAAATAGTGGAGGCATTGTGGAACTGCAATCGGCGGCCAATAACAAGTACGTGTCGGCAGAACTGGGTATGCCAGGTGCTCCGCTGCGTGCGCGCGCGGACGTTGCATCGACATGGGAGAAGTTCTACCTGCATAACAATGGCGATGGGACGTACTCGCTGCAATCGTTAGCTAATCACAAGTACGTATCGGCAGAACTGGGTATGCCAGGTGCTCCGTTGCGTGCCCGAGCGGATGTCGCATCGACATGGGAGAAGTTCTACCTGCATAATAATGGCGATGAGACATACTCGCTACAATCTGCGGCCAACTACAAGTATGTGTCAGCAGAACTGGGCATGGGCGGTGCTCCATTACGTGCCCGAGCGGATGTTGCATCTACGTGGGAGAAGTTCTACCTCGTTCAATAGCATAGAACTGTAAAGCACTGTAAGATCAGGATTTCATCCCGTAAATAAAAGGCAATGGAAAGAGCAACGGCCCACGCAGCCGTTGCTCTTTCCATTGAGTTCCAGCGCCTCGAAGGGACAGGCTGGAGTCGAACCAGCCTCTTCAGGGCCACAGCCTGGAACTCTACCCCTGAGCTACTGTCCCGCCGCCGAACAAAAAGGTACCGGGCAGACTCGAACTGCCGTAATTGCTTTTGCAGAGCAACGCCTCGCCTCTCGACCACGGCACCTTGCTTTCGCGCATCTCTCCTATGATTGACATAGTAGCATTTTGATTGCTATTTGTCAAGTGTTTTTATCTGCTATTTTCATTTCCAGGTTATGATATAATGGTAGTAGCAGGGAATTGCAGAGTTTTGGTATGAAACCAGAAAGACGATAGAAGGTCATTATGCAAGCTAATTGTCCTCGCGCTCCTCATCGGCCTCATCGTGCGCGTCACAAACTGGCATCGATCAGCGAACGCGATCGCTGCGTAATTTTAATCAACATATGGTAATGTATCAACGGAAAAGGATGAGTAGGGCAATGGGAGTGCTTGAAGGAAAGGTAGCTGTTGTCACGGGGAGCACACGCGGCCTGGGGCTGGCGATCGCACAGGCGTATGCGCGCGAGGGGGCGGCGGTGATGCTCGCGGGCCGTTCGCAGGGAGACCTCGCGCAGGCGGTCGAGCACCTGCAGCAGCAGGGTGCAAAGGTGAGCGGGCAGCCAACAGATGTGAGCGACCTTGCGCAGGTGCGGGCGTTAGCCGAAGCCACTGTGCAGACATTTGGCAAGATAGATGTGTGGGTCAATAACGCGGGCCTCGGCGGCGTCTATGGCCCCACGCTGGCTATCGAACCGGAGCAGTTCGAACGGGTGCTACAAACGAATATCCTGGGTGAGTACTACGGCTCGTTAGTTGCCTTGCAACACTTTCACGCGCAGGCGTCGGGCGGCAAGCTGATCAACCTGCTTGGACGCGGCGATGATGGTCCCGTCGCCTATCAAAATGCCTATGCGTCGAGCAAGCTCTGGGTGCGTAGCTTCACGCTTGCTTTAGCGAAGGAGAATGCCGCGCAAAAGAGTATCGGCATCTACGCCTTCAATCCTGGCCTGGTCAATACCGCTCTACTGCGCAAAATCGATGTCGTTGAGGGCTACGAGAGGCGTTTGAAATCGTTCAGCACAATTATACGCTGGTGGGCGAACCCACCCACAGTGCCTGCCGAGAAGGCTGTCTGGCTGGCATCGTCGGCGACGGACGGAAAGACGGGCCTGGTAATCAAGTTGCTCAACCGTCGCAAACTGCTTGGGGGTGTGCTGAACGATCTGCGGCGTCGCATCAGGCACCAGCCCGCTCCAGACACATCGTTAGACATTACACTCGTCAGGTCGGCTTTATAAAAGCACGCGCTTTTGCTGTGTATGGCTTGTATTTTCTTTTCCCTGATGCTAGGATAAGACGGGGATCGTCCTGGTCCTTCTAATAAGCGAGCGTGCTCAGTAGGGTAATAGCTACGAGAAAATAGAGAGAAGAGGTGCAGCGTGACCATCAGTACCGAGCGATGCAGCCAGCTACGCAAGCTCCATGCTCAACTTACCAGGCAGATACATCTTCTAAAAGAAAATATGCAGAAAGAGGAACGCGAAGGGGTCGATTCCTCTAGCGAATCTCTTAGTACCCTGAAAGCTCTACAATCGTCGTTAAGCAAGATCGTCACCGAACTGGAACAATGCCCTCCGGCGGCTGAAGCGAGCGCCATTCCCACCAGGGTTCCTGATCCCAGAGGGGTGCGCTTCTGGTATCCCGAGGAGGAGCGTGCTCAGGAGGTCCAGAGCATCAACGATGAGGATGAGTAGCTAAAAACAAGACCCCATTGGACGAGAGGCTCGGAGTATACCTCTCGTCCACCTTACGAGCGCTCGTTCCCGAAGGACTGCGTCGCATATGAAGGCACAATTACTGCCGCAATCGGCAGCAAGTGCGGTTGCGAGGTATTCCAGGGGAGACGAGTGAGGGCACTGAAAAAGTCTGCGTCAGACGCCACACTCCTTGCCTGCTCGGGTTGTTCCGCCTGTTGGGGATGTTCTGCATATCAGTAGTATAGTAGTGTCATATTAAAGTTTCGTTATCCTACGGTTAAAGATTGTACAGCTTTCTGGCTGAGACCTCGCCGCAGGCGCTTGAGAGGCCCTTCATACAAAAAAAATCCCTCTACGCAGTCCAGCCGCGTAGAGGGAACAATACTTTAGCGATATTGAGGGTATTGCGGGTTCTGTGGATATTGCGGATTCTGTGGGCTTTGTGGGCCTTGTGGATACTGCGGCATTCCTCCTACGCGCTGGCGCAGCGCTTCCAGTTCCTGATAGATGGGCCAGTTGCCAAAGGCGAGGATACACAGCGCGACGATATTGGCAATAGGAACAAACATGAGCAGTCCCATCGCCCCACTGTAGCCAGCCTTTGAAAAGATTTTCCAATAAATGATGACGGCGAAGACGATAAGGGCCAGGCTGATAAGGGCGCTGATTAGAATAGTTATGCTCAGAGAGGCCCCAAGCGCCTGAGATTGACTGGGTGTCATTTGCATCCCTCCATTAAGTAGTACTTATTTTTGTGTAGCCACCTCATCCTCATCCTTAGCTATAGTACATTGGGCGTGAATGAAAGTCAATGCAATACTTCACATTTTTGCGCATTAAATTGTACAGACGTTTATGAAATTTATAAAGGGTCGTATCAGAGCTAAACTGGTTGGATGCAGTGTTGACAAGCGTCAAGCCAGCCCTTAGAATCTTTCATAGATTACTTTTCGCGCATATGCAGGAGGGAACCAGCCCTCTCACCAATGGGACAGACACTACATGAATGAGCATGAGAGGCATGAAGCGGCCATCGCCCAGTACGTTCGTGGCGTTACCTACCGGACCTCTATGGATGGAGATCGACAGGAAAATCTGGAACGGGCGATTGCTTGCTTCCGTAGCGCGCTAACTACCTATACCCCCACGGCTTTTCCCGCTGAGTGGGCGAGGTCCCAATACGATCTTGGGGACGCCTATCGCGAACTGCGCCGAGGCGACCGACAGATCAATCTAAAAAAAGCGCTTGCCAGCCTGCAATCCTCACTGGAGGTATATACGCGCGATGGCTTCCCCGTGGAGTGGGCGCGTACTCAGCATTGCCTGGGCCTCACGTATCTCGCGCTACAAGAATTGGGTCAACCAGCCTTCCTGGAGAAGGCGCTTGCCAGCTTGCAGTCCGCGCTGGAAGTCTATACTCTCGCTACATTTCCTGATGAGAGGGCTCGTGTGCAGAACAGCCTGGGCGATCTCTACTGTCTTTTGCCGAGCAATGATCGCCGCAAGATGCTCGAAAAGGCTAGCGAGTGTTATCGCGCTGCTCTCCGTGTGTATACGCGTGAGAAGGCTCCTGAGGCCTGGGCTATGCTCCAACACAACCTCGGCAACGTCTACTCCTTTTTGCCCGGTGGCGAGCGCGCGGAATATTTGCGTAAAGCGATTGCCCATTATGAGGCTTCTCTGCAAATCAATACGCTCGCGGCGTTCCCCCGCAATTGGGCCGATACGCAGAATAGCCTGGGCAATGCCTATCGTAACCTACCTAACCTGCCGGACGCTGAGCCGGAGGTTTCTCTACGCAAAGCGCTCTCTTGTTATGAAGCAACTTTGCAGGTCTATACGCGCGAGGAGACGCCCATCGATTGGGCGACCGTGCAGAATAACCTGGGCATTACCTATAATCTTCTCCCTGGTGCTGATGAGCAGGCACGACTTGAGCGCGCCATCGTCTGCTTCCAATCAGCTTTACAGGTCTTTCGCTACGAAACGTTCCCCTTTGATTGGGCCAGGACACAGAATATGCTCGGCCTGACGTATCTCGATCTACCGGGCGGCGACCAGCAACACAATCTGCGTCAGGCCATCGCCTGCTTTGAGGCCACGCTGCACGTCTACACCCGCGAGACGTTTCCGATCGGCTGGGCCGCGGTACAGAACAACCTGGGCAATGCCTATTGTGGCCTGCTGGACGGCGATACCAGCGCGCACCTGCTCAAAGCGATTGCTTGCTACGAAGCAACGCTACAGGTCTATAATCGCAAAGCCTTCCCCTTCGATTGGGCGAAGATTCAGCACCGCCTGGGTGATGCCTATAGTACATTGACGCTGGTCGATCGCGAGGCGCGGCAGGCACACGTGGGTAAAGCCGTTGCCTGCTATCGCGCCGCGCTGCTTGTCTATAACCGCGACGACATGCCCGCAGAATGGGCCTCGACGCAAAGCAATCTGGGCAACGCCTACACGCATATGCCTACTGGTGATCGGCAGGAATATCTCGAACGCGCCATCAGTTGCTACGAGGCGGCGCTGCAAGTCTATACGCGCAAGGATACTCCCGTCGAGTGGGCCAGCACGCAACAGAAGCTAGCAACCGCTTACATAGAACTTCCAACCGGCGACCGACGCGCTAATCTACAAAACGCTATCTCCTGTTACGAGGCGGCGCTACGCGTCTTCCTCGCGCTCAATCTGGAAGAGAGCGCCCAGGCTGTGAGGGAAGCATTAGAGAAGGCGCGTGCCCTGGTGCTGGATTAAGACCCCCTACTTGACATCTACTGCCCTTCGTCACTATACTCAATGCATGAATAGTCAGCTACTAAGGGCGCAATATCCAGAGAGGGATGTGCTAGTTTTTTGTCTCTCTATGGTTTTTCCCGCCTGGACGCAAGGAGATTTATTTCGCGATGAGACATGCTCTACCTACGCTACATCCACTACGCGTTCTGCCAGTGCTGATCGCGCTCGGTCTGCTTCTGGCGGCCTGCGGTGGTGGTGGCAGTACCTCAACAAGTAGTACTCCTACAGGCGCGACTCCGACAGCTTCATCGACGACGCTCAACGTCTTCGCGGCGGCGTCGCTCACGGCCTCATTCAAAGAGATTGCTACGCAGTATCAGGCCGCGCACCCATCGGTCAAGATCACATATAATTTCAATGGATCGCAGTTGCTCGCGCAGCAGATCATCAACGGTGCAAAGGCCGACGTTTTTGCCTCCGCTGATCTGGCGAATATGAAGAAAGTGAGCGATCCTGGCCTGGTCGGTACCCAGTCGATCTTCGCGAAGAACCGACTGGCGGTGATCATTCCGGCGAGCAATCCCGGCCATATCACTTCTCTCAAGGATCTGGCGAACAAGGGAGTAAAGATCGTTGTCGCGGCACCCAGCGTGCCGGTCGGCAAATATGCCTTGCAGGTGCTGGACAAGATGGGAAAATCAGTGGAATACGGACCCGCTTACGTGAGTGCCGTGAAGGCGAACTTCGTTTCAGAGGAAGAGAACGTTACCGCCGTGGTCAATAAGGTGCAACTGGACGAAGCTGACGCCGGTATTGTTTACCGCACCGATGTCACAGCGGCGGTCGCCAGCAAAGTCACGATGATCGACATTCCCGACCAGTTCAACGTTATTGCGCAGTATCCGATCGCCGTGGTGAAGAGCTCTACCCAGGCGACGCAGGCGCAGGCATTTGTGCAGTACATTCTTTCATCTGACGGGCAGGCCGTGCTGACCAAGTATCGTTTCCTCCCGCCGACGGCATAGGAAGTTCAGCGAAAAACAGGACAGGTGAGTATGGGACGCGTTACAGATAAAGCTTTATCCTCCGCTTCAGCAGCGGAGGATGGCAAACCGTCTCCACCCGCTACCTTCTGGTCGCGCTGGCCTGCCAGGATACTTGTAGGTTTCCTGGCGGCTACTTTTTTTCTCTTTGTCGCTGTTCCGCTCGCCTCATTGCTCTTTCACGAGCCGCCTGCCTCCGTCTGGAACGAGATTTTGCAGCCCGACATCTTTCAGGCGTTGCAGCTCAGCCTGGTCACGACGACGCTGAGCGCCTTGCTCTCCGTAATCTTTGGCCTCCCCGTGGCCTACGTTCTGGCCCGCACAAACTTCTTTGGGCGTCAATTTCTGGAGACGTTGGTAACGGTTCCGACCGTGCTGCCACCCGTGGTCGCGGGCGTCGCCCTGCTGCTCACCTTTGGCCGCGTGGGTCTGCTTGGGTACTATCTCAACCTGGTTGGCATCACGATCCCCTTCACCACCGTCGCGGTCGTCATGGCGCAGACCTTCGTCTCCGCGCCCTTCTTCGTCAATAGCGCGAAGGCGGGCCTGGAGCAGCTGGACCGTCGCTACGAGCAGGCGGCATATACGTTGCGCGCCTCGCCATTCTATACCTTTCGGCGCGTCGTGCTGCCCCTCATCCGGCCCGCGCTCTTCTCTGGCATCGGCCTCACCTGGGCGCGCGCGTTGGGCGAGTTCGGAGCCACCATCACCTTCGCTGGCAACTATCCCGGCACCACGCAGACCATGCCCATCGCCGTCTACATCGCCTCCGAGAGCGACCTCGACAAGGCCATCGCTATCTCTGTGGTGCTGCTCGCCGTCTCGTTCGGCGTCTTGTTGGCGTTGCGCGTGGGACGGTGGCGTTGGTTATAAAGCGCGCCCGACTACTCGTCGATCTGCGCCTTCTGCAACCTCCCGCTATAATCCGTATACACCACCTTCCACTCCGTGAAGACATCCAGGCCCGCGAGGCCCGCCTCGCGATGTCCGTTGCCGGTCCCACGCGTCCCGCCGAAGGGGAACTGGATCTCGGCCCCCGTCGTGCCGGAGTTGACGTAGAGGATACCCGTCGTAATGTCGCGCATGGCGCGTTGCACGCGATCGACATCCCGCGTGTAGATGGAGCTGGAGAGGCCGTACTTCGTGTTATTGTTCACTTCGATGGCCTCCTCGAACGAGTCGACCGCGATGACGGAGAGCGTCGGCCCGAAGATCTCTTCCTGGGCGATGCGCATGTTGGCGGCGACGTTCTTGAAGAGCGTGGGACGGTAGAAGTTGCCCCGCGCCAGCTCGCCATCGCGCGCGACCTCGCCACCGGTCACGAGCGTCGCGCCCTCTGCCCGGCCTATCTCCGTATATTGATGAATCTGCTCAAGCTGCTTGCTATTGATAACGGGACCAACGTCGACCTGCTCGTCAAGACCATCGCCCAGGCGCAACTGCTCGATGCGCGGCACCAGCTTCGCCAGTAGCGCGTCCTGCACGGCCCTGTGAACGATCAGGCGGCTACAGGCGGTGCAGCGCTGCCCGCTTGTTCCATAGGCGCTCCACAGCAGTCCTTCGACCGCCAGATCCAGGTCGGCGTCATCCAGCACGATCACCGCGTTCTTGCCACCCATCTCCAGCGAGACGCGTTTGAGCGATTTCGCGGCCTCAATAGCAACGTGGCGGCCCGATTCGGTAGAGCCGGTGAAGGAGATCACGGAGACATCGGGATGCTGCAAGAGCGCCTCGCCCGCCGTCGCACCCGCTCCGAAGACGATATTGACGACACCCTCCGGCAGACCGGCCTCGTAAAGCAGTTCAACCAGGCGCAGCGCGCTGTGGGGCGTGTCCGACGCGGGTTTGAAAACGATCGTGTTACCGGCGATCAGCGCGGGAAACATCTTCCAGGTGGGAATCGCGACGGGGAAGTTCCAGGGCGTGATACAGGCAACGACGCCGATGGAATCGCGCAGAGCGAGGCCGCTTTTGTTTGGCAGCTCGACGGGAACGCTATAGCCAAAGAGCCGCCGCCCCTCGCCCGCCATGTAGTAGGCCATATCGATGCCTTCCTGCACATCGCCGCGCGTCTCCTTGAGCACCTTGCCCATCTCCCGCGTCATAATGCGCGCCAGCTCCTCTTTATGGCGGATGAGCACCTCGCCCACGCGAAAGAGGATCTCGCCGCGCCTGGGAGCTGGCACGAGACGCCATTTCTTGAACGCCCCGCGTGCCGCCGCAACCGCCGCGTCGACATCGGCCTGCTGTGAAAGCGGAAAATATCCCAGCAGTTCGCCGGTCGCCGGATTATAGTTGGGGAAAGTTTCTCCATCCTGCGCGTCCTGCCACTTGCCGCCGATATAATTTTGAAAGTTCTGCGCCGCCATACAACCTCCTTCAAGCAATACGCAATGTGCCCTGTCCACGCTCCAACTTACAGGCGGGAGGCGTTTTCAGGGCACAGAGACAACAGAATGCTACTACTTCTCCGAACACCTGAGCGCGGAGCGCTAGCCACGGCAGTGGCGTTGGTGTTCGGAATAAGTATTAGAATATGTTCTTGTTCAGAGTCGCCAGGAACTCCATGTTGTTGTTCGTCTTGGACATATGCTGCATCAGCGCCTCCATTGCCTCCAGACCGCGCTGATCGGCCAACGTAGAGAACATACGGCGCATGACAACCACGGCGCGCAGCGTCTTTTCGTCGAGCAGCAATTCTTCGCGGCGCGTGCTGGAGAGGGAGATGTCGATGGCGGGGAAGACGCGACGTTCGGCAAGCTTGCGGTTCAGGACGAGCTCCATATTGCCCGTGCCCTTGAATTCTTCGTAGATCGCATCGTCCATACGGCTATTGGTCTCGACCAGGGCCGTAGCGATAATGGTCAGGCTGCCACCGTCCTCGATCTTACGCGCGGCACCGAAGAAGCGCTTGGGGGGGAAGAGCGCGCTTGGATCGAGGCCACCGGAGAGTGTGCGCCCGCTCGGCTGCACCGCCAGGTTATAGGCGCGGCTCAGGCGGGTAATGCTATCGAGCAGGACCACCACATCGCGTCCGCCCTCGACCAGGCGTTTTGCGCGCTCCAGAACCATCTCCGCGACGCGTGTGTGCGCCTCTGTCGGCTCATCGAAAGTCGAACTGATCACCTCCGCCTTCACGGAGCGCTTCATATCGGTAACTTCTTCCGGTCGCTCGCCAATCAGGGCAATCATCAGATGCACATCGTCGTAGTTCTCCGTGATGGAGTTCGCGATCGACTTCAGCAGCATCGTCTTACCAGCTTTTGGAGGAGAGACGATCAGGCCGCGCTGTCCGCGCCCGATGGGGGCGACAAGGTTCACAATGCGACCAGAAATGTTTGAAGCAGTCGTCTCAAGATTGAACATTTTGAGTGGGAAGATAGGAGTGAGGTTATCGAAATGGGGACGACGTTTCGCGACTTCGGGATCTACGCCATTAATTGCCTCGACGCGTAGCAGCCCATAGTACTTTTCGTTATCCTTAGGCGGGCGCACCTGCCCGGAAACCATGTCCCCCGTGCGTAGTCCGAAGCGACGGATCTGCGACTGCGAGACATACACATCCATATTGCCTGGCAGGAAACGCTCCTGCCGCAGGAATCCAAACCCATCCTCCACGATCTCCAATACACCGGCGCTAAAGATGTTCCCTTGCTGTTCGGTATTGGCCTGAAGAAGTCTGAAGACGAGGTCTTGCTTTTTGAGGGCACTGTACCCGGAGAGTTCGAGGTCGCGAGCAAGATCGCGCAGCTCCGGTAAAGTTTTTGTTTCTAACTCAGCTATATTCACGTTGCGTTGGGCGAAACACGTATGTGAGGAAAACGCCCAATCTCCTTTCTGCGATGAAGCTAGATAGTATGGTGGGAATATACATTAACATAAGGGTATTTTCGGAAAACACCCTGCTTGAAAGACATGTGGCAACAGGTTGTTCTGGTGAATGTAAGAGGTGCCAGTCAGAGTACCAAAGACAGTATACTCCACCCTTATCAATTCTGTCCCCGTGGAAATTGCAGGTGGCGTGGCACGTATCTTTGGGGCTAGCAAAACCATACCACATGCATAAGCTGATGTCAAGAGCGCGCATTGCCTATCCAAGTTTTATCCCTGAAATCCTGCTCACCATTCCAGCGGGTGCATACCCGGAAACCTCGTTCCAGTCGTCTCACTGTTAGCACCTCTTCAGATGCCACCCCATCGGGAACCGCGAGGAACCAAAACAGGAGCACTGAAAAGTTACCTTACTGCATATCATACGGCCTTATGCCCCAGTTGTCAACCGTCATATACATATTGGCACTTCCTTCACTTATCCCTCTCATAATAGATAGATAAACTGGAATATAGTGTCGTACGCAAAATATTTGTTGTGTGCTCTTAAGTTTATGAAAACCCTGCCGATAGTAATGGGCAGAGCGAAGGAATCTTACAAAGTCATTTTTCGTAAGTACCCTGTAGACACCCTGTAGGCATCCTGTAAGTATCCTGGAGAGTCACTCCTGGTAGAAATAAGCATATTAGAACCTTCTCAGTGTATTAATTCCTGCTGACGAAGGGATTAGATTTTTCTTAGGGCGCTGAAGTTGAGCACAATATGGGTTGTTTGACCCATGTGGTACTGTCTTATTTCCGGTAAGCTTTCTCGTGTAGAGAATAGGTTAATAAGGAGGTAGCGAAAATGAACTGTACATTATGGAGATCAGTCGACACAGACGTTGCAGCGTTCGATGAAAAATTTGTCCAGGAAGTTATCACAGATATCGAAAACACATATGCGACAGTGCCCACAGCAGTCGTAAAGCCTATGTTCCAGCGAGCGGACGAGGAAGAACTGCACACCTCGTTCGAAGAGGCCATCAGTGACCGCCTGCTTGCACTGCATCCGCGCCTGGACCGCATCAGTCAGTCGCTACCGAGCGCGCACGATAATGACACTGTTGAGTGCCAGGCCATACAGGTCCAGAATAAGCCACAAGGGCTCCTCCTGAATGTGAACGTACAGCAGCGCATCACGATCTTCGCCTGCTTCGCGCTGATGTTTATGCTCACCGGCTTTGATCTCATGGGTATGCTCGTCCTCCACATGCATTAGGAAGAAGCGGAGAATCAGCCGCGCATCATCTCTCCGCTTCGCTCCCACCTTTTTCCCCCTTCCCCTTTTCCTACCAAAAGTGAAATAGATAACAGTCACTTTTTCTATGTAGTGAGCGTATATACTAGTAACAATAAAAGTCTAGTATCACTACACGGCCTGTTGCTTGCGCTCAAAGGGCGTCACACTTTTGTTACACTTCAGGCACGTATCTATTATGCTTATGTTGTAAAATAGAAGAAGTGATACTTATAGAAAGTTTAAACCGTATTTTAGAGAGAGGGTATGCAGTGCAGAGCAGGTCAAAGAGTCATCACTCGCATTCCGAAGGCGCAAACGTCACATCAGCAGTCGGAATGGAGGAGACTGCCGGACGCATCCGTGCCCGGCGCTACTCATTATTTACACAAACGATTTTATGGTTTACCGGACTGGTCTGTGTCGCCTTTCTGCTGGGATCGCTGGTGCAGGCGTGGTCAGATAGCCAGCTAGAGCAAAAAGTTCAGCTCGCGCAGCAGCAACTAAGGCAGGAGCAGGTCCGGCATGATAGCCTTGTTCAGACGGCTCAACACTACCAGGACCCTGCCGTTATCGAGAGCGAGGCGCGCCAGCAACTCGGTTTCGCGCGACCGGGCGACCACGTCGTCATCGTCGTCAATGCCAATGATAGCAAACAGGCGAGCGCGCAGAAGAACAGTCACAGCGTACAGAAGCAGAGTTTCTGGCAGGACTGGTGGCACACCTTTTTTGGGGAGTAATTCCAAAAAGGTCCTTTATCCTTGACAAACAAAAAAGGTACATGTATAACCTATTGTAATGAAGTTGTAAAAAAACAGTAACATTTGGATGACAAGTGAAACAACGACGTACTGACATCATATATATCTTTCTGATGACCCGGCTCCAGTATTGGCTGGAGCTTCTTGGCTTTGTATGTACCGAAGCGCGTTTCGGTGGATGAGCAATACGTTACTCAAAACGGAGCGCCGCTACTATCGGTGTTCCGTTTTTTTTATTACACAGATGTTTCTTTTTTACTAAGAGGTAACAGGAACTTTGGAATCGTTGTGTAGATGATTCTCATCATCATTCGGCTGTGCTAATTCCAGTTCTGGGGTGGTAGTGCAGTACTTCATCTTCATAGGGAGTTGTCATTTATGCGTGTACAATCGCCAGCAGTAACACAATCATCAGTACTAACGCAATCGCTAGTCACCAGCATCGAGGCATACGTACAGCAGCGTCTGCCACAGTATATCCAGGAACTAAGTCACCTCTGCGCAATTGATTCGGGCACTTACCATAAAGCAGGTCTAGATGAAGTAGCCCTCTATCTTTCGAGGCGTATGCATGGGCTGGGTATGGACGCAACCATTATCGAGAACGAGCACTGGGGGAACGATGTGTATGCAGTGATGCGGGGCGAGGGCGAGGGGAAGCTTCTCCTATTGGGCCATATCGATACTGTCTATCCCGTTGGGACCGCCGCCGCGCGTCCTGTGCGCGTCGAGAGTGATACCATCTATGGACCCGGCGTCTGCGACATGAAGGGCTGCATCCTCTCAGCCGTGTACGCCATCGAGGCTCTGGTCGCCATGAACTACCGCTCCTTCGGCGAGATACGCATCCTCTGCGTCTCGGACGAAGAGATCAGCGAGCGCCACAGCAAGGATACGATCCAGTGGGCCAGCGAAGGCTGCGAGGGTATGTTCGTGCTGGAGGCGGCTCGGGCCAATGGCGACCTGGTGAGCGCGCGTAAGGGTGGCTCCTGGTATAAGCTGAAGGCATATGGGCATTCCGCCCATGCTGGGGTTGAGCCGGAGAAGGGTGCCAACGCCATTTTAGAACTTGCTCACCAGACGGTTCAGCTCCAGAGCCTGCACGGCTGGCGCGAAGGCGTATCGATCAGCGCTGGCATGATTTCAGGCGGCACGGCCATCAATGTCATACCTGATTATGCTGAGGTAAGCTTCGATATGCGCTTCCTCAATACTTTTGATAAGGTAGAGACGGAAAAATTGTGGCGCAAGATGTTGCAGATGAGGCGCGTACCAGGGGTGCAACTGGAATTAGAGGCGCAGGAGGATTTTCGCGATCCTATGGTGTGTTCGCCAGAAAATCTCGCACTGGTGCATCGCGCTCAGGAGATAACGCAATGGATGGGCTTTTCTGTAAATCACGCGCTCACAGGCGGTGTCTCGGATGCGAACTATGCCTATAGCTTCGGACTGCCCGCGCTTGATGGGCTTGGCCCCGTCGGCGGTCTCGACCATAGCCCCGATGAATACATCCTTGTCAGTAGCGTCGCTCCTCGTACCGCTCTGCTCGCAGGTTTGATTATCACTACAGCAGCCTGAGCGCTCCCAACCTTATGAAGAACAAAAACGATCTTCGCAGTGAAAGCGAAGATCGTTTTTTGTTTCCTAAAAAGGCTTTTTAGGAGGGGATGGTGTCGGGCGGTGTCAGGGTGCCATTTTTGATCTGGGTCGCGAAGTCCTCTGCCTTCTGCTTCGCATTGGCTGGCACGTCGTTACTTACAGGGGCATAGCCAACGCCATCGACTTTCAGATCGAAGGCGGCAGGAGCATTGCTGTATTTCCCGTTCTGGAAGCCCTGGATCGTATCGTATACAGCCGTGTCTACGCGCTTGACGGCGCTGGTAATCACGCTGCTATGGACGGCGTGCTGATCGCTGTCTACACCGATGCCATAGACGCCTTTTTGATCGGCCCCATCGAGCGCACCGATGCCGCAGCCACCGGCGACCTGGAAGATGATGTCGGCCTGGTACTGGTTGATCTGGCTGAGCGCAATATCTTTGCACTTGGCCGTATCGTTAAAGCTCTGCGAATAGTTCACAAGCACTTTTACGTTGGGGTCGACTTTCTGCGCGCAGTACTTATATCCGGCAATGTAGTGGTTGACCGGCGGAATGGAGAGTCCTCCAACTGCCCCAATTGTGTTCTTCCCAAGCAGATGTGGTGCCTGGCTCTTGCCGTCGAGCTCCATCTGCCCGGCAATGGCTCCAACCAGACAGCCAGCCTCCTGCTCTTTGAAGGAGAGGGGTGCCACGTTGGGCAACGTCTCGCAGTTGCTACTGTTCAGAGGCGTCGCGCAGCCGTCGACGATGGCGAAATCTTTGCTGGGATACTGCTTGGCTACCTGGTCTATCGCGCTATCCATGAGGAAGCCGACAGCGATAACGAGGTCCGCGCTCTGTGCAGCCTGGGTCAGGTTGGCTACATAGTCGCTGGCCGATTGCGTCTGAATCAGCTTCTCCGTATAGCCGAACTCTTTTTTAGCCTTTGTGTAGCCCTCGTAGGCCAGCTGGTTGAAGCCCTGGTCATTGATGCCGCCTGTGTCGGTGACGATAGCGACGGTCTTTGCCGTTTTGGTTGTACTGCCGCTGCCGCTACTACTGCTTCCGTTGCTTGTAGTGGTGCTACTGCCGCATCCAGTGAGCAGCATAGTAAATATGGTGATGAGTGATGCGATAATGGTCAGGTTCCCATACCTTCGCATGTGAGGTCCTTTCTTCTCCAGGCAAGAGAGTTCCGGTGCTCGCCTGTTTCTACTGAGCACCCGTCACTGTAGGAAAAACGCGTGCTTGCCTTCACGATGGGAGGAGCGAGCGGGCACTGTTCCCCTACGAGACCGCGATTGTGTAAACGATGTCGCCTGCGCAAACTCCCTTTGTTGTACAAATTATGCTGAACCAGGGAGGGCAGGCTATTTATACGATTACATACGTAAAAACTGGGCCGTTTCTCACCATGTCCGTCAGACGGGACCGGAACTGTGCGCGCAGAGAAGAGCAATAAAAATAGCAATGGGTGGCAATGCACGCGGCATTACCACCCATTGTAGAGGTTTTGCTATGAACGAATCTCTTCAAGCATGGAGAGATTAATGAACAGGTCGCAACTCTGGCGCAGAGTGGCCGACATGGCTTCGTCGAAGGCAGCAACCTCAACGCGCACACCGTGATCGGAGCAATAGTCGAGCATCGGCATAAAGTCGCTATCACCGCTCACCAGGACGATGCAGTCGACTGCGCCACCATCAACCAGGCGCACAACGTCCATACACAGGTCCAGGTCCAGGTCCGCCTTTTTGGCTCCGCTGGAGAAGGTCTTGTAGTTCTTCGTGGTGATGCGATAGCCAAGACCTTTGACCGCTTGCAGGAACATCTGCTCATCACCGGCCTGCGGGCTGGTGGGGCAGTAAGCGTGGGCGCGTACAAGACGGCGGTTGCCACGCAGGAAGTCGAGCAACTTGCCGAAATCTACCGCTATACGCAGTGTGCGGGCCGAGTAGAGCAGGTTGGCGACATCTACAAAGACGCCTACACGCTCAGTCGATGGGAATGGTGGCAGTGTCACTGACACGTTAGTCGGTGCCTGGCTGCTGCGCCGCAGCTCGGCTACCATACGATCGGTCTGCGTCTGAAACGACTGCGCTATAACATTGGCAAAGTGATTTAACGATGCCGCCGACGAACCTCCCTCGTGCGTGCGCCCTGGCGTATAGCTCGGCGTGCGCTGCGCCTCGGCTCGCGTAGTGCGGCCATCGCGTGTAACGACGCTGCCGCGCGCGGGCGAAGGCTCTGGTCCCATGAAGGGTCCAGTCGTCTCGTTGCCCTGGTTCATCTGACTGACGGTGTAGCCAGAGACGATGGAGTACAGACTGCCGTTCGCATCGGCTGCCGCTGCCGCTGGACGTGTTGGCGTCGGAGCATCGGCTGCTGCCGCTGGTGGTATGATTGGTGCTGTTGTTGGCGTCGGCTGTGCTGGAATAATAGGCGACGTCTCGCTTGCAGGTGTCACCGGGCCGTTGCTGGGTCCTGTGCGATGTCTGCGTCGTCGGCGCGTGCTGGCCTTCTGCAATTCAGCGTATTCCAATGGCGGAAGGTCCTCGGGCGCAACTTCGCCCGTTTGCGGGGCGGGTTCCGTAACCACTGGAGCAGGCGCAGTGGCATCATTGGTCGCAGATGCTGTTAGCTGCTCTTTGTGACGATCCTGTCCCTGGCGACGGCGATTGTGGTCGCTTGTCGGAGCCTCCGTTGCAGGTGACTCCTGGGCTGTGGGTTGCTTCTGTGCAGGTGACTCAGCGATCTGCTTTACTGCTGGCGTATTGCTCAGCGTTGGTTTTGTCGAAGGTGCATCCGTTTGCTGCTCGTCGCCGTTTTGCGTCACCTCTGGCCGTGCTGCCGGGCCGCGCTGGGAGTCCCGATTCTCCTCAGTGCGTGGCTGGGTTGGCTGTACGGCAGGTATTGATCCGGTCGTTCCGGTCGCGCCATTGTTCGCCGGACGATCGAAGCGATAGCGGCGTGCCGGGCGCGGCTGTTCTGGCTCGGTAGCGGCCTCGCTGGTCGCAGATTGTACAGGCTGTTCCACCTGAGGCGCTGCTTCAGGGGTTGGCCTGTCCTTCACCTCATCGCGATTATGACGATTGACGCCATGGCGCGGAAGGCGCAGGCGCGTCGCCGGTCGCAACAGTGGCGACACCGCTCGTTCCGGTAGAGTCGTGGGAGCCGTCGGCTGCTCGGTGGCAGGCGTCGTCTCTTCCTGCACTGCTGTAGGAAGATCCGGCGAGCTCTCCAGCGGCGTCTCTATGGCAAGTATTTCGGGAGCCAGATCGACAGGAAATGCGCTAAAAGGAAGCGGCTCGTCGGCAGCATCGGGTGATGCGATGCCTGGAGCGTCAGCTTCGGGAGGTAACAATTGGAATGCCTCCGCCTGTCCTTCTTGTCGCGCTACGCTCAGGCGAGCCTCCTCGGCCTGGCGGAATTCCTCGATAAAGTCGGTGAAGGAGCGGACCTCTTCGCTGGTTGGCGCAGGCGCAGATTCACCAGTGGCGGCTTCAGCGCTCTCTTCGGTCGGCGTCGTAATTGCAGCGGCAGGCTCAGGCGTAACATCCTCTGCCTGTAACGAAGCCCCCTGTTCTGCACTCTGTTCCTCTAATTGAGTTGAAGGAACCTCAGGAGACTCGGGTGCCGCCTGTGGTGCTTCTTCTTGTACCTCTGCAGGGGTAGCAGGCCCATTGGAAGGGGCATCTTCAGCCTGTACCTCTGTCCCGACAGGCGTAACGGTCTCAGATGTAGAGGGATCGACCGTGCTTTCGGGGACAGGTGGATGTTCAACGACGGTTGCATCCACGTCGCTCTGCTCGTGATGAGTATTTTGTGTTGTCACTAAGATCTCCAGTCTCAGTAGCTACGAACCGGAGCGCAGGTAGTCCTTTAGAGTATATTCACCTGAAGATTGTCGGGGCCGTCTTCTAACCTTTTTCCAGCTTTATGCCGATGTATCCGCGCGCTCGTGAATGGGCGGGACAAGAATATCTCGTAAAGCGGGGCTTTTCTGACTTCGCCCCTGGCATGTCTTTGCAATCTTCTAACGCTGCGCTATTTTTGTTCTTCGGTTCGGTCTTATTGTTTGTCTTCACTCTTGATGCACACTGCCGCCAAATGGTGGGGCGGCTGTACGCATAGGACGAACATCAGATTCTCTCATTTCGTTCGTCCCTACTGTGTTTGGCAGTTGACGATTGTGCGCGCTGGTATCCTGTTTGTTCATGGTAGCCGCTTCTCGTTGTTCTGTAGCCTGGCGTGTTGTTGTGCGCCATACAGAGAGAATGCGCTCCACGGCGGTCACATTTGCAAAGACTGCCAGCAGAGCCAATGCCCAGATACCAGTGTTGGTTAAGAGTCCGATAGCCAGTATGATGACACGTTCGGGGCGGGCAAGCAGTCCGGTTTTGCATTCAAGCCCCAATCCCTCGGCGCGGGCTTTGGTATAACTGACCATTAATGAACCGACCATTGCAATAAATGCGAAGATGATCATCCACGTCTGCTCGTGTGACACCGGCCAGAGTGGATCTTGTAGGCCAGGGTGCTGCAGTGCATAATAGAGCAGACCGAACAGGATAATCCCTTCCGAATAGCGGTCAAGTGTCGAGTCTAAGAATGCGCCAAAGGTCGTGGCAGCGTTACGTACACGAGCCATCGCCCCATCAAACATGTCAAAGATGCCAGCAAAAAGCACCAGCAAGCCCCCAACAAAAATGTTACCCTGGGCAATCACTATCGCTGTCAGTATACTGAGCAGCAGCCCTACTACGGTTAACATATTTGGAGTGACACCTAGTCCAGATAATGGTTTCATAATCAATGTAACCAGGTGTCTGGCTCGCTGCTGTATGCGTCTGCTAAACATATCTCTATTGTATCACACCTGGGCCGATAGAACTAGCTCTTTTTGTGAGAAATGTATAATTCTTAGCGCAATTTTCTAAAAAGTGTTGCTAAAGTACTCCCTATGAAGGCTGAGAGGCCCTACAGACGCTTTCTACACGCCAGTTTGCTTTCTGCTTGCTCTATGAAAAGTTCCTGTGTATTACTCCTATCCAAAAGTCATGGAAGGGAGATGACACAGGAACTTCGTAGCGCTGACCCTATCAGGCGGCGACGTGCTCGCGCCTGCTTTGACGCCCTTTTTTGCTCACAAGGTAACGCACCCAGTGTACATAATCCTGAACCTCCCACAGTTTTCCGCCTGGCGCGCTCAAACCTTGCTCGATGGTGCGGCGCACATCTGCCGCGCTCGTGCCTTCAAACCAGGTGACGCCGCTGCCTATCGAGTTGGCCGTATGCGCATCGCTATTGCCGAGCTCCGCCAGACCATACACTTCACGGTTCACGCGCATGGCGACATGGTTGGCATAGATGCCACAGAAGCTAGCGTTCCAGGTCTCGATGCCGTCGAGCCAGACATCCTTGTTCGCGTGAATGCGGTCCATCACTTCGCGCTGGCAACTATGACGGAACAGCCTGTGCAAAGGATGTGCGACGACCGCCAACCCTCCCTGCTCGTGGATCAGGTCGATGCTGCGCTCGATGCTGAGGCCAGGAGGAATACGCTTCTCGATAAACAGGCCTAGCAGATGTCCTTCTTTTGTGTTTACCTCTTCGCCTACAACGAAGTCAAAACGATACGAGCCGCTGGCCCACAGATCGCGCGCGCGCAGCGAGCCCTCGATCACGTCGTGGTCGGTCAAAGCGATTACATTCAGGTTGGTGTTCATCTGAACATGGGTAAGGATCTCTTCGATGGTTGCGCTGCCATCGCTATACGTGCTATGCATGTGCAGATCGGCTTTCCCATGTTTGCCAGCGTAAAATGCCTGTTGGGGCGTCATCTGTCCGCGCTTCTGCTGCGTGCTCGCCGCTGCGCTCTCTGGGACACTGATTCCGTTGTTGCTGCTAGTTGTTGACATGTAGCTCCTTCTCTACCTCTGTTGGATCTGTATTCTAACCTGAAACTGCACATTGAATATATCATAGCTGTGTTAAAGATCAGGCTTAACGCTTTGTAATGGTATGTTTAAATGACGAATACCGCTCTCTATCCCTACAAATACTGCTGTGAGTACGTTTACGGAATAGAATAGGACTATAGTCACTTTGGTATATGGGAATATACTTATGCGTGGACATTGCTCAATCCTGTATAGCGGCGTCCGCCTCTATGAGCGCCGCTCCGGCGAGCGGTGCCTCTACGACCATTGCTGGATCGCCCAGGTTCTCTAGCCATTGCAGGCACAGGTGAAAACGTTGCAGGTTGAGGGAACAGTAGACCTGTCGTCCAGCCCGTCGCGTCTCAACGAGGCCCGCGCGCCTTAACTTGCGCAGGTGCCAGGAGACAAGCGGCTGACTGATGCTCAGCATAGCGGTGAGGTCCGTGACGGTGACATCGTTATGGCGGGCAAGGTGGTAGACAATGGTGAGACGCGCTACATCCCCCAGTGCTTTGGTCATAAGTTTCAGTTCGCGCCAGTCGTTCATCTGTCCTCGCTTTTGAGACTATACATAAAGATTTGTTTTATAAATTTGTGTTTATATTTTAGCAGCCTTTGGGAGAAGATGTCAAGGGTCCCGAACTTTTTGGGCTGCGTGAGGATGCAAAAATGCCTCCCTCATACACAAGAGGGAGGCAGAAGTGGGTGACCAGGGAGTCGAACCCTGAACCTAGCGAGTGAAGTAGAAGCCAACACATTCTCCAGGGAGAGTGTATTCCGCCGTTTCTTCCCGAACCGGACTTGCACCTTTCAGCGCATCCGGCTCTCCAGGCTATCGTTTTCAGCATCAGGGATGCTTTTATAGATAACCCTGCACTCCTTCCCCGTGTCTAAGGCATTACCCTTAGCGTTTGAGTACTATGAGTGCTCCGTCGCCATATGCCTTACGGCACTCAGGCGATCCCCAGGTTACATAGGATCTTCGCTTCGTATTTAGGTACCCCGTACGTCATATTTCCTTCTTTACCAGAAGGCTGTTCCTGAATGAAGGCTTTATCAACGCTCTTAATTTTTCATTGATAACTTCAGGATCTGAGTTCTTGTACCATACTCAGAGGAAACCAATCCACTACGACTAGGATTCAAGCAATCAGCCTTTACCATTTACGACCTGGCTGCCTGTTTCGGTCTCTGGTACTTTGACCTGGACAGACTTTTTCACAACATGCTACTGTCCTCTCGCACCTTTCGGATAAAGAGTAAGTTGCTGCCTTTACTCACATTGCCTTAGTGAGATCGTGCTTGCGCACGATAGAAGAAACTATGCCTCGCTGGGCGCACTTAAGAGTCGCTTGCTCTGCCATTGAGCTAGTCACCCGACGCGAATGATAATATCATACTGTTCTATTCTCGTCAAGCCTTTTTAGCAACTAGGCGAAATTATAGTTCGTAATCTTTTGCCCAGCGTACGTTTTTCTCTTGCTGGTTCTTTGTTGGCGTTAATCTCAACATTGCTTTAGCTGTACCGACTTTATCTACAGGGACAAAGTATACCTTCTCCAACTGTTCTACATAGACAGCAAAAAAGTCTATCTGCCCTCTATAGTGCCTCCACCCTTTCTGCTTTGCTGTATGATTATAGCTACTACAGCGGGGAGCCAAAAGATTGAGCTTTCATTTAACCCTTCCTTTCTTGATCAGGAAGAAGGTACCCACAATGTTGGAACCAGCCTTGCGCATCCTGCGCGGTGATGGTAAGCAATGCTTGGCCGATAGCTTCTTCCAGCGCTTCTCTCGTTCTGGCTCCTGCTCGTCGTAAGGCGGTTTTCAGCTTAGAGAAGGCTTCTTCGATCGGAGAGAAATCGGGTGAATACCCAGGGAGGAAGAGGAGCTGACAGCCTTTCGCTTCAATAGCCAGCCGGACCCGTGCGCTTTTGTGTGCCTGGAGATTGTCCATCACTACAATTTGCCCCGCCTGGAGGCTAGGTGCCAGAACCTGTTCAACATACACCTCGAAAGCGATCGTGTTGGCTGATCCTTCCAAGATCATCGCGGCTCCCATGCCAGAAAGAGAGAGGGCCGCGATCAGCGTGGTATTTTTG
>JALYTQ010000148.1 GCA_030854195.1 Chloroflexota bacterium
ATCATGGGCATACTTGAGCCTCTTCTGCCAATCTAGTTCACCTTTGTGGCCTGCGACGATATAGCCGCCGGAGACCTGCTCCAGTTGCTCGTCGCTGAGTTCCATCTGCTCCAAAGAAGCGGACTCTACTACCTCGTTTTGCTTTGCATGGCGAAAGAAATTGATGGTCATAGCTTGTTCTGCCTTTCTCTATTTCGTCGAACTGAGTCGGTTGTGGTAAAGACCGCCAGACTCATGTATATTTTTCGTTCCGCTTCTCAGGTGCTTCGCGTAAGATCATTTTCTTCATCTTGCTACGTCAGGCAACTGATACATGCGTGCGTTTGTGTGTTTCTTCGTGTGTAAGTATGTATCTCTTATATGCTAAGTATAGATTCCAAAGGCTGAAAGCAGAAGGGAGAAAGGGTTACGACTCGGTTACATTCTGGTATGTTTCCTGCAATAACCAGTGTCAAATCTTCCCTCTTCTCAACGTCCACTGCTCATACGTAAATGGTACGGGTACGATGTTGTAGCTTCATTACCCCCAAGTATACCAATAGTAGGAGCAAATTCTATAGGGCTATACGTCCTTGCTATCGAGCCAGATAGTCACAGGACCATCGTTGAGCAGGCTGACTTGCATGTGGGCACCGAAGATGCCCCCTGCAACCTGAATGCCGTGGGAGGTGATGGCTGCTTTGAAGCGTTCGACCAGGGGTTCAGCGATGGTGGGAGGCGCGGCATTGGTGAAGCTGGGACGGCGACCCCGGCGCGTGTCGGCGTAGAGGGTGAATTGTGAGACGATGAGGGCCGCGCCGTTGATATCCAGCAGGGAGCGGTTCATCTTGCCTTCGTCGTCGCCGAAGATGCGCAGATTGACGATTTTGTCCACCAGGGGTTTGACCTGGGCCTCGCTATCGTCCTGGCCTACGCCGAGGAGGATCAGGAGTCCCTGGTCGATCTGCCCGACAATGCGCTCGTCGACGGTAACGCTGGCGTGCGTGACGCGCTGAAGTAGTGCTCGCATGTCTGCTATTTCTCCTCGTTTATATCTGCTGTACGCGTGGTTTGCACTGCCACCGCGACCGCAATAGAGAACTGGGCGAGATCGGAGATACTGACATCGCAGGCGCTCAAGTTGAGCTGTTCGGCGCGTAGACGAGCGGTGCCATAGAGGCGCACGGTTGGGCGACCAGTGCTCAGCTGGACGACCTCAAGTTCGTGCCAGGAGATGCCGCGCATACCGGTACCGAGCGCCTTGCTGATCGCCTCTTTGGCGGCGAAACGGCCCGCCAGCTTGATGGCTTTGCCCCGGCACTGCTCTATCTCTTGAGCGGTGTAAATGCGCTGTAGGAAGCGTTCGCCGTGCTGGGCAAGCGTCCCGCGCACGCGCTCCACTTCGATGATATCGATGCCAACTGCGATGTTGACGCCCTGCGGTGGATGGAAGGCGGCGGCGAGCGCGTCAGGCGGCGCGGAGGGCCAGGCGGAAACCGGAGTTCCCGCCTGACCGATGAGCGGCGTGAAGATGAGCGGCTCGTCGTCCATGCTCTATTTGCCCTCGCCCAGGCCGAGCGTGGGCTGCTCGGTAATGGCACTTGTCGAATCGCCAGAGGGAAGGATCGAAGGCGCGGGACTGGTGCTGCGACCGACGCCGCGATAAATGAAGCCCTGGCGCTCGATCTCTGGACCCTCGTAGATGTTGCGTCCGTCGATTAGCACCGGGCGGCGCATGGCCTCGCGGATCATCTGCATGTTCAGCGACTTGAACTCGTTCCATTCGGTCACAACGATCAGGGCATCGGCCTCTTGCGCGACCTCGTATGGACTCTCGCAGAACGTTACCATATCCATATGGACGCCATTGCGTGCCAGTGCCTCGCGTCCGGTCTCGCTCGCCACCGGATCGTACACGCGGATCGTCGCGCCCTGGGCCGTGATCCAGCGGATAATGTCGATCGAGGGAGCTTCGCGCATATCGTCGGTGTTGGGCTTGAAGGCGAGGCCGAGGACACCAATCGTGCAGTTGCGCAGCGAGCCGAGGATATTCGTGACCTTGGTGACGATCAGGCGGCGCTGATCGTGGTTGATGTCCATGACGGCGCGCAGCAGTTGGGGATGTAGTCCCGCCTCGTCGGCCATGTGGGCCAGGGCGCGCACATCCTTCGGAAAGCAGTTATGGCTAATCAAGCCAGACGCCGCGATCAGCGTGCCCGTGCTGGTCTCCATGCTATAGACCGTCGTTTCAACCTCTGTATGCTCCACTTCGCGAACGGCGAGCGTGGCGAAAGCGCCGTGCCTTTCATAGCCATGAGGCTGGATATGGCGCTGGTAGCCTGCCAGTACGCCCTCGATCTGCGCGAGGCGCTTATCGCCAAAGGCGTTCTTGAGTGCAAGTATCTGTTCGTAGCCGCTCACCCGCAGAATATACGCCACCTGTGTTGATTTGTTCATCCAGCGCTTACGGATAGAAGGGATGATGCCAAGCGTTTGCAGCAGCAGCGTCATGCCATCCGCCAATCCCTTGCTGACCGTCGCATATTCCAGCATCAGGTTCTTGCCCTGCTGTACTGTAGTCACAGCGCCATCGCCGCTGAACGCGCCACGGATCAGTTCCATACGCAGATCGGACGCAACATTGAAGGCCAGGCGCGGCAAGGCTTTATCTTCTGAACGCGTGCCGCAACGCAGAATATCGCGTAGCAGCCAGGCGAAGATACGCGATGAGACGACCGTTGTCAGGGCATTGGTAGCGCGGCGTTCAATAAACTTGAGGCCCCAGCGGCTTAGAATGCGCTGTACATCCGCTGTATATGCGATCTCCTGCTCGTGGAAACAGATGCCCACGCGCTGGCGTACCGCGTCCGCGCGTTTGTTTTCTTGCGAGATGTAGCCCTCGGCCAGAAAATAGCCGCACAGGCGCAGCAGATCCGCGTCGATTGGGAGCACAGCGTTAATCATGGTTGCCGCGCCCTTCGCCGTATACAGTTTCAGCTTCTCGGCGGGAACATCGAGCAAGTGCAGTGAGGTCAGGTAGCGGAACAGGCGCAGAGACATACGGTTATGACGCTTGATCTCGTTTGGGTACTTGAGCATAGTGGAAGGAATGGAAGAGGCAAAGCGTTCGTACTGCTCGCGGAACGACTCATCGCTCGGTGTCACATAGACATCCGCCTCTAGCGCGCTATCACGCAGCAGCTCGATCAGATTGAGGCTTGTCGCCTGTTCAACCGTGGGGAGCTCGCACAGGGCCATAAGCTGGTCGCCAGGGACCACCGCCTCGGCTGGCAGGATCGAGAACTGCTGATCTCTATACAAAACGACGGGATGATCGGCGGTCACACGCAATGCACGGCCCATTGTTGTATTGATATTGACCATCGTGCCCTTAAAGGGACGCCGGGTGATTGCTTTGACATCGGCAAGGACAGGACGTCCCTGTTCCAGATCGAAGGCAAGCACACGTTTATCGCGTGGCTGAACAAGTTCCACCACATCACCCTGGAACGGCTTGCCATTTTTAGCAAACAGCGTATCGAAGCGTTCAGCCGCCACATTGGGGCTATTGAGCGTAAAGACCGTCTCATCCGCCTCAAAGCAGCTTCCGCCATAGCCCAGACCGGCATCCAGGAAGGCGCGACCGATGCGCTTATCGTAGCCCATCCCCACCGCGACCTCCTTCACATCGGCTCCCAGGCGCTCGCAGATCTGCGCGATCTCATTGATAAAGGAGATCTTTGTCGCCAGAAACGCGTTGGAGGCGTACTTAATCATCTCCGCCGTGTAGAGATCGGTGATGACGATAGGTGCGCGCAGAGGCAGGTAGAGGCGCGCAACGGTATTCGCGGCCTCCGGCTCGGACGAACCAAGCACCACGCGATCGGGATGCTGGAAATCCTGGACCGCCGAGCCTTCACGTAGGAACTCGGGATTGGAGACCACCGAGAAGCGCAGATCGGGGCGCGCAAGATGCTGGCTGATCACACGCGAGACCACATCGCCGCTACCGACCGGGACCGTACTCTTATTAATGATAATGACATAATGGTCGAGTTCCTGCGCGATACTGCGCGCCGCGCTCTCGACAAAACGCATATCGGCCCCGCCCTGATTGGCGCTGGTAGGAGTATTGACCGAGATAAAGATAAACTCGCAATTATCCAGTCCCTCGCTATAACTTGTCGTGAAGCGCAGGCGGCCCGCGTGAACATTGCGCTCAACCAGCTCCTCCAGGCCCGGCTCATAGATGGGGAGGACGCCGCGACGCAGGCTCTCAATTTTTTCTGCCACGATATCAACGCATGTCACCTGATTACCCATATCAGCCAGGCAGGTGCCGGTGACTAAGCCGACATAGCCAGTGCCGATAACGCATATACTAGACACAAAACTACTCCTCTACGCTTACGAATGGATTTTCATACTTTTCTTCAATAATAGTAGTTGGATCGCCGTGGCCCGAAAAGACCACCAGATCATCATCGAGCGTATACAGCTTCTTGAGAATAGATGTTTCGATCTGGCCATAATCGCCGCCGGGGAAGTCCGTGCGCCCGATGCTGCGGCGGAAGAGGGTATCGCCCGTAAAGACGCAGTAGGGGCGGCTCACCAGGCTCACGCCGCCAGGGGTGTGGCCTGGCGTGTGCAGCACTTCGAGCGCGAGCGTACCGAAGGTAATGCGGTCGCCTTCATGCAAGAGAATATCGGGTTTGCGTTTTACAAGCGGAGCCTTGCGTCCGTACATCTCGGCCATCGTCGGGTCGGTATACATAGGAACATCGGCGGGGTGGATCATGAGCGGAACGGGGTAGACCGCGCTCACCGCGTCCACGCCGCTGATATGATCGATATGTCCATGGGTATTGATAATATATTTAGGAACCAGATTGAGTTCCTTGATCGCATCCAGAATCTGTTGGGACCCATCGCCTGGGTCGATAATCACCGCCTCGCGCGTCTGCGGGCAGGCGTAGAGAAAGCAATTCTCCTGGAACATACCTGTCGTGATGCAGGCAACAATGGGCATCTGATCTTCATTCATCTCGGAAGCGGGCATGCTAAAAAACCTCCTCACCCGGTCGATGTCAACGACACTTAGGACATTATAGCATAGTGCGTCATCAGCGCCGCCTTTTGGGGGAGTTGCCTCGCTGCTTGCGATGCTTAACTGGCTGGTGCTTGCCTGTTTGCGATCTTTTCCTCCAATTGTATCCAGACATGACACGTATTGAGTATTATATATAACCTGGATATTTAGCATCAATGGTAACGTCTCTTAAAGAGGAACATCTCTTATCAGGACGTATATATCACAAAATTGTGATGCAAGTGGATATAGCGCAATAAAATAAGATCATTTGTTCTAATTCTGTGATATAATAACAGGATAGTTAGAAATTGGAAAAGTGAAAATGTTGTAACTGGTAAAGCCTTGTGGTAAACTAGATTGAGCAGCGAGTGTGCTAAGCGCGCTTCAGAAGCGGCATGGGCGGTAATGCTGGTAAGAGAAGCAGGGGTGTACTGCGAAAGTGGCGTAATAGCAGTTTATTACCAGTGAGGGTCCCAGGAGTTGAGGCTGTCAGGAAAGATATATAGTCTCTACGTTATAAGATATAGACGTAGCAAAATTGGTAATGTAAAATGAGTATAAAGGGCGAGCGCCCTATCGCCCTGTAGCCAGCAATTACATGTCGCCCATGTCAGTCGGCGGAAGACCGGCGAAGGTCAGGAGAGTTGAGGAACACATGTCAAAGGATTATTCGGAGCGAAGAACTTATCGAAGGAGTCCTGGACGCCAATACGGATACGAATACGATCCGCTGCATACCCAGGGTGGGCAGCCGACTCAGAGCGGACGGCCCGATAGTTCGGGACAGGGTGGCGGAACAGTGACGAAGTCCGGAGCCTTGATGTCCCAACGACCCGATCTACGCCGAACCCGACAGCTCCTGCGCCAGAATATTATTGCCACTAAGGCACGCATCGCCGAAGAGAATGGCGAGTACGAGCATCCGCAAGAGAACGAGGAAGCGTACCAGCAAGAAGCCGGGTATGAATACGTCGAAGAAGCGCCGCAAGACTACAGACCCAATCCAACACGCAGTGGACGGATTATACCTCCGCGTGCTACTCCCTCGCGAGAACTGATTGACGAGCAGGAAGAGGGCGAAGAGTATGCATATGAGGATGTAGATCCTGATCTTGGCTACGATGTCGGCTATGAAGATGAAATCGATCCACTCGATGCGCGGCTGGGGTATGCCGAGGGGGTGTCCGATCTGCCTGTTCGCCCGCGTGCGGGCATGGCCACGCGCGTTCCCACAAGAAATGTGCGCCCCGCCGAGCCGCAAGAGGACTACGACGACGAAGAGTACGACGACGAATACTATTATGACGAGGAAGATCCTGAACGCGCTCCAATAAGGCGCAGAGTCAAAAAGAAGCGCAAGCTCTCGCGCCGTGGTCTTCTGTTTGGTATAGGGGCCGTTGCCGTCGGAGGCGCGGGCATCGCCGCCGCTGAGCTGGGTCCCAAAATTCCGCAGGCGCTGGGGAACGCGACGCAGAACGTCGAGCAGCAAATACAAGACGCATTTCAGAGGGGAGTTGAGCAGGGCGCGCAGAATGTGCGCAAAGAGTTTGTGACAGCCCTGGAAAATATGGAAGGCTTCTCGCTGGGAGCAGCCATCTCAGCCGCCAAATTGACACGTGTCGCCTATGATGTCTTCGTCTCGCCGGTTATCCAATTTGGCTCGACCCTTACCAACGACTTCCTCAATACCATGCTCAAGGCATTCAAGTCAGCGCGCAATGTCCTCATCGCCGTTAACATGGATAATACCGCGCTCATCGCCATTCAGAAGGTGCTCGAATCGTGGGTTAACCAGATCACGAACATGCCCAAGCAGCTCAACGCCATCGCCGACGCCGATCTGGATGGTGCCCAATCGTATCTGAGAGCACTACAGCGCAAGATCGACGAAGAGAAAGCTCTGCTCAATAATCCGCAAGGGACGCCCGCCGCGACGAAACCGACCGCGCAGCCGCCGAAGAAGCCGTAGTGAAAGACGCAGCGCGAACATGGAGTAAGGGATGGCATCTTGATGCAGATGACAGAGAGCGACGTACAGCAGTTATTGCGTATAGATGACCTCGCGCACCTTTCTGGCGTGCCCAGCAGAACGATTCGCTTTTACAATACGCAAGGTCTTTTGCCCGCGCCCCTCATGCGCGGGCGCGTTGCTTATTACAGTCAGGAGCATGTGCTGATACTGGGCATCATCCGCGAATTGAAAGAGCGGCAGAATCAGCCATTAGAGGTCATCAAACAATTGCTAGAGGTTCGGGCGCAGCAGGGCGACGTACAGATGAACCTGGCGCTCAAGCAACGCATGCTGCCCTCGCTTACAGGGAGTGGAGCGCGTTTCTCACGCGCTGAACTGGCGCAACAAGCGGGCATGAGTGAAGAGCGCATCGACGAACTGGCGAAGCAGGAACTACTCTTCCCCACTGAAAGTGAAGGAGCGCTACAGTTCAGCGGCGACGACCTGCTGCTGTTGGAGCTCTATCAGCACCTCGAAGGGCTCGGCCTGCCGATCGCGCTCCCGGCGCTCATCCGTTTCCAGCTCCGCCAGCTTGTGCGCAGCGAAGTCGCCGCCTGTGAACAGTATGTAGTGCCAAAGTGGCGCGACAGTGGTCTGCCGCTGGAGCAGCAGAGCGAGCAGTTCGAGAATATATTGACACTAACCGATACTTTGATTTCAATTCTGCACCGCAAACTCATGTACCGCTAAAGCGCGCTTTAGCGGTATTTTTTACCTGCCTTGCGCCGCCTTATCCTCCTCCTTGCTTATTGGTGGCGCGAACGTATCCTCTTCCGTATCCTCTATCTCTCCTGGCTGTTCGTTTCCTCCATTACGTGCTGACTTATCAAGGCGAACGGCAGGAATTTTGGGGTCAGTATCTTCTAGTAGTTCGGATGCGTCAGTTTCGGTGGCGGGCTGCTCTGGGAGGGTAGGCTCGTCCGTTGCAGTCCTCGCTGGCGGGTCAAGCGGTGTATTCTCAGCATGCGCGGGTTCATCCGCTATCTGTTCTGGGAGCGTATCATCAGTATGAGCCGCTGGATCAATCGTCTCCTCCTCGGGGCGCGTGTCCTCCGCGTGCGCAGTCATAGCGGGAGTAGCCGCCAGGTGTTCGGGAAGTGGCTCCTCCAGGGGTATGACTGTATCCGTGTGTAGCGGTTGCTCAGGAAGCGTGTCCTTTGTTGGCACAGGCTTATCATCTTCGATCACTGGCTGTTCAAGGTGAGCATCCTTTGTATGAACAACCGTGTCAGTCGTCGGCTGTTCAGGGAGAACGTCCCCTGCTTGTATGTCAGTCGTGCGCGCGGGCTCATCGGAGGGTTCGGACGCGGGCACGTCGGTATCTTCAACCGTATCAATTTTGGGCTCTGCTGGAAGCTGAGAGCTGGGAATATGTTTGATTTCGCCATCCTCGACCTTCACAGTCTCGCCATCCAGCGTCTTCGCGGCCAGCTTCGCATCCTCCACAGGCTTCTGGGCGATGCCATAGGTTGCCGCGACCTCGCCGCGTGGGACCGGCTTAGAGTAGCGTGCGACCAGGTACGTGATCGGAATCAGGAAGATCAGCAGGAAGAGCGAGGTCCACTGCGCCTGCTTCAGATGCCAGTCGAGCACGCCGAATAACTTGACGTAAATGTTGTCGCGCACGAAAAAGAGAAAGAACTGTGTAATGGCATAGGCAAACAGGTAGACCAGCATCAGCACGCCGGGCTTTGTCACGCGGCGAGCCAGGTACAGCATGAACAGAAGCAGTACGACATTTGTGAGTAATTCGTAGCCAGCGGCTGGTTGTACCGGGACATTGCAGATCGTAGAGCCGGGCAGGCAGGCCCAGCTATCGGGATGGGTATAGACCGTAGACCAGGGGAGGGTACTGGGATAGCCCACGATATCGCCATTGATAAGATTGCCGATGCGCCCGAAGATCTGACCCGCAGCCGCGAAGAGCACGCCAGCATCGATAAGCACCAGCGGGTTAACGCGTTCCACCCGCGCGCGCCAGATGAGCGTCGGGATACCCAGGAAGATAGCGCCGAAGAAGGCCATGCCACCCTCCCAGGTAGCGATAATATGGATGGGATTGGCGAAATAGTACGAAACAAGATTGGGCTGCTGAATCACAAAATACAGGCGTCCACCAATCAATCCAGCGGCGATACACCACCAGAGGACGCGATAAACCATATCCTGATCGACGCCTTTACGCTCGGTATAGCCCTTGATAACCCATAAAGCGATAATGATGCCAACGACATACATGAGCCCGTACCAGCGCAGCGCCAGGGGTCCCAGGTGCACGAGAACCGGATCTATATTCACGTAAATGTAAGGGGGACCGATACGCAGCCAGCCCCAGTTGAGAATATCTAGCAACGGGAGTGTATTCATAAGAACTCCAATACTAATAAAATGCTGATCTATGACCTGTTCCCGTATGATAGTACGCATTGAAGATACTTGCAAGAGGGTAAAAGGGGTTTCAGCCGTATGGATGATTGCTTATTGCGAAAAAATCGTTATTTTTAGGTAGGGTTTTTGCAGATAGAGACGCGCTTCATGTGAGAGATCTGTAGAGATGCTTTATGAAGCGCGTCGGAGTGTATCAAAGTGTATCAATAGGTAATCTGCACGGTTGTACCGATCGGAGCCCAGTTGTAGAGCCACGCGGCGGCGCTCAGCGGCATCGCTACGCAGCCGTGCGAACCATTCTGCCAACCGTCAACTGGATCGTAGTGCCAGACATTAGTACCAGGACCATAGACGCTATGCCACCAGGAGTCATGCAGGAAGAAGCCTCCAGATAGGAACTCCAGCGCGTAGTTGATATAAGTCGGCGGATACCAGTTCACCGACCCATAGGGAAACGGCGAATAGAATGTCGTTGGACTGAGCTTCGCAAAGACATGGAAGGTACCCGTCGGCGTTTCCAGTCCAGGGCGACCGGTCATCACTGCCGCGCTGAAGACCTGCTGGCCGTTCTCATAAGCATAGAGCCATTGCCGCGAGAGGTTCACGACAATAACCTTGCCCAGACTGGTGGGTGCTGCATTCGTGGTAACTGGACTCGTGGTGGCGGTCACCAGTTCCCCATAGATATAGAGAGGAGCGCTAGCAAGGCTGGAGATGCGGTCCCAGGTAGCGTTCCCGCCATCTACGACCTGCCCGGAGACCGTGGCGTAGACCGTCACGGTAGTACCAGGGGCGTCGACCACGGCGATAGAAGCGCTGGTATTCGCGCCCGTGCGCACGTTGACCCAATCGGTCGTCTGACCGGACCATGTAGCGGTCGCCGCAGCGGAAACGGTCCTGGAGGATGAACTCAGGCTGAAGGCAAGGATAATTGCCAGCAACGTGGCAAACGAGCCGAGATAGAAGATTCTTTTCCCATTCACTTGCATAGCATCTCCCTTTCATAAGGGGCTTTCTCCTCGTAACATGCAGATATGCTGATGTCGAGAGGGGAGCTGGGCCGATATGTTTTTAGCAAGAGGGACGGACTACAAATTGAGGTCGCTATACATGGAGATTTATGTAAGAAGTATAGCCGAAAATGGGGAAAAAGTCATGGCTTAAAAGAGGTACTTATAGCATTTAGTGAAGGGAGCAAGGACAATGCTTAAAATCGCCCTTGCTCCCTTCGCTAAATTCATCCCCTATTGGCCCATTTTTGTCAGGAAGCTTGCGACCGTGCGAATGCCGTTAAAGAACTGAGCGAGCGAGTACTTCTCGTTCGGAGCGTGCAGATTATCGTCTGGAAGGCCGAAGCCCATCAGAACGATCGGGGCGTGCAGCACCTCATCGAACAGCGCCGCGATGGGGATAGAGCCGCCTTCGCGAATGAGGACTGGCTCTTTGCCATACACTTCCTGCAGCGCCGCCGAGGCCGCTTGCATCGCCGCGCTATCGGGTGGGACAAGCACGCCATCGCCGACATGAATCTTACGCACCGTCACTTCTACACCGGTGGGTGCAACATCCTTGACCGCGCGCTCAAGCAGCGTGAAGACCTCTTCTGGCTCCAGCTCTGGTGGCAGGCGCAGGCTGACCTTCGCCGTCGCGATGGCGGGAATAACCGTCTTGGCACCCTCGCCCGTGAAACCGCCCGCGATGCCGTGGACCTCCAATGTGGGGCGCGCCCAGATGCGTTGCAGTGGAGGATACGCGGACTCGCCGGTTAGCTGCTTCACGCCCATCTCTTCGGCGAGCGACCCACCGATATGCAGCGGATCGTGTTGCCAGAAATCCTGCTCCGCCTGCGTCGGTGTATGCATCTTATCGTACAGACCTGGAATATGGATATGACCGTCCGCGTCCTTCAAGCGGCTAATGATAATTGCCAGGGAGTGGATAGGATTGGGTGCCACACCGCCGTAGGAGCCGGAATGCAGGTCGCGTTTGGCACCACGAGCCTCGATCTCGGTATACACAATGCCGCGCAGACCGTAGATCAGCGCCGGAAGATCCGGGGAGGGCATATGCGTATCGCAGATAAAGGCCGCGTCGCACTGCAGGCGCTCGGGATATGTTTTGACATAATGCTCGATCGACTCGCCGCCGTTCTCCTCTTCGCCCTCGACCAGCACGCGCACATTCACCGGCAGAGCACCATTCACCGTCATCAGCGCTTCGAGGGCCTTGAAGACCAGCATCGTCTGACCCTTATCGTCGCAGGCACCGCGACAGTAGATATTGCCATCGCGTATCGTCGGCTCAAAGGGAGGCGAGTCCCATAGGTCAACGGGATCGACCGGCTGCACATCGTAGTGCCCGTAGATAAGCAGCGTAGGCTTGCCAGGAGCTTGCAGCCATTCACCGTAGACCAGGGGGCTGCCCTGTGTAGAAATGACCTCAACGCCTTTGAATCCGATCTGCTGAAGCTGATGCGCGGCGTACTCAGCGGCCCGCTGCATGTCGGGCATATATTCCGGCAGCGCGCTGATGCTCGGAATGCGCAGCCATCCCTTCAGATCTTCGAGAAAGCGATTCTCATTTTGTGTAATATACGTTTCTAAT
>JALYTQ010000149.1 GCA_030854195.1 Chloroflexota bacterium
CCCACGGTCGCCGTTACCCCGACGCCAAAGGTGCAAAATGGCCTTTACATTCCTGGCACGTATAAGGGATCGACGCAAGATAATACGACAGGACAATCAGCAGCCATCACGGTATTTCTAGTGCAACAAAAAGGCAATGGCGCGTTAAGCGGGTCTGTGACGTTCACTTCTCCTAGCCAGGCCATCGATCCCTTGAGCGGAACCGTGGATATGCAGGGCAATTTCTCTTTTACCGTCCAGCAGCCCAAAGGCCAGAAGCCGCTCTACTTCTACGGGGCCGTGCAGAAGCAGTCAGATGGGAACTACCTGAAAGGGCAATACTGCTCCAGCAACACAAATAGCTGTATCGCGCTCACAGGTATATTTTATGTCGGGCCAGGATATTAATGATAAGGGCGCGGTTTACCTGTGTGAACCGCGCCCATACATGTTTAGCGGATAAGATCCGCCGTCGTCCAGCTATCAATATATTTCATCAGATGTGCGTGATGGGGAGCAAGCAGATTTCGTACCTGCTCTATCTGCTCGAAGCTGGAAAGATGCACGGTAAGAATATGATGTCCGCGGCTCGCCTCCTGTCGGTACATATCGTCAACGCCAGCATCGATGCAGTGCGCGAACGCCTGTGTGAGGCTACCTTGCTGCTGATAACTGCGCTCAAGCGCCTCCGCGAAATCCCAGCACGCTACGAGGGCGATATCTCTGGCAGCATAGCCGATGGCCTGCAATGCTTCAACAGCCTGCACCGCGTCTCGCAGGTCATCGATCGCGCAATGAACATACTTGCCTGGGAATGTATTTGCGGGGTATGCCTGCTGGGAAAGTACAGACAACCGTTCGTATATCTTTACGGTTTTAATGTCAATCATGTCAATTCGCCTCCATGTTGCTATTGCTTTGCTTGTACTAATTTGTCCATTGACGGAGAGGATTTTCTCTCGACATTGAAAGGATAGCATTGTCTCATTGAGATTATATTGGAAAAATATTGGAGATTTCTCATTTAGGACTTTAACGCGTTAAGCACAAGTGGAGAGTAAATGCGACATAAGATGTGCTTATTAAGAGCATGAAGTGCCGCTAATAGTGTATGATTGTATTTAGAAGCGCTTGCGTGCTGAGCGTCGCCCGAAGAGCCAGAGCACGCTTAACAAGAGTGTTCCTGCTACGGCGACTACTATGATGAGAAGGACGCGGTTGTTGGACGGTGCCGTTGGCGCGGGAGATGTAGTCTGCGGCGCAGTAACCGTAGGGCTGTTCACAGGCGGATAGAGGCCAGTGATGATGAAATGCGGGGTACCTCCGACCGCGATACTGGTGGCTATGCTGCGTCCAGGGATGTCCAGCATAACTACCTGGCCGTTGGCGAGGGCGACAAAGCCAAGCTGACCGTCGCTGGTGATGGCGACCGCTTGCGGGGAGCTACCCAGGTGAAAGAGCCGCGTGGGTTCCCGAGGCATTACAGGAGTACTTATCGTGATAGGAGCCAGCACATCCAGCAGATTGTGTTGCCTATCCGGTACATACACCTCGCCGGTGTTCGCATCGTAGTCCATTGGGCCAAATTGTCCTCCGCTGAGCAGTGTACGGATCACCCGCCGCGTATTCAGATCAACGGCAACGACGGTCCCCTGGCGCGTGGTCACATACGCGGTAAAACCACCGGGAATACTGATATATTGTGGGCCGCTAGCAACGGGCACAGAGCCAAGCAGGTGTCCAGTCACGTCGAAGATTGTCAGTGACGTATTGCCACTAATCCAGAGCTGGTTGGGAGTTGAAGGCGTGGCGTCAGCCGCCGTCGACGCGGCCACCGCCAACCCATAGACGGGTTCACGCGTTGCGAAGCTACGTTTGACCGCGCAGGTCGTGGGATCAAGGGCGCGCACGCTGCTATCTCCCTGGCCCGTCGCGTACAGGACCGTTGCATCCAGGCTGAGTGCCAGCAGCGACGGTTGACCGGGCAGGCTGACTGTACAGATGGTCTTCCCTGTTTTCGCCGCGATCACCGCAACCTTGCCAGCGACCGGTTGTGTCACATAGAGCGCGTGCCCATCGGGACTCAGCAATACGCTGTGCGCGTTCCCGGTCACGGCAATCGTCCCCGTCACCCGCCGTTGCGCGATATCTATAATGCTGATCCCCTGACCCGCCCCCGCCACATAGGCGAGCTGAGGAGCGCCACCATCCGCGCGAGCTGGCAGAGACGAGCATAGCATGAGTAACAACAGTATAATTAAAAAGAATAAGCGGTAACAACATACACGTAAAATAAAAATCACAATCAAAGTTTCCCTTCAACACATGTCAGGCAACCTGCTAATATACTAGAGCCCCGCGACTCCCGCCCATTCCCCAGTATACTCAGGTTCGATCATAAGGACAAGATAAAAAGGGCGCAGAAACCTTTTGCCCTTACTTCTGGCGTTCAAATAAGCATCAGTAGGGATGGGCCTTGCATCCATCCGGTCCGCCATTGGGAGCGTGGGCACCAGGATGGACGCAAGGCCCATCCCTACTGATGAGTTATAAGCAATAGTAGTGCTTAAAAGCTCGCTCCTACACTGTGGAGCTAGATTAAATTCTGATGAATTTATACTAGAAACAAAGCAAGCTCTATTTACCCGAACAGGGCTTGCTTCCTCGTTAGAAGCTATTTTACAACGCATGAGTTTTATCTGCAATTACGAGAAAAAATGGAAAACGTTCCTCGTCAGGTGCCATTTTTACGCCCTTCAGTCCCTATATTCCGCGCCAGGATAGCAATTTTCTAAATGAGGGTTAAATTGATATTCTCAAATACTTGATTTTATGATATGCTTATAGCGCACACCATGCATGAGGCAAGAGCGGGACTTCTGCAGCTTGCTTAACCTTTTCTTTTTTAAACGGAGCAAAGGGTTCAGAAAATCGACGGGGTTTTAGCAGCAGTGGATATCGGAGCTACGGCAGCTTAACAGAAGATAGCCAACTGGTGCGCAGTATGCAGGCACAGTCGCGAACCGGCAACTGGGAGAAGAGCACATCTGTCGGCTCTTGCGTTCTCATCGCAGACAAGGAGGACTGCATTGAAACAACGTTCATCCGTATCTCTCATCGGCATTGTAGTAACGATCGTTTTAGGTTTTGCCGTCATCGCCGGTATCTGGTTAGGGCTTCGCTCAGTAGGGAGCCTTGGCTACGAAACCAATGTGTTGCAGGCCCAGAAAACCGGCCCGAACAGTGCAACACTCACGCTCTCCACCTTCCCCGACAGTCACGTATGCCACAGCACCGAGGGAGAACCACAAATCGACTGGGTAAGCTACTGCCCAATGACCAGCTTTGAGGTTCCTCCGAACAGCACCATCACCGTAGTCATTCAGAACTACGATGGCGCAACTATCTTAGTCAACGATTATTTCCGACAGGTGCGTGGAACGGTTGGGGGCATCGAGATGGTCAACAATAAACCCATGAGCCAGGTTGACGCAACGAATGTATCCCACACATTCACCCTCCAATCAACGCCCGACTCCACCAGCCCACTGTTCGTCAGCGTTCCTGTAGTCGCGGTTGCAGATGACGCCCCTGACGCCGTGACAATCGCGGGCAACAGTTACCCAAAGCCCAACATCATCTCTTTCCAATTCCATACGGGAGCACCTGAATCGTACATCTGGCATTGCTACGACCCTTGTGGGGACACGCTGGCGCGCAACCCACCCTATGGTTTTGGCGGACCAATGTCTACCACTGGCTACATGGCTGGAACGTTGAAGGTTGCAAATTATTAAGGGGGTAAGATGTCTGAAGCCAACATCGAGGGAAACACCGGCGGCGCTTCGCCGGTACGCAAGGAACCCGATCACATACGCCGTGTCCTCACTATCTGGGTGGTGCTCTCTATCGTTGGGATTATAGTGTGGGGCATCCTGTCACCATTTTTGCTGCCAACGCCGGCAAGCGATGTTGACAGCGCGGCTAACTTCACGCTGGTAGTGTTTACCGACCTGGCTATACCGGTAGCCCTGTTCGTCTTTGTCTTCCTCAGCTATAGTATGCTTGTATTTAGAGTCAAGGAGCGGCCCACGGAGGATGCGATCCCACTGAAGCCCAGGCCGGGTCTCCAGATTGGATGGATGGGCGTCACCGGAGCTCTCTGCCTGTTTCTTGTCATCTGGGGCATGTTTGCCTTCTATCAGCAAACGGCCTCGGCAGCCATCAACCCCCTTGTGGTGCAGGTAACCGGGCAGCAATGGGATTGGACCTTTAACTATCCGCAGTATGGAGCATCCAGCCAGGGTCAGCTCATTGAACTTCCGGTAAATCGCCCGGTTGAGTTCGATGTCACCTCAAAGGATGTGCTGCACGGCTTTGCAATCCGCGCGCTGGGAATACGCGTGGACGCTAATCCAGGAGAAGTGACCACAACACCTCTCGCCACACCCACCCGGATCGGGCAATACTCCGTGGTCTGTGTGGAACTGTGCGGGCTGTATCATTCCTATATGTGGTCATCAGTAAATGTGGTCAGTGATTCGGATTTCAGTTCCTGGATAGTCAGTCAAGGAGGGCATCCATGATTCAGGTTCAAACTAGACGCTCAAGTCTCCTGAACCAGCTTTTTCCGAGCGTAATTTCTGGCATCGTACTCGGCGTTATGGGTGCTATAGTCCTTAACATCATCGCGACCCACATGCAGGTAGCTGACCAGCCAGCCAACCTCGATGCAATCATTGTGGCTACCGATATAGGTTGGACGATCTTCTTCTTCATCGGCATCGGAGCCTTCAACGGCGTCTGGAAGTGGGGCTTTGCGCGTCGCGATGCAACAGCCGCTGAGGAGTTAGCGATCGCGGGCCACGGTCAGGGCCTCTGGCGCTACTTCCGCTATACCACCGACCACAAGGTCGTCGGCATGCAATACCTGGCAACAGCGTTTGTCCTCTTTTTCTTTGGCTCGATGGGAGCCTTTATGATCCGGCTAGAGCAATCAGTGCCAGGAGCGCTCTTTTTTACGCCCTCTACGTACAATACGATCGTGGGTATGCACGGCATTATGATGATTGTGGCCACGATCATCATGGTCAGCGGTCCCTTCGGGAACTTCGTGCTGCCCATCATGATTGGCGCGCGTGACATGGCGTTTCCCCGGCTCAACGCGCTGAGCTACTGGCTGCTTTTCTCCGCCATTCCTATATTCTTTTCTACCCTGTTCCTTGGTGGCTTCCCAACTGGCTGGACCGGCTACGCGCCTCTGGCTGACCAGGTATTAACGCCCGGCATGGACGCGTACTGCCTCACCATCATCCTGTTTGGCATCTCAACCACTGTGGCGGCGCTGAATATAGTCACAACAGTGCTCGTGCTGCGCACCAAAGGCATGACCCTGGCACGACTCCCGATCTTTGTCTGGGGTGTAGTGCTCTCGGTCATACTCGGTTTGACAGCGTTTCCTTCGTTCATCGTATCTCAGATGATGGTCCTGACGGACCGCATCTTCCATACATCCTTCTTTATCGCTTCCTATGGCGGTAGCAACTGGCTGTATGAGCACCTGTTCTGGTTTATGGGCCATCCCGAAGTATACGTGGTTGCGCTGCCATCCATGGCGGTAGCCGCCGAGATAACAGCAGTCTTTTCGCGCAAAACGATCTTTGGTCGTCGCATGCTGGTTGGCAGCTTGATCACTATCTGTTTACTGAGCGTGCTGGTCTGGGGACATCATCTGTATACGAGCGGATCGAACTCCGCCCTGAACGGCCCTTACATGCTTGATACAGAGCTGATCTCTATTCCCACCGGCTTCTTCTTTCTCGCCCTCATCGGCACTTTCTGGCGCGGCAAGATCTGGGTTACGGTCCCACTGCTGTTTGTGGCGGGCATGCTGGTAAATTTTGTCATCGGCGGTATTACAGGCATCTACCTGGCGGACCTGCCTACCGATGAAATCTTACACGGTGGCATGTTTGTCACGGCTCACTTCCACTTTACCCTCGTGGGCAGTATGGTCTTCGGCTTCTTCGGCGCTCTCTACTACTGGTTCCCGAAAATGGTGGGACGCCGCCTCAACCACTCGCTGGGTGTGCTGCATTTCTGGCTCTTTGAAATCGGTTTCCTCGGCACGTTCCTCGCGCTCTTCTACGCGGGCTTCCAGGGCGAACCGCGCTGGTCGGCGAATGTCGCGCCCGCTTATGCGATCCCCAATCTGATCGCCAGCCTGTTTGCTATCGTGATCGCGCTTTCGGTCTTTACGCTCATCTACAACGTAGTTACCGCGACCGTGCGCGGCGAGCGCGCTGAGGCCAACGAGTGGGGCGGCAAGACGCTTGAGTGGACGGTTCCAACACCCGTGCCCCTTGAGAACTTTGAGGTGTTGCCCGTGGTGACTTCCACGCCCTACGAGTACGGATTGGCTGAACCGGCAGACGAAGGTTTTGGTCTGTTTAAGCCAGAGGATGCTGATGCCATAGAAGTCCCTGCACCAACGCAGTCACAACCAGAGAGTGGACCAAAGGAGCTACATTGATGAATACAGCCCTGGAGCAAATGCACCACATTGAGCCTCATATTCAGGTTGGGAGAGCGCGAGCTGGCGTGCTGATGCTCATCATATCGGATGCTTTGTCGATCGTCGCCATTCTGGCCGCGGGTGGCTACCTGAGCGCGCTCAATGTGCTGGGCCAGTTCAAAGGGGGCGATCCGTCTCCCGCATTCCTTCCTGGCCTGCTGGCTGTTATTGCTCTGCTGCTGAGCGGACTCGCCTACTATTGGTGGGAACGCGGAGTGCGTAAGAACGGTGATGTCGGTCAACGCGTGTTCTTCATTCTTTCCTGGGCGCTCATGATCATTGCATTGGCGGGCCAGATCTGGGTAAGCGTGGGTCTGAAATATGCCAGTCCTTTCCATGCCTACGCGAGTATGCTTCTGCTGCTTGCATGGTATTCGGCGTTCCACCTCCTACTGGGAGCGATTATTGGACTCCTTGTTTTGGGGCGCATCCTAAATGGTAGACTGGTTGAGCGCGGTTACATCGTTGAGGTCGTCGGTTACTGGTGGTACTACACAGTGATCGCGGGCCTGCTAATGTGGCTGTTTAGCCTGGCCGTCTGATAGAAAGCTGCTAGCGTACGGAGGTGCTGTAATGAACATCTGGGCTGATGCAAATGGGTGGCCCTTTCCACCCGTTGTGCTGTTTGGATGTCTTATTGCCGAAATTCTGTACTTCCGTGGCTGGCGTTTGCTCATAAAGCATGAGCTGGTGAAGGAGGCTGCCAGGGCCAGGATGTCCTCCGCCAGTACCAGCGTCTATCAGTGGAATAGCTGGTTCTGGCGGGGCATCTATTTCCAGTGCGCGATCTTTGTCTTCCTGCTGGCGTCCTCCGCTCCCGTCGATATACTCTCTGGTCGGCTCTTCTGGGTTCATATGGTCCAGCATCTGCTCTTATTGGTCGTTATGGCCCCGCTGCTTGTGGCGGGCGCTCCGCTACTCCCGCTGTGGCTGGGGTTGCCACGCCAATTACGGAGGCTCGTGAAGGTATTTACAAGGCTTACAGCCAGGCGCGTCCTCCTCCGCGTGGGGCATTGGCTGCAACAACCGGTGATAGCGTGCGCGCTTCTGATTATCGGCACATGGATATGGCACTGGCCTCCTCTCTACGATCTTGCCCTGACAAATGGTGCTATTCACGACTGGTGCGAGCACGCGACCTTTCTTGCTGTGAGTATCATTTTCTGGGCGCAGGTGATCCCATCCTATCCACTCCGTCCCCGCCTGGGGTACTTAGGACGTATGGGGTACCTGGGAGTCGCTATAGCGCAAAACTTTGCTCTGGCAGTGTTGCTTGGCTTTGCCCCGCAATCCCTCTATGCCCCTTATGCTCACCTTGTTCAGGGGCCAGGTGGCTTCACCGCACTACAAGATCAGCAGATCGGCGCAGGCATTATGTGGACCTTTGGAGATCTCCCCTTCGGAGTTGCTATCAGCATCCTTATACAGCGATGGCTTGCCTCGCAACCGGACGAGACGACGATCGCCGTAAAATCACACGAGGGATAAAAAGTGGAAAAAACAGGTGAGCGTGAACGCGTTCAAATCCCTTTCAAGCGAAAAGAGATAACCGGGCGGCAGCCAGATGCTTTGCATAAAATGGCTATAGCTGCCTTTATCGCCACTTCCGCGCTCGTCGTTCTTGCCGCGACGGCCTGGGGCGTCAGGCTCTATGTCGCATCCCATCATCAGACAAGCACACAGCAGGCGAACCAGGGGATTGGCGGCTTTCCTATGGCAGGTAGTCCCGCGCCCGACTTTACGCTCAGCGATCAGTTTGGTCACACAACGCGTCTTTCGTCCTTCCGTGGTCGCGAGGTCGTCCTGGCCTTCATCGATGCGCGCTGTACGACGCTCTGCCCATTGACGGCCCAGATTATGTACAATGCCCGCGCGCAGCTAGGATCGTCCGCCGCCAATCGTATCGCTCTGGTTGCCGTCAATGCCAATCCCAGCGCCACCAGCATAGCCGCCGTGCAGGCATGGTCCATCAATCACGGCATGTTGCATCAGTGGTTATTTCTCACGGGTACGTCCAAGCAGCTGCAAGCGGTCTACCACCAGTACCAGATATACGATCAGGTTGACGCAAGCGGGAGCGCGGTGCATGATCCAGCGACCTTCATCATTGACGCCCAGGGGCGCGAGCGGCTCTATTTCGAGACGCTTGACTCAAACGCGCAGGCCGATCTTGCCAGTCAAGAGATCGGGCTGAAGGCTGGCATGCGGCAGTGGCTGCCGCAGTAATTGGATCACCTATTTCGTAAAAAGACACGCTGTCAGATTATCTACGCTGTAAGGAACTGACTCATGAAATTATTGCGTCAAACTGCTCGCGTTCTCGTTGGCTTGACCTCGCTCCTTGCTCCGCTTATCGCTCTGTGGGGCGCGCTGATGCTCCTGGCCGTACTGGCTACCCGCCAGGTGCGCGCCGTGCCGCCGGGGGCCATGCCTGAAGAGCTGAAGGAGATAGTGGCGCGGGAAGAGAAGAAAGAACTCAGCCCGCTGCGCCAGACCATCTCTGCCTATATCGATCTGATGAAGCCGCACGTTACTGTCCTGCTGCTTGGTACAACCGTCGCGGCGATGGCCATTGCCGGGCGTGGGCTACCCTCGCTCGGACTTGTGCTGGCGACATTATTGGGGGGTGCGATGGCGGCAGGCAGCGCGAACTGCATCAATTGCTACATCGACCGCGACATCGACCAGCTCATGGGACGCACGCAACGCCGCTCGCTACCCTCTGGCCGCGTGCAGCCCTTGCAGGCGCTGATCTTCGGCGTCGCGCTGGGGGTTGGATCATTCTTTGTCCTGACCTTCTTCGTCAACCTGCTAAGCGCTCTCCTGGCGTGTTCGGCCATCTTCTTCTATATTTTCATCTACACGCTGTGGCTGAAGCGCTCGACGACGCAAAATATTGTGATCGGCGGCGCGGCTGGTGCCGTTCCCGTGCTGGTCGGCTGGGCGGCGGTGACAAACAGCATTACGTTACCAGCCATCTGGCTCTTCGCCATTATCTTCTACTGGACGCCGCCGCACTTCTGGGCGCTCTCGCTGCTGATCCAAAAAGACTATGAAAAAGCGAACGTCCCCATGCTGCCCGTAGTGATGGGCGAGCGCGAAACGCGCAAGCAGATTTTCCTCTACTCGTTGCTGCTGCTCGCCGTGACCATGATCCTCTTCGCAATGCACGCGATGGGCGTTTTCTACCTGGTCGGTGCGCTGCTGCTGGGTGGCATCCTGGTCTACATGTCGGTGCGCTTGCTGTTGGACCAGACGAAGAAATGGGCGCGCACGCTCTTCTGGTATTCCAACTGTTACCTGGCCTTGATCTTCGCGGTGATGGTCCTTGATCGCGTCATGCACTAATTAGAATATGGCGTCCAGCAGGGTGGCGACGCCGCCGAGGGACATCGCGAGGCCGCTGCTCTCAGCGGAGGCGACGCGGGTGTTGGCAAAGGGGATCGGCAGGCTATGTTGTTCGAGGGTGCAACATAGGGGTTGTAATATCAGGTCGCCAGCCTGCATTGTGCTGCCGTCGAGCACGATGAGCGAGGGGTTCAGGCTATTCACCAGCCCTGCCAGGGCGAAGCCCAGGTATTTGCCTGCGCGCGCCAGGGCATCTGTGCAGGCAGCATTCCCCTGCCTGGCGGCCTCGATGACCTGGGGCAGCGTAGTGACCGGCGAGGAGAGACGCTGCGCCTCCATAAGAATCGCATTTTTGCTCGCCACCGTCTCCAGGCAGCCGCGCCGTCCACAGTAGCAAGGAGCTCCGTTGAGATCGATCGGGATATGGCCGATCTCGCCAGCGGTCCCCAGGCTACCACGGTAGATCTGATGGTTCAGGATAAAGCCGCCGGAGATGCCGGAACCCACCTTCACATAAATCATATTGCCTTCATTGCGGCCCGCGCCATAGCGGTTCTCGCCCAGCGCGCCCATATTGCCATCGTTATCCAGGTAGACCGGCACGCCGAGATCGTCCTCCAGAGTTTGCTGGATATCAACCCCGGTCCAGTTGGAGAATTGCGTGGGGACGCTGATGCCCTTCTGCAGGAGATCGAATGGGCTGATAACCCCTATGCCTACCCCCACGATCATCTCCCAGGCGATCTGCTGCTGTGCCACAAAGACCTTGAGGAATTTTGCCAACAGTGGCAGCCCCTCCTGCGGACTCTTGCTCATAGAGAAGGGAATGTCCAGGTGCTGGATTGGCCGCCCGGCGAGGTCAGCCAACAGGACCGTCAGGTGCTGGCGACCCAGCGTGGCTCCCAGGACATAGCCAGCAGTCGCGTTGAAAGAAAGCGAGATGGTGCGGCGGTCGTCGCCGGTGCGATGCTCTCCCTGCCGGATGATCCCTTCCAGCACCAGCTCATCCACGATATTGCCAATGGCGGTGCGCGATAATCCGGTATAGGGGGCAAGGTCGGAGCGCGACACAATGCCGCGCTCACGGATGTAATTGAGGATCAGTAAGCGATTGGACTCGCGGATACCATGCTGATCTGTGCCCTTCCTGCCACTGTCCTGCAGCATCTTCTCGCGTTTGCGCTGTCCCTCTGGAATCCACCAATGCCGTGGTTGCATACACCTTACCTTTGTTCACTAACAGCCGTATCTCCCTAATCTTAACATGTATTTTGGACCATTGTAAACCTTAAACGAAGTTGACAGGATAATCACTAATATATTACTATTGTGCATGGAATAGTATGGCTGCGTTAAATTGGTGGGCGTAGAATACTGAGTCGACAACATTTTGCTATGAGGCAAAATAGGAGCAACGCCAATGTGGGATGAACTTCCCAATCCTTTATCAGCGCGACTGAGCCGTCGCGCTATGTTGAGACGCGCCATCGCTGTAGGGCTGTCTCTGGCCGTACCCATGCTACAGGGATGTGGCACAACAAATGCGATTGAGAGCAGCCTCAACTTCTCGAACTGGGCGTCCGCTGAGACCGCCACGCGCAACGATATCAACAAGGCGGTGCGCGCTTTTGAGCTGCAAAACAACGTGCAGGTCAACAATATCGCCATACCTTTCGACGAAACCTTAGCACAACTCACGCAACTGATCCACGCCAATATCACGCTTGATGTTATGGAATTGAGCGGCAACCTGCCATACGTGCTGGCAGGCATGGGCGCGTTGGCGGATCTCGGCCCATTCGTGGCGACGGATTGGTATCAGGACGCGTTCCCTAATAGTTTCGCGGCGGGCACCTATAAAGGCGTGCTTTACGCTGTCCCCTTCAGTATCACGCCTCACGGCTTCTGGTACAACAAAACTATGCTCAGCAAGGCCGGACTCAACGCCGCTCGATCCCCGCGCACGATGAACGAGCTCAACCAGGCGCTCAAGGTCCTGCGCGCAAAGCTCCCGGCCAACAGCTATCCCATCGCCCTCGATACATCGGAGACAGAATACGCCCTGGTCGGTTTCTGGCCCTGGATCTGGACCTTCGGCGGCAATCCGATGGCCGACGATGGCAAGGGCAATGTGACCATCAACTGGGCCGACGATGGCACC
>JALYTQ010000150.1 GCA_030854195.1 Chloroflexota bacterium
GTCATTCCAGCCATTGTGCTGGTCGGGAAGAGCGACAGTCAAAGCGGAGTTCTCCGTGGGAAATGGTCCGGCTCCGTGGCGAGTCGCGTAGGCGCGTACAATTCCGAGCTTGATGACTTCGCCCGCATAACTACATTCGCGCAAGAGCGTCTCCGCATTGGCAAAGGTCGTTGTGCTCCACGTAGTGTAGGGGGCAAAGCCGTAGTTCTCATCCAGGAGCACGCCTTGCGCACCTTCAAAGAGCACGGTCCCAGATTGCATACCAAGCGCATGTATATCTGCCTCGTTCACTATGCTCACCTGTTCGGCAAGGTAAGCATAGACATCGACGCAATCGGGAATACAATTTTTAGCGGTAAAGATGGCGCGTTCTCGCCTGATAGGTTCAGTACCTGGCAGTTGCCGGGATAGTTCAGCGAATTCATGGTATTTGGCGTCACGCAGAAAGTGCAGCTTTTTGAGCATGGTCGCCCTATCCTCCAGATCCCCAACGCGGAGCACGTCGTCCCCGTAGGTGAGCGCGTCCGACATGCACTCGCCGATCCCTTCGCCGCAGCTTCCGTGGCGATCAGTTGCACGCGCGACTTCTCGCAGTCGGTTGATGGCGCGCTGAAATGGCGTGATAACCAGGGCGCGATGATCTATCATTGTGCGCGATAGGGCATCAGTTATGCCGAGCGAACTCAGATGCCTCTCCTCTTTGAGCATATTCAGAGGATTGACGAGCATGAAGTGGGAGAGGAGGGTCTTGGTGTGGGGCAGAAACATGCCGCTGCCAAACTGCGCAAACGTGTGGTGTCTGCCATCGAGCGTGACAACGTTATGGGCCGCCTGCGGTCCACCGTTATAGCGCACAATGGTATGCACGGCGCGTTGCCTGCTCAGATAATCGGTGAGAGTGCCCTTGCCAGCATCCCCAAAGCCCAGGTCGGCCAGTATAATTGCCTGCCTTTTCTGGTTCATAATCCCTCCCGCGACGGTCCCACAGCAAGAGGTTTTGTCTTGCTGTGGGACGCTATTTCGTCAACAGTTACAGGCGCTCCGTTCTGTCGGTCGCGTCATTGCTCATAAGACCTGGAAGGGTGCTTCCAGAAAGCGTGGCAAGGGAGCGTTTCTCGCTGGCATAGCCATGGAGCGCCTGTGCTGCCGCCTTGATTGCGCTCCCGCTCGCGCCCGCCGAGCTTAGATCATCTTCTCCTTCAGCCAGGTCGATAGCATCTTCGGTGAGTCCGATGGTCAGGGCTATGGTTTCGCTGACCGCGTGCTCGTCGTCCAGGAAGATGACGTTCTGACCGAGCAGTTCGCGCCAGAAATCCTGGATATGCGTATCGTGACCATGACTGGCGTTGCGCGGAAAAATGAAGAAGAAATTGTAGCGGCGCTGCACTTCCGCGATAATCTGACGCAGAGGGATGTTCTCCTGCAAGCCATCACCGATATGCGTTGCCACCTGCTTCCGGTTGACGGCTGCGTAGGCCATCTCGTCGCCAATGAGGAACAGGTAGCCTTTGCGTCCCCGTTTCTCCCAGCAGTCGATGGACGTATGACGCGCCATAAAGTAGAGCGCCAGCTCATAGGACTCGTGACTCGTCCCGCCGCCGCCGCCTTCGAGCACGATATGGCGCAGATGCTCGTCCATCTCTACGCCGCTCTCGAATTGTCCGATCTGCAAGGGAATACGGTCACACGTTGCATCGCCAAAGGCACCGAAGAGAATCTGTGGGTCCTTGATGTAGCCCTTGAGCAGCAGCACGGACATCAATTCACCAAGTTTTTGCTGAAAGACGCGTGGTATCGCGCCCATCGAGCCGGTTTCGTCAAAGAGCACGCTGATGGCAGTGGAGCGAGGATGTGCCTCGCTATCGCGGCTCTCGCGAAACGCAACCCCCTGGGGATCAAGCGTGGGATGGATCTTCCATTTCCCGGTCGAGCGAGCGGCATCACTATAGGCAAAGCTGCCCTTGCCTGTTGAGCGGCGCAGGCGCTCGGCTTCAGCATACGCGTCGGTTGACCACTTTGAGCTACCCATGTGGACAATCCCTTTCTATTCTCTGCTATGATAAAACATGCCTCAACGTCTGGGCATAGGAAACGCGCGAAACACCCTGGGACCCCAGAGCCGCTCAATAAGAGCATCGAACTCCTTTAATACGAGCTGGACATCTTGCGGACGCATCTGGGGAGCGGCAAGTGTGCAGCCCTTCAGATGGTTCTGTATCTGCCAGGGGACCGATTCAGGAAGCGTACATTGCTGTGGATCGCCGCCCAGCAGATCGATCATGCAGCGAGCTGCCATAGCGATATCCAGGCCAGGCGTCGGCGTCTTCCTGGCGAAGACCTCTGCCGGATACCAGTCCCGATACGCGCTACTGATCGCGCTGATACGCTCGCCTGCTTCGTCAGGATCAAGGACGGCATACGACCAGCCGATGAGAACGACTCCATGCTGCTGCGGGTAAATAAGGATATGCGTTGGGAGCACCGCGCCATGGAGCACAGCATTGGCATGAGCCAATCCAAGTGCGACGAGCAGCCGCCGCCAGATCCAGGCCATATCCCTTGCATCTATCCCCTGTGTATAGACAGCGCGCACCTCCTTGAGAGAAAAAAGCCCTTCCGTATAAGCAAGCACGTTGACCTGTCTCACCATACCTGACGCCTCCTCTTGATATGAGAACGTATCAACGAGCTGCGCAACAAAATGGTGGAGTTTTTCATACTCTTTACTTGTCCGCAGATGCTTGAGAATGCGCGCTTCATTGGCAACAAGATCGTTATTCTCAGGCTTGAGCGGTATTTTGAGCAGGACGCTACGTTGCCCATCAGCGAGAGTGGTGCTTCCTGCGTACACGGCGCACAGATCTCCATAGGCAATCAAGCGCTCGATAGTGTATAAAGATTTGCGGGTACACATGGTAAAGGGCGCGAACTTCTCTGTTGAGGCTCCATACGTCCCATTTTCGATGCTCACACGCGCCTGTTCCCAGAAGTGCATTAATTTTTTGAAGGCCGCATCCGCTTGATCGACATCGCTGGCTCTCTGATATCTATCGGGGTGAAGCGCTTTCGCCATATGTCGGAAAGTTCCCCTGGCAGCTTCGAACATCTCTGCCCGCGTTCCCGCCAGTTGCCCAAAGACCTCTTCAGCCGAACGCGCGCTAGCGAGCAGGGCGCTCAGGTGGTCCAGTTCGGTATTTTCCACAGCTGTTCTCCTACATACAAGATAGTGTATACATAACACTATCCAATGGTGTTGTATATACACTATCTTGGAGCGATTGTCAAGAACTTCAATGGCCTTTTCCCATCTTAAGCTGGTGGGAAATTGCGTTGATGTGGCAAGGATATGGGTCACATAGTGCGTCAAAGGCCATCTGAAGCCAAATTTGCGCTGATGAAGAGTTTATCTCTGCGGACGACTCGAAGAAAGCATCTGCCGCGCGCCGCTCCTGCGCCGATATGGCAGGCTGCCTCAGGGTTGGATGACTTTGGATGGTCAGCTCGGGACTTCGCTACCGAATTGCTGGGCATATTCCGAATTGAGCCGAGGCCAACCGAACTTCATCGCCTCGCCAGCAACGATGCGACCGATGGGAGTTCCGCTGAGAAGGTGATCCAGAACATCGAAACAAATGTGCCACCCGGCAGCACCCATTGAGATGAAGCGGCGATCGATGTCGTGCCACAGCGTCAGGCGCGTGCCGCCATTAAAGGCTTCGAGTTCCCACCGGATATCGTTGCCACCCCAGTTGTACTCAAGCATCTTGGGAGCGTCGGCTCGCGTCACTTTTGTTTCGGAAACCTGCGGCGTGGGCGCTCCCACCGTGGTAAGCTTCACCGTGGTTCCAACCGTACCCAGGCTCCCATCGGCTTCAAAGGGAGCCCACTCGCGCAGATGCGCAGGGTCAGTAAGCGCCTGCCAGACTTTTTCCGGCGAGTGGTGCAGTTCTCTGACGAGAATGAGCGTCCACTTCTCTCCATCCTTTCGTACCTGCGCCCCGCTGGCCGGACCCGGTGTGTACTGCTTACGATCGGTCATCTTCTTCTCCTTGCTTCCTTTTCGTTGGTGTTGATTGATCCATGTGGTCGAGGTGGCGTTCGAGAGCATCTACGTGAGCGGACCAGAACCGGCGGAACGGAGCCAGCCAGGCATCCACCTCCTGAAGTGGTTCAGGTTTCAGCCGGTAGAGACGGCGCTGTGCGTCCACCGTGGATTCCACGAAACCGGCCTCGCGCAGAACTCGCAGGTGCTTTGACACGGTCGGCTGCGACATACGAAGCTGACGCCCGATCTCTCCAACCGATAGTTGTGACGAGACCAGGAGGTTCAATATCGCGCGACGGTTCGGCTCCGCAATGATTTCAAAGACAGATTCCACTCTCTTGGTATACTCCACCCTTAATAGCGTGCCAACTGGGTGAGCTGAATGAGGTTGCCGCAGGTGTCGTTTAGCATCGCAATGGTCGAGCCGGTCACGTCGGTGGGCGGCATAGTGAACTCGGCACCGCGGGCCTTGATCCGCTCGTAGTCGCCCCTGACGTTGTCGGTGTAGAACATGGCCGCGGGCTGGCCCTGTTGAAAGATCGCCTGCTGATACGCCCTGGCTGCAGGGTTGTCGTTCAGCGCCAGCTGCAGCTCAGTGCCGTCCGGTTCCTCGGGCGAGGCCACGGTCAGCCAGCGATATGGGCCTTGACTGAAATCGGCCTTCCTGGCAAAGCCCAGTACCTCCGTATAGAAGCGCAGGGCCTTTTCCTGGTCATCCACGTATACCGTAGTCAGTTTGATTTTCATTTCATTTCTCCTTTGTCACGTTCGCGGTTTGGGCCGCGTCGTCTTCTTCTTGTCTTCCTTTTCGTTGGTGAGGCTCAATATCACGCGGCGGTTCGGCTCCGCAATGATTTCGAACACAGGTTCCACTCTCTTAGTATACTCCATAAAGTATATACGTGTCAAGGTACATACAGACAAAGGGCCAGGCAACGGCTTCAGTCTAGGAAGATATGCTCTTGCGAGATTACGCTTTGATCCCTAGAGCGGTCATGTAGTGCCATATGCCGCAGAAATCGTCGGCGAGGAGTTCTATGAGCATCTGATCGTAAAGACGCGTAAATTCGTCTTCGGTTGTGACATAGGTATTGAGAAAATACGTCTTCGCCAGTTGGTAAGTAATCTCTGAATTGCGATAAAAATCAGAATACGCTTCCGTGCCTGTGGAGACCTCCAACGCGTGCATAATATGTCGAACATCGTGATAGCCTGCCACACGTAGTAGCCGAGGAAGCATAATCGTGACGCCAATGCTTCGTCCATTGACGGAATAGCCATATCCGGTCCGCCAGAGAGCCTCACAAAAGCAGGCATGCAATGCCTCTTTGGCAGGGCTATTCGTGGTTCCCCCATCCATCAATTCGGTCAGGCGCAAAATTCCTCCCGGACGTAGCAGGCGCGTGCATTCAGCAATAAAGAGGGGCCATTGCTCTTGACTCAGGACGCTAAAGAGGAAACGCGCATTGACGAGATCGAAGGAGCCAGCGGGAAAATCGAGCTGTTTGGTAAGGTCCATGAGGCTAAAGGACGCGTTGGCGAGCTGTTGTGAGCGCGCCCGCGCTTCGGCATAATCGATCATGATTTTGCTGATATCGATACCTGTTACCTCGATTTCAGGATGTGCAAATGCGACATCGAGAACCCAACCGCCAGGTCCACAGGCCATATCAAGTACTTTGTGTGTGGATGAGAGATCATTGATGCCAGCGAACGGGCCACCCATGCCTTTCGTCATATAACGGTCAAGCTGGATCAAACGCGCCATTTCAACGGGGCTTTCTGGATCAAGGACGTAGCCCCCCTTCTGAGGTTTATCTGCCATTTTTCAGCCTTTCTGCGTGGGGAACGGTAGAGCTATTTATATTAGTATAAAGGAATGTAACCCTAAATGCAAATTGCCTTCCAGGAGCACGGATCGCTCTAGCCCTCAGCTGTTGCCTCCTCTGCAATAGCCGCCTGGGAAACAACCACTCCCAGCCACTTCGCCACAACGGGCACAGAGGCACCCTGCAGAAGCACGGAGACCAGCACCACAAAGAAGACCAGGTCGAAGAGAAACGATGCTCTGTTCAGTCCAGCCAGGAGCGGGAAGGTCGCGAGCACGATTGGAACTGCTCCTCGTAATCCCACCCACGAGACAAACAACTTTTCCCGCAAACTCATCTTTACTGGAAGCAGGGCCAGGAGCACACTCACCGGGCGCGCGATGAAGACCGCAACGCCGGTAATGAGCAGCCCACTGATGAAAACGGCTGGCAGGCGCGAGGGGAAGACGAGCAATCCCAGTATCAGGAACATCGCGATCTGCATCAGCCATGCCAGGCTATCGTGGAAGCGCGAGAGCCGGTCCACACGTTGGACCGTGCTATTGCCCAGTAGCAAACCCACCAGGTAAACCGCCAGGAAGCCGCTGCCACCCAGGAGGGCGGTGAGACCATAAGCGAACAGGACGAGCGCGATGGTGAACACGCGATACAGCCCCTCCACGTCGAGGTCCAGGCGCTTGAGAAGCCAGATTGCGACTACTCCAAGCAGCAAGCCCGCAACGGTTCCTATGCTCATCTGTCGCACGAACAAGAGGAGGATACTGAATATCGATTCGTGAGGATTGGTCAACAGACTCGTCAGACCAACCGTGAGAAAAACGGACATGGGATCGTTGGTACCCGATTCCAGTTCGAGCAGCGGGAGCAGCTTTCCAGTAAGCTGAATATTTCTGGCTCCCAGGACGCTAAAGACCGCTGCGGCATCCGTCGCCGAGATGATCGCGCCCAGCAATAAGCCCTCCGCGAACGAGACGTGAAGCAGCCAGAGTGAGAAGAGCGCAACGACTGCCGCTGTGAACAATACACCTAAGGTAGAGAGAGAAAGCGCAGCTCCCAGTGCCGGTCGCACGGTCTTCCAATCCGTCTCCAACCCTCCGGCAAAGAGGATAAAGGCCAGGGCGACGATGCCGACCGATTGAGCCACCAGTGCATTGTCAAAATAGATGCCACCCGGCCCGTCGGAGCCTGCCAGCATACCAATCACCAGGAAGAGAAGCAGAGCTGGTATACCGAGCCGACTGGAGACCTTCCAGGCAAGAATGCTCAGAAGCAGTAGTATTGAGGCAATAAAAAGCCATTCTTCAAAATGCATAGTGCAGGCATCCTCAAACGAAGTGACAAAATATAGCTGTCTATTCTTTATAATAATACCAGAAAGCGGTCGAGTCGGAAAGGAGCGAGCAGCGTTTCTGCTGTCCCATTGATCTCCCTGGTCGCCATCTCCGCCAGGGCCGGTCCGAGCGTCACGCCACTATGTGTTACGATCATATACAGTCCCTCGACTCCAGGCGTCCAGCCCACGACGGAGAGACCATCGACAGGAATGGGCCGGATGCCGAGCGTCGCGGATTCAACGTGCGCGTGCTCCATATTCCTTACAACCTTGCTCGCCCTTTCCAGCAGTACTTCGGCGGCATGTGGAGGCGGGGAGAGCGGCGTTGAGAGCATAATGTGACGGTCAAGATCATCGCAATGTAGAAGCAGGCGAGAGAAGCCATCGGGACGGAGATTGATGCCGGGGGCGTGTACAACGCGCCGGACCTCAGCGCAAATACCCGAGGAGAGGACCAGCAGGCCCAGCGCTGGCGAGCCCTGCGCAACGGGCGAGATGAGCGGAAGCTCGACGCCCGCGTGGCGCAGAACCTCGCCCGTCCAGCGACCGCAACAGCACACAACAACGTCGGCATCAATACGGTTCCCAGACTCCAGAACTATTCCATTTACCCGATCGCCATGCATCTGAAAATCGCTCACCTTCGCAGACGTACATAGCGCGACTCCAAGCGAGCGTGCCGCACGCAAAAGATAGGTCAGCAGCAGCCTGGGATAGATATGGCCCTCGTCCGAGTAGAACGCCACGGACTCAACCGTCTTTTCAATAAGTAGATCGGGTTCCAGGTCCCGAACGACCCGGCGCGGCGAGAGGAGTTCAACCGCGTAGCCCCACGCGCGCAATTCTTCAGTCTGCTTGACGAGACGTTCCTGCCCTTCAGGCGTATCCTCCCACGCCAGATTGCCGGTAGGGACGAACCAGGGGGCATGAGGCCATTCGGCGGCCAGGCGGCGATGGGCTCTCATGCCCGCGACATTGAGTTCGAAGTACTCACGGGGACGCTTGCCGCCAGCATTCACCCAGGCAAATGACGTACCGCTCGTTCCATCGCCCGGCATACCCGCCTCTACCAACGTGACCTCAGCACCCTGCTGAGCGAGGCGTAGCGCCGTACATGTGCCGATAATACCTGCTCCTATCACGATACAGCGCATAGCAACCAACCTCCTCAGTGAACGATGTTTGCAACTGTAGAGTTTGTCTTATACTGCTAATCAGCGCTCAGTACCGGATCAGGGATACTCTCCACATCAACCGGTCGAACCTTGGGGCGCATCGTCGTCACGGCATCGCTATCACGCACGGCGAAGCCGAAGCCAGCTGCAATAAGTATAAGTATGGCAGCAGCGATAAATGCAGCGTGATAGGCCGTGAAATTCGGGACCACCGCGCCGCTTGCATTGAGGTACGTCAGGCCCACAGCGCTAATTACAGTGCTAATCAAGGCGACGCCAAGTGAGGAGCCGATCTGCCGTTGCGCGTTGAAGAGCGCCGACGCCTGCCCTGTCTGCGCCGATGAGATGGTCGCGAAAGAGGCCGCCTGCACCGACGTAAAGGAGAAAGCCATCCCTGCACCGGTGAGGAACAACAGGGTGCGCATCAGCCAGAGGGATGTATCTTGCCCCATCAGTGTCATAAGCGCCATGACAATGGCAACGCCGGTAAGTCCGCCTATGATGAGGCGGCGCGGCCCAATATCGGGATAGATGCGCGCGACTATCTGGGTAGAGATCAAAACACCGACCGCTTCTGGAAACGTAGTCAGGCCAGAGGTAAGCGCTGAGACGCCGCGTGCTAGCTGCAGGAACAGTGGTGCCGCGTAGAGCACACCGAGAAAGCCAGCACTGGAGAACAGCGTGACAACGTTGCTGGTGCGGAACGAGCGATTGCGGAACAGGCGCAGGTCCAGTATCGGGTGCGTCGAGCGCAACTCGACGAAGACGAAGGTAACGAGCGCGACTACGCCTACAAAGCCACTGATGAGAATAGTAGGGGAGATCCAACCATAGCTCGGCCCTTCACTCAAAGCAAACATGGTCAGGGCCAGGCCGATGCCAGCCAGCAGGAAGCCATTGAGATCAAAGGATTTGGTGCTGCCTTCGCGATGCTCCTGCAGGAAGAACAGACCGAACAGAAAGCGGCGATGCCAATTGGAACATTGACATAAAATATCCAATGCCACGACAATTTATCGATGAGCAGGCCACCAAGTATCGGACCGGTGGCGGGGGCAACCACGGTCGGGATGTTGAGGATGCGGGACACCTGAACACGCTCTATTGGCGGGAACGTGCGATACAGGATAGCCGTGCCAACAGGGGTCAATGCGCCGCCGCCTACACCTTGTAATACGCGAAAGCCGATGAGCATGGGGTAGCTCGTTGCCAGTCCGCACAGCGCTGATGCGAAGGTGAACAGGGCCAGCGCGCTCAGAAAGACGCGCTTGGTGCCTATGCGATCCCCCAGCCAGCCCGAGGCGGGTATAACAATGGCCAGGCTGACCAGATAGCCGACGACGACCGCATCAACCGAAGTGCCCTTCAAATTGAACTGCCGACTCAGCGCGGGAAGGGCGACGTTCACAATCGTCGAATCCATGATGCTCATGAACATCGCGACAACAAAGACGATACTGACACTAACTTTCGGGTTGATGGAAGGACGCTGCATGTAATACGCTCCGATGATATGACAAATAACTATCCGCAATGCATAGCTGTTATAGTTGCTGATTTTGATCTGAGTACAGGTCTGATAGGATGGAAGTTTTATGTACCATAAAAAGGAACATTCGCTACGACGCGTTTTATTCCACCATAGATAACCGCTTGCCTGCCCTTTAAGGCAGGTTCCTTCATCTCTACGTCTCCTCACAGCAAGTTGGCGGGGTCTCTTGTGATATGATAAAGCGCAAACGGCAGATGAAAGCAGGCTATTATAGCCACATAGTATAAATAAAAAAGAGGAATTACATGAGCGATACGCATGTTCTGGCAGGATTGGAGCGCCGCCGCGAGGACTATCCGCTGATTACTGGACGTGCCCACTACGTGGACGATCTGCGCTCGCGGCAGGGTCGGCCCGCCGCCTTGCACATGGCAGTGGTACGCAGTCCCTACGCGCACGCTGAGATCCAGAGCATCCAACTGGAGGCCGCGCGTGCCGTGCCGGGCGTGGTCGCAGCCTTCGCGGCGGACGAACTGGTGCAGACGCTCCCTGATATAGAGCCAATGGCTGTTGTACGCAACCTGAAGAAACCGCCGCGCAAACCAATGGCCGTAGGGCGAGCGCGCTACGTGGGCGATCCCGTGGCCGTCGTTGTGGCGGAGAATGCCTACGCTGCACAGGACGCGCTCGATCTGGTAGATATCGATTACCTACCACTGGCAGCCGTGAGCGATGCTGAAGCGGCACTAGACGCCAATGCGCCTTTGCTCTACGACGAATTTGGTTCCAATATCGCCTTCCATATGCAGATCGGCGGAGGCGATATCGACGCGGCCTTCGCTCAGGCTGGACACGTCGCGCGCCTGCGCATCGTCAATCAGCGCGTCGCACCCAGTTCGCTGGAGCCACGCGCCTGCCTGTTCGACTTCGATCCAAGCAGCGGCGAACTCACCGCGTGGCTCTCGTCGCAGGCCATTTATTCCGCTAAAGAGCGGCTGGCCCACTTCCTGAAAATCGATCTCAACAAGATCCACGTCTATAACGCCGAGGTTGGTGGAGCCTTTGGCTCAAAAACCGCCTTTGTGGGCGAAGAGATCGTTGCGGCGGCGCTGGCCGTGCGCCTGGGGCGACCCGTTAAGTGGATCGAGGGCCGCAGCGAGAATCTGCAGGCACAGACTCAGGGACGAGGCCAGATCAATTATATAGAGGCCGCTTATCAGGACGATGGTCGCGTACTCGGTCTGAAGGTGCGTACCGTTGGCGATCTGGGAGCGTTCCTTGCCTCGTCAACCCCGATGGTCCCCGTTGGTACAACGTCAATGCTGAACGGCCCCTATCGCATCCAGGCCATCCAGGGCCAGGTTATTGGCGTCTTCACCAACAAAGTGCCCACAGCCGCTTACCGGGGAGCGGGCCGTCCCGAGGCAGCATATATCCTGGAACGCACGATGGACCGCGTCGCGCGCGAAACGGGCATCGATCCTGCCGAGGTGCGCCGCCGCAACCTCATTGCGCCTGATGCCTTCCCGTACGCTACCCCGACCGGCGCGCAATACGATAGTGGCAACTATCAGGCTGCCCTTGAACGCGTGCTTGAACTAGCTGATTACGCTGGGTGGCGCGCAAAACAACAGGAGGCGCGTCAGCAGAGCAAAGCCAGGCCGCTGGGCATTGGCCTCTCCACCTTCGTCGAGATATCAGGTGGCGCTATGGGCGGACCCAATATGCCCCGCGCGGCCGCTATGGTACGCGTCCGCCGCGATGGCACCATCCTGGTACAGAGCGGTGTGGCGACCAATGGACAGGGACACTTTACCGCCTTTGCCCAGCTCGCCGCCGCCGTTTTTGCCGTTCCAGGGACCCAGGTTGAGGTACAGATGAACGACTCCGCGCTCCCCGCCTTCAGCATCGGCACTTTCGGCAGCCGCACCTTGCAGACAGCAGGCACCGCCGTACACATGGCAGCCGAGGCCGCGCGCGACAAGGTTCTGGCGGTCGCCGCGCGCCACCTGGAGGCCACGCCCGCCGATCTTGAACTGGCGAACGGTCAGGTCAGTGTACGCGGCGTTCCGGCACGGGCAATTGCGTTGGGCGAGCTGGCGCGCATGGTGGAGGAGCAGCCTGACCTCATCGAGCATGATAAGC
>JALYTQ010000402.1 GCA_030854195.1 Chloroflexota bacterium
GTCCTGCGTCAGGCGCGCCCATCGCTGGAGACGGATAGCGAGGAAGAGATCCGCGAGGCGCTATCCGTCCGCGAAGTGCTCAGGGAGCGTCGGCAGGAGCATAGCCAGCAGACAAAGAACAGCGAGGAGGTCGCTCTTGAACCGCTCGATCCCAGGTCAGCTCGGGCGCGCTATCGTGAACTGTTGCAGGAGATGGCGCGTGCTCATCTGGGGAGACGGCTCGAAGAGACACCCGTCGAATATCAAAAACGCCTCGGTGCCTTCATCGAAAAGGCGTCCGCAAGAGCTTCTCCGCAGGAAGCTATGCCGCCTGATCGCGAACTGCTGGATCAGTTGACGCGTGCATATACAACTGAACGTTACGGAGGCAGGCAAGCTGAAATAGGCCAGCGCGCCGATCTACGCGCCTGGATAGTACGCCTGGGTGCGCGTTTGAGTGGGAGCGCTGGGACGAAATAGCCCTGAGCTTACTGCTCGTCGACGAACGTCAGAATCTCCCGCGCCGGTCCAGGCTCGACGCCGAAATTGATGGTGTAGTGGTTCAGCGTCGGAAAATTGACGTAACGAATATTACGGATGCCCTGCTGAACGGCCTTCGCATCATCCTCTGACAGAAGCTGATCGTTGTCGGAGTTCAGTCCCTGTCCGGCGCGCAGCAGGAGCGTAGGAACCTGCACCGAGCGCCACTGGTCCTCTGGTCGGCCCTCGTGAGCGTGGTGGGCATCCTCGATCACAGCTTCGCGGTATGTCTTGGTCGCGACGGAGCCGTCAGCGTTTGTATGCACATCGTGCTTGAAGTAGAGATCCATATATTTGTTCCAGTATGGTGCCAGGTACGGGGCCGCCTTCATGCGCTCGATGAACGCAGCGAACGAGGGGAAGGGCGTCCCGATGCGACTGATGCTGGCCTTCAACCACGCGGGCTGATCGTCGTAGCCCTTCCAGGGCAGTGGCGCGCCCGCATCGATCAGCACCAGCTTGCTGAGCTTATCGGGATAGTGCGCGGCGAAATAGAGGCCAATCAATGCGCCGAGCGAGTGGCCAACGATGACCGGGCGCTCCAGGCCCAGCGCGTCGATCAGCGCCGCCAGGTCGTTTGCGTAGATGGGAATGCTGTAGCCTGACTGTGGTTTGTCGCTATCGCCGCGCCCGCGAATATCGTAGGCAAGAATGCGATGCTGTGGAGATAGCGCGTCGGCGAGCGCCTGGAAGCTGGATGCATTCGCCGTAACGCCGTGTACGCAGACGAGGGTCTGCCCCTGCCCGTCCCATTGGAGCGTGTGAAGAGTGACACCGTTCGCGGCTACGAATGCGTCACTGGCTGGTTTGATCGGCATGAAGCACCTCCTGTTGTTGAAACTGCTGCCACTTCGTCTTTAACTCCTCAATAGATGGCCCGCCCTCCGCCTGCCGTTGCTGTGGAGTACGCCAGCCCGGCTGCCTGCCGTGAGCAAGCGCGCCCGGTACGAGCACCTCCTGGATGATGCGTGAATAGGCATCCATCCTGGGCGCGAAGAGGTAAGGAGCGTGGGCGTCCTCCAGGTAAAAGTATTGTCCACGCGTCTGATACCACGCCCGGATATCGTCCTGCGCGTGAACCACCTGCACGTGCAGTTTCTGGGAGGGATCGTAGCGCGTCTCCGCTCCGAAAGGGAAGCAGTGCAGATGGGCGTGAAAGACTGTTTGGCGAAAGATACCATGTTCCCAGAAGACCACGGGAGCATAGAAGCGTGCCATAAACGTCTGGACCTCGCGCTTCAGTGCCAGCAGCTCCTCATCCAGCGACGCGGGAACATCTCCATAGCAAGCGTAGTGATTAATTGGAACGATAAGCGTGTGACCCGGCACGAGTGGGGCATGGTCGGCAACGATACGAAAGGTCGGCGTCTCTTTGAGTATATAGCTAGCGATGCGGCTCCGTTGACAAAATGAGCAATCGGCCTGAATGGTACCGACATCCGAGGAGACATTGCTCCTACTTTGCATGCAAACACTCCTTCTTCTCAGGGAAAACAATGCCTCAATGTCGAGCGTTAGCCCGCGTGTCGGAAGCCAGCCTCATTCATCGTGAGTGGCTGTCCCTCCGTGACGATACCCGCGTCGACGACCTCTGCGACGAGCAGCGTAGAGTCGCCCGCGAGATGCGTTTGCTGTACAAGACAGCCGACCCAGGAAAGGGCATCTTGCAGCACGATATAGTCATCTCCACGCGTTTCATAGGCGATGGAGGCCAGCTTATCTGGATACTTCAGCGCCGACTTGCCCAACGCTCCGGCCAGTTCGCGCTGCCCCTGCCCCGTACGTAATATATTGACGGCGAACTTGCGGCTGCGCTGAATCATCGGCAGGGACTTCGAGTTATTCTCAACGGAGACGGCGAGCAGTGGCGGCTCGAACGAGACCTGGGTCAACCAGTTGGCGGTGAAGGCATTGACCTCCTCGCCCTCACAGCAAGTAATGGCGAAGAGCCCATAAGTAAACTGGCGTAATACCTGTTTTTTGACTGCCGGGTCCATATGTGTGTGTCCTTTCTACGAAGAAGCTTTACAGCTATGCTGAGAATCCTTTTGTGACTTCGAAAGAATGTCACTTTCCATTGTAACCTCAGAAAAAGTTGGAAGCAACTGAAAACGCTGCTGACTGGACCTTTATGAAATAACTGCACCGCAGAACGTGTTCAGGCGAGGTTGTGTTCAACGGTATAACGCGTGGCAGCACTTCGTGAGGTGACATCAATTTTGTTATAAATGGAGCGTAGGTGGCCCTGTACCGTTCGCGGATTGATAACGAGCTTTTCAGCGACCTGCGTATCGGTCCATCCCAGCGCAACGAAGCGCAGTATTTCTACTTCGCGGGCAGTCAATCCATCGGGGTAGAGTGGGAGTCTGGCGTGTGGCGTTTCATTAAAGCGGGGTTCAGGTACTGCGATGGCCTGTTCGGGTGTCATCTTACGCCCTTCTTCCCGTGCCTGGATGTATCCTTCTTCGCCTAAATATGTGCGCAGGGCCGCCACGTCCCGCTCGTAATTCAAGTGTTCCATCAAGTCCAGATCGAGAGAGATGTTGAGACGATCCTCAGCTGTGCCGAGCAGAGATGCAGCACGCCAGTACTGTTTCTCGGCTTTGGCGATGCGGGCCAATCCCAGCAGCGACCAGCCTACGACCGTTGTTTCCTCGAACGTGCGTGCGAGCGACAGACTTTCTCTGTAGCGGGCAATAGCTTCTGTATGATTTCCTTGCCGAAAGGCGAGATCTCCCAGGCGAGAGAGGGTCGTACTTTTGTTGCGTCGATCGTCGCTTGTCTGGGCAATTGTCAAGCTCTGCTGATAGAAGTGCAGCGCCTGCGTATCGTCACGCTGGCTCCTGGCGATGTCACCCAGCATAAAAAGCGCATGAAATTGTGACTCTTGATCGCCGATGGTTTCTGCG
>JALYTQ010000403.1 GCA_030854195.1 Chloroflexota bacterium
GGTCGCTCCAGCGCTCGAAGTTGGAGCCGGTGACGTTCTGACCGGGTTGGGCAGAGTCGCCGCTATACAACATATCGTTGAGGGAATAGTACGGTGTCGGGCCAGCATCCGTCCAGGAGACAGCCGCGTCGTACTTGCCGGACTTCAGGGCATTGATGTATGGCTCGTAGCCGCCTACCGCATTGATCGTCGCATTAATGCCGATCGCCTGCAGGTCCTTCTGAATGAACTGCGTATCGCTCACCCAGTCGTTCCAGCTATTGACCACCGTCAATGTGAAGGCGAGCTTCCTGCCGGACTTATCGGCATAGAAGCCATCGCTGCCCTTCGCAAAGCCAGCCTGCTTCAGCAAATTCTGCGCCTGGTTGGCGTCGAAGATGAAGTTCTGGCCTGCGTACTGAGGATCGATCCACCTCTGGTAGGTAGGTGTGAGCACGCCGCTCGGATTGGCCGGTTTCGCGTAAGAGGCGGGTCCGACCACCATCTGTGGGCGATTGATCGCCGTACTGATTGCCTGACGAACTGCCAACTGGTTGAACGGCCATTTCTGCAAGTTCATATACAGCATGACGGTATTGCTGGGCGAGAACCAGGTATGGTTATGCTGCGGGTCCCTGCCCGTAAACGAGGCATCGACGCTGGGGTCCCAGCCGGAGCCAAGCCAGTCGAGGTCGCCCTTCGCCATCTCCAGGACCGCGTGCGAATTGTCGATAATCGACGGCACCTGAATCTCATCCATAGCGGGCTTTGTGCCCCAATAGCTGGGATTCTTCTTGTACGTAATCAACTGGCTGTTATGTGAAGCGAGCAGATACGGACCAGTAACGACCGGCGTATCGTTAGTGAACTTTGAAGGATCGCCGATGTTTTGCCACGCGTGCTCTGGCACAATGAAGGTCTGTCCACCGATGCGGTAGAGCGCGGTATTGTTCGGCTGCTTCAGCGCGAACACCACGGTAGCGTCATCGGGGGCTGAAACTGACGAAATGGTACTCGACCAGAGCGCGTTCTGATCCAGCGCGGGAAACTGCTTCATCAAATTGAAGGTAAACGCCACATCCTTGCGAGGGCCGCCAGAAGTAAGAAGGGTAGCTTCGTGTTGTGCAGCCACCGTGTCTGCACGCGGTCAGACATTGTAGGGTTAGCGCTCATAAAACCTCCTGACACTGGATAAATGAATCGGACAATGATTCGCGCAGGGTTTCGTCGTAACGTACAAGAGAACAACTGTCGTGACATGGCTCTACAATGGAGCCTGTCATACTCACCTCCCTACATCGGAAGGTATAGATATCGGAATGTATTGTGCCTGGTTATGGCCTCTAGCTGTAACTCTTCAGTAGGGATGGGCCTTGCGTCCATCCGGGTGCTCATTCTCCAGATGGCGGACCAGATGGACGCAAGGCCCATCCCTACTGAATTTAGCTCGTTGGGACGAGCGCGTGGACGCCGCAGGACTCGCGTATGGTGAGCAGCGTATCAAGCGTCGTATGCAGGCTCGCCTGCTCCTCGGTGGAAGCGGAACTACGCGCGCGCAACACCTGCCTGGTATAGAGATAATCGGTAGCTCTACGCGGCGCGTCCACGATCTGCAGCAGGGACTCGACGGCCCGCCGCCCCATCTCGTAGAGCGGTTGTTTGACGGTTGTGAGTTGCATGTGGGCGGCGAGATCGATATCATCGAAGCCCACGACCGCCAGATCCTCCGGCACGCGTAGGCCACACTGCTCGGCGGCGCTAAAGACGCCCAGCGCCATCAGATCACTGGCCGCGAAGATCGCGGTCGGACGCTCCTCAAGCGTGAAGAGATGATGGGCACACTCCTTTCCACTGGTGGGCAGGAAATCGCCGGACAGCACCAGCGCGGGATCGAGCGCGATCCCTGCCTCAATCAACGCCTGGCAGTAGCCTTGATAGCGATCATGCGAGACTTTGTACTTGAGCGGTCCCTCAATATGCGCGATGCGTCGGTGGCCGTGTTGCAGCAGGTGCCGCGTCGCCTCATACGCCCCGACCCGTTGATCTGCGCCGACCCAGGGGATCTCCTCCGGCGGCTTCTCCTGATCGTCGAGCAGCACCAGTGGGAAGCCCTGCCGATGCAGCTTCCTCAAGTGCTGCGCCGTTTGTCCTGGATAGATGGCGAGCAAGCCCGCGACCAGCCTTGTCGCCAGAATGCGATCGATCACATCGCTGCGGTCCCAATCGTGCGTGTCGGCACTGATACTGTAAAGCACCAGCTCATAGGACGTATGCTCCACGATCTCGGCCACGCCGCGCATGATCTCCGGTATAAGCGGCCACGTCAGCGAGGGGACAAGCACGCCGATCAAGCGGCTGCGCCCGGCGGCGAGTCCAGTAGCGGCGATATCGGGCACAAAGCCAAGCTCCTCGACGATACGCAGAATGCGTACCCGCGTCTCCGGGTCAACATCGGGCTTATGGTTGAGCACGCGCGAGACCGTTGCCTTGCTCACCCCTGCCTGCGTCGCAATATCCTGTATAGTGACTTTGCGCATTCTGTGTATCTTCCTCGCTCATCCGATTTGTTGAGATTTGACAGCGCCGTGGCGACACAGCACTGTCAATACCGTGACCGTTGCCGTAACCGGTTACGGAACTGTTCGTGTAGGAAAAGTATACGCTTTCCACGGAGAGAATATGGGGGCCAAAAGAGGTATTGTATGGTTTATTTTTTGATGTAATATATGTAGTATACTTTTTCTGTCTGTGGAGTTACAATGAGCCTGTTATGGAACTTTAGTAGGTGAAGTGCCTGTATGGTAAGCTGAGGCGAGAAAATTATGGCGCGAAGTACACCGATAGTACGCGGCGGCACTCTGTTTTATCAGTGCGACGGCCAGGATTGCCAGGTGAGCGTAGGCTCGCCTGAATGGTACGACTGGCTGGGTGCGCATAGAACGTTTGCTTTTCGCGGCGACGAAGGCTCCTTCACGGCGCGTCGGGAGCGGGCGGGCAATAAGCGCGGTGGCTGGTACTGGAAGGCATATGCCAAGCGAGAGAAGCGCTTGCGGCATGCCTACCTGGGTAAAACGGAGTCCCTGACCTTAGAGCGCCTGCATAGCGCCGCTAACGAACTGGCGCGGGATGCTACTCCTGTACCCGTCGATGCCGCGCCGCAAGAGCAGGATGGATCATCTCTCTTGCCTCTCTACGAAGCGCAGGATATTCTACAGACGCAACTGACCGCGATCATCGGGCGCGAGCAAGAGACCGAGGCGGCGTGCGCGCTGCTCCTGCGGCCCGACGCGCGCCTTGTCACCATCACCGGTCCCGGCGGCGTCGGCAAGACGCGCCTGGCGCTGCACGTAGCGAACAAGCTGGCAAAGAACTTCTCCGATGGTATACGCTGCATATCCCTGGCCGCCATAGCTGATCCCCCGCTGGTCATCCCCACACTCGCGCATGA
>JALYTQ010000404.1 GCA_030854195.1 Chloroflexota bacterium
GCTCGCACTCGGCGTGGCCCCGGCTGCCGATGAGCCAACCTTGGCATCGACGACCAGCGGAATATTTTTATTGACCACGCCTGCCCGGTAGAGTGGTGCCAGACCGAGAATGGCCGCCGTCGCCATGCAGCCTGTTCCGCTGACCAGCGACGCCTCGCGCAGTTCCGCGCGATGCAGTTCGGGCAGACCGTAGACAGTCGAGCGTAAAAGATCGGGCGCGCTATGCTCCTCGCCATACCAGTCAGCGTAAAGCTCCGCCGAACGCAATCTGAAATCCGCCGCCAGATCAATGACGCGTGGCGCGTGGCCGCGATAGCGCTCAATCGCTTTAGTGGAGGCACCATGCGGTAGACAAAGACAGAGTACGTCGCATGATGTCAGATCATCGGGATGACAAAAACGGATGTTGGTAAGCTTGCGCAGGTTTGGGTGCGCGCTATGCAGATAGTGGCCCGCCTGGCTGCCCGAAGCGATCTGCGTCACCTCGACCTCTGGATGAAAGAGCAGGAGTCGCGCCAATTCGCCCCCGGTATAACCGGACCCTCCAACGATCGCCACACGTAATCGACTCATGGCAACACCTCTTCTCGCACGTTGCTGAGTACATAATCGAGCATTTGCTGGGGTATATCGACCCCCGTTGGTGCGATACTATTGCGGAACTCCATCGTCGCGTTGATCTCGTTAATTAGCAGACCCTGCTCAGGATCTTCCAGCAGGTCGATCGCCAGGATACCGCCGCCGACCGCCTGGGCCGCTCGTAGACAGAGTTGATCCAGTTCGGGCGTGACCGGGCAATTGCTGGCGACCGCGCCACGCGCCGTATTCGTGACCCAGTGCTCGCTGGTGCGATAAATAGCGCAGACGGTGCGGTCCCCGATTACAAATGCACGAATATCGCGCTGTGGCTTGCTGATATACTGCTGGATGTAGTGAATATGATGTTGATACCCACCCAGCGTCTCCTGGTGTTCGAGCACCGCTTCGGCGGCGTCGCGATCGTTTACGCGTGCCAGTAAACGGCCCCAGGAGCCTGTCACCGGTTTGAGTACCGCCGGATAGCCGAGCGTCTCTATGCCCTGGACCGCGCTGTTGGCGGCAAAGGCCAGCATCGTGCGTGGGACCGGAACGTGTGCGCGCAGCAAAGCCAGCGTTGTGAGCAGCTTATCGTTGCAGGTCGCCGTGGTCGCTGCCGAGTTATGTACAGGAATGCCCCAGTGCTCCAGCACGTACATCACGGCCAGGGCGCGGGACTGGCTCAGGCTACGGCACAGCACGGCGTCGTATTGCTGCCAGCGCTCGTCCGGCTGCGCCAGGTCCAGCAGCAGCTCCTCATCGTCGATAATGTCGAAGGCTACGGCCTGCTGCCGCAGCGCCTCGACCAGCAACTTCTCCTCTACGCGTATCCGCGACGCAAGAATAGCTAAACGCATCCGTCGATCCTTTCTCGGGCTTATAAATCGCGCCCCTACATCATGATGGGCATGGCGGGTGATAGGGTCATTATCATAAATCGCACCCCTACATTTGTATTGCGGGCCTATTCGCCCCAGTCTTCGGCGACCTGGGGAGCAAGCGCGACTTCCGGCTGTTCTACGTTCAGTACTTCGAGTTCCGCGTTACAATCGGGGCAATAGATGATTTCGCCGACCAGCAGATTCTGTACCGGAACCTCGGCATCGCATTCGGGACAATGTGCGGCATGTTGTACAACCATGATCTTCCTCCTCTGTTACTTCTGATCCGCGCGCCTGAGCGTTAGCTAGAGACGGCAGTCTCGTTGGCGTGCGGAATACGGATACGTCTGAAATTATAAGCAAACAAAAACGCCCTTCATCCCCCTTGTAGGGAAGGACGAAGAGCGATCAAGCTCTCGTGGTACCACCTTCATTCGTCGCCACCTCTCGACGGCGACCTCGTTGAGCCTGCTAACGGGGGCTTACCGGCAAGGTCTACTCTCGGCGGATTGGTCCACCGCGACGGGCTTGTGAACCGCGCCCCTACATCATAGGGGAGGCGGGTTATAAGCTGTGCCACGATATGGGCGTCCACCGATTTCTGCTTGCAGCATCAGGGTCTTTTTCGCGGTTCGCGACATACGGGCTTTCCACCAGCCGCCCGCTCTCTGTATGCAATCGAGCCGTTACTCGTCCCATCAACGCTTGTGTCATATGCAATTGTGTGTGTTCAGCAGGAGTAGAAGCGGGCATAAAAAAACGCCCTTCATCCTCCGCTCTGGGGAAGGACGAAAAGCGATATGTGCGAAACATATGGTTTTCGTGGTACCACCTTCATTCGTTGCCACCTCTCGATGACAACCTCGTTGGGTAGGGGCGCGATTTATAAACTAGCCCACTCCACATGCCCGATCACGGGGGCAACCGGCAAGGTCTACTCTCGCTCTGCAGCGATTTCTGCTTGCGGCAATCAGGGTCTTCTTCGCAGGATGTTTGCTATGGGCTTTCCACCAATCGCCCACTCTCTGTATGCAACGGGACCTGTTACTCTCCCATCAAAGCCTGTGCGTTATTTCTTTGTTGTCTAAAAGGTAACATGTAACCGGTGGTGTGTCAATGGTGCAATCTCACAGGGTGTGTGGGGATTAGTGGAACAAATACACATTGAGTGCTTTTGATGGCTCGGGAAGGACGGGAAAGAGGAAAGAATACGCGCTCCCAGTGGAATCTCCTGCTGAGCCAACCCATAGGGATAGCCCTGTCCATCCCAGCGCTCATGATGAGCCACCACGATGTGAGAAACGAGCCCAAATTGTCCTACGTACTCCCCTCGGGAAATTTCGTGGAACGAGCAACAGAGCACGATCCCCTCCCCACGCCTCGCCGTATGATGCGCAGATTCGGATGGTCAGTCCAATTGAGCAAAAAAGGATCTTTCACGTGTATTCCCGCATAGCGAAATGCACCTAAGCCGATGCTAGGCGCGCAGCCATCTTCCCCAGGCACTGCTCCAAGCCCAATTGGGACATCTTCATCATCTGGCCCACTGGCCATTCGTGTTCTGTCACGGTCATTTCTGTCTTGCTGTTTCCCAAGTCTTTGAAGGTGACGGTATGACGTTGACTCTGCGGGAAATCCGGTGGCATTCCTATCTTGATGGGATCGATCGGATTTCCGTCTTTGTCGGATAAGTTGTGAATATATTCAATTCGCTGCATTGGCACGATTTTCTCGTAATGCCAGGTGCTGTAGTGGTCTCCGTATTCTGGTGAACTCATGCAAACGAGCGATGTTCCGCCTTCAAGAAAATCTATGTTGGCAAGCGGTGATGTAAACCCCTCTGGTCCCCACCATTGCATGACGTACTCAGGGTCAGACCAGGCTTTCCATACGTGCTCGACCGGGGCGTCGAAGACGCGGGTAACGACAAGATCGCGCTTGTTTGTGAGCGGTGTTGAGT
>JALYTQ010000013.1 GCA_030854195.1 Chloroflexota bacterium
GTAATGCGCATGGCGCGCCTCCCCGCCAACGCGCTAATCGAGGATACCGACGCGGGCTACCGGGCGTGGGAGATTACTTCTGACTGAAATGGGTATCGCTTCTCGACAAGCCTCAATTGACAATTCAGGTGATGGTCTCTACAATTATCCGTAAGCAAAGATTTTTCCTTTGTCAGCATAAGCAGAATACAAACGGGTCATCAGGAAGGAGGATAGAGAGGTGGTTGCTCAGCCGTATCGCTCGCACATGAGCGTTGAAGAGTACGTAACGTTCGAGCGCGCACATCCAGAGGGACGCTACGAATTCATCGATGGGCAGATCTCTATGTTGGCGGGAGGTACAGCAGACCACTCGATTATCAGCGCCAATATTATTAGAGAGTTGAGTATCGCGCTCCGTGGCAGCTCATGTCGCGTCTATACCTCTGATATGAAAGTACGGCTCTCTGAACAACGCTATGTGTTTCCCGATGTCTCTGTAAGCTGCGATTCGCGCGATCAGGGTTCAATTGAGGCACTGCGTTACCCTCGGCTTATTGTGGAGGTGCTTTCACCGAGCACAGAGGCGTACGATCGTGGCAAAAAGTTTAGCTACTATCGAACCTGCCTGACCATCGAGGAATACGTTCTTGTGGATACGCAACAGCAAGCCATTGACGTGTATCGGCGCGAGCAGGAGACCTTCTGGCGTCTCTCTCCTCTTGAAAGCGGCGATCTTGTCAAGCTACACAGCCTCGGCGTAAGCTTTCCTGTTGCAGCGGTCTACGAAAATATTCTGTTTCCCGAAACGACGGAGAATAGTTCATCTGACTAGTTTTCAGTATCCTCAAACGGATCGAGCAAGGACATGAGTTCCTGCCGCTTCCAGCAAGGAAAATACAGCTGCGAACACCTCCTTCGTCAAGTGAAAATGGACTAGAGGATGAGATAGCAGTACCCCTGCCCATCTCTTTCAGGAGCAATGTATGGCAAAAACAGATTGGAACTCGACACTTTACGATCAGAAGCACGCCTTTGTCTTTGAATACGGCAAGAGCCTTTTATCTCTGCTCGATCCCCAGTCGGGCGAGATGATCCTCGATCTGGGCTGCGGCACCGGGCATCTGACGAAAACCATCGCGGAATCGGGCGCGCGCGTGATCGGCACCGATAGCTCGCCGAGCATGATCGCGTCGGCACAGCAGACCTATCCGGGCATCGAGTTCCTTGTGGCGGACGCCAGGACGTATACAGCTCCGGCAACCTTCGACGCGATCTTCTCGAACGCGACGCTGCACTGGATTCCCGAGGCGGAGCAGGTTGCGCAGTGCATGGCGACCTCCCTGAAGCCCGGTGGACGGCTGATCCTGGAGATGGGTGGCAAGGGCAATATAGCGCACATCCAACAGGCATTTCAGCAACATCTACACGCACTGGCACCGGATATCCGGCTCTTCGGCTGGTATTTCCCATCGATAGGTCAGTATACGCCGCTACTGGAACGCTATGGCCTGGAGGTGCAGAGCGCGGTGTTGTTCGATAGGCCAACAAAGCTAGAGGATGGCGAGAAGGGACTGCGCAACTGGGTGCAGATGTTTTATGCTCCCGTATTGAGTAACATATCCGACGAAGCGAAGCAGCAACTTCTGGCAGGCATGGATGAGGACTTGCGGGGCGCGCTCTTCAAGGATGGCTCCTGGGTCGCCGATTATAGACGCCTGCGCATCGCAGCCTATAAGAAATAATCAGTAGGGATGGGCCTTGTGTCCATCCGCTTGCCATCACATGGTTGTGGGCCGGATGGACGCAGGCCCATCCCTACTGAGTGGCGCGCCTCACTCACGGTTGACATCCTCCCCATGCCTAAAAGGCAGGGGATTCCCACTCTCACGAATGGGGCTTCCTGCTTCGTCGGGAGATGCCTGGAGTGGTTTGCACCTCACCAGGTCTGACACTCTCTCCACAGGCGTAGACCGCAAGCCCTGCGGCATGGATGTTGTATGCAGCATTGAGATCTCTGTCATGGTGGATGTGACACTCTGGACACGTCCACTCTCTTATAGAAAGGTCAAGGGTTTCATGGATGTAGCCACAGTCAAAGCACCGTTTACTCGATGGGTACCACCGATCAATCTTGATCAGTGTCCGACCATACCATGTGGCTTTGTACTCCAGTTGGCGGACCAACTCGCTCCATCCGACATCACTGATCGCCTTGGCCAGACAGTGATTCTTGACCATATTCTTGACCGCCAGACTCTCCACACAGATCACTTGGTTTTCGCGTATCAATGTGGTCGAGAGCTGGTGCTGATAATCGCGCCGTCGGTCAGCGATGCGCTTATGGGTCCGTGCGACCTTCACACGGGCTTTCTCACGGTTCTTGGAGCCTTTGCGCTTCCTGGCGTGCCGGCGTTGCGCCCGTGCCAGCTTCTTTTCGTCCTGTGCGAAGAACCTGGGATTTCCATAGAGGTGATCGTCAGAGGTGATCACCATATGCTTGAGGCCCAGGTCAATCCCAATGGTCCTTGGGCAGATGTCCAGCGGCGTGATCTCTTCTTCTACGAGCAAAGAGACAAAGTAGCGATTGGCTTCATCTTTAGTAATCGTGACGGTCGAAGGCGTGCATCCTTCGGGCAAGAGGCGGCTCCAGACGATCGGCAAGGGATCGTTCATCTTCGCCAGAGTGAGCGTGTGACCATCCCATTTGAAGGCCGAGACGGTATACTCTGCCGACTGCATGGTGCCCTTTTTCTTGAAGGTAGGATAGCTGGCACGTCCTTCAAAGAAGTTCGTAAAGGCTGTGTCCAGGTGGCGCAAGGCTTGTTGTGGCGGAACACAGGAGACCTCATTCAACCAGCTGGTCTCCGCCTGTTGCTTCACGACCGTCAACGCGGCAGACGTGTCGTGGTAAGAAACGCGCCGTTGCTCTTGAAAGAAGGCATCGGTCCGCAAACGCAACGCCCAGTTGTAGACGTAGCGGCAGCAGCCGAACGTACGAGCAAGTATCTGTTTCTGCTCGTGTGTCGGATATATTCGATACTTATAGGCGCGTTTCTGTTTCATGCCTCACATCCTAGCAAATACGGTGTGAGGTGTCAACAACGCACAAGAAAGGAATGGGCGCATGGATACCCCATGTCTGGAAGTCAGGGGTATCCATGCGCCCGATTATTAATGAAGCGGGCCGGTAGCTACTCCGAACGAGCCGAGAGCCACTCGTTGATCTGCGGCCAGGTACGCTTCGCAGCCGTACTGCCCGCCATCATGCCGATATGGCCGCCGTTTATCTTAAGCAAGAGCTGATCCTTGCTGCTGACCTTCTCCATGATGCTCTCCGACTGGCACGGCGGCGAGATGTGGTCGGCGAGCGCGATCACGTTGAGCAGGTTGGCGCGGATATTGCTAAGATCGACGCGCTCACCGCGAATAATCAGGTTGCCGGTGATCAGTCTGTTCTCCTGGTACAGCTCCTTGATCAACTGGCGATAGCTGGCCCCCGCCATCGGGATGATGTCAGTTACCCAGGTGTTCATGGCGTGCCACGACTCGACGATGCGCGGATTGTCCAGGTTATCCCATAGCATCAGGTAGGACCCGATGTAGTTCTCTACCGGCTTGAGCGCCTTCGCGCCGTAGTCGATCATCTCGCCAGGCATATTGCCGAAAGCGTCGGTGAGCTTTTCTGGATCGAAGCCTTGATCGCTGACCCAGCGCACAAATCCACCCGACTTCTTATCCGTGAAGTCCAGTGGCGCAGTCAGCAAGACCAGGCTCTTGAGGCCGCTATCGGGCCGTAACGCAGCATAGATGGTGGACAATATTGCGCCAATACACCAGCCGAGCATGCTGAATTCGTCGCTGCCGGAGACTGCCTTGACTTTGCGAATTGCGCGAGGTAGATAGTCCAGCACATAGTCGTCGAGCTTCATATTCTTGTCTTCTGGTCCTGGCGCGCCCCAGTCCAGGAGATAGACATCGTAGCCCTGCTTCACCATAAACTCGACAAAGCTGTTGCCGGGCCGCAGGTCGAGAATATAGGGCTTGTTCATTAACGCGAATACGAGCAGCAGCGGGACGCGATGCCGCTTCTCCGCTGGCACGACCGGCACATAGCGATACAGTTTCGTCTTGTTGAGCGCCCAGATCTGCTGCTTAGGCGTCTGACCGACCACCGCTCTGGTCGAGTTCACGCGCGTCAACGTGCGCATATTCTCTTCGACCTTTTGCATTTCATTGATCAGATCCACTGATGTTGTGGGAAGTTGTGGCTGAGCCATTAGTGTACCTCCTCGCTCTTCGCCGCTTTCGAACGACTCTTCGGAGCAGACTGAATTTCGTCAAAGCGAGCATCCATGTCGTCCAGGCGCATCTCGATATTCGTCAGGCGTGATGCAATGCTTATGATATCGTCACGAGTCGGCATATTGAATTCCGTCAACACCCGTGTAGCGGTTGCTTCGACCGCCTCGCGCAGGGGCTTCGAGGCGGTGAGATATGTATCCAGCCAGCGCGCAGTTGCCTGGGCATAGGCATCAGAATTGACCACGTCGATCAATATTTTGGACCAGCTGTCCAGGCTGGCATCGCGCATGGTTTTTAGTGTCCCAAATGGATCAAGTGGATTGGGAGTGTCCGATTGCTGTTTCATTAGAGTTCCTTTCCCTGAGGATTGGCTTTATGTACGACTTTACAATTTTCAGTTGCATCGAAAGGAGTGTATCGTCCTCTCCCCCCATGAGCATCCTCCCAGAAAAAACGGTGGAGCGTCCTGTCGTAGTTTATAGAGCCAGGCCTCTTCTGCATCATATAAATTACTGGCTGCTCCGCCACTGAAGAAGAGATGCTTGCTACTATTATAATACTCTTTTTTACTCTCCTTTGGCTAGGGAAACAGGCGGTTTGTGATTCTATTGTGACTCGTAACCCCTCGCGCCTCTGACACCCGCACGGTTTTCACTGGTAGAAAGCTGTAGACGTCTGCCTTGCGACGATCGAAAGCCGTTTGCTACAATGATAGTGTATTTCGATGCGACGTTTTTCATAAGAATGTAACCAGCGAGTAAAGGATACACACGATGAGTGAGCTTGATTTCACGCAATTCGCCCGCTACGGCGTGGCAACGGTGTATGAGGCAGCGGGGCAGCAGGGACTGATCGACGAGACGCTGCTACAGATTGTGCCTGGGAGCAGAGTGGCCGGTCCGGCCCTGACGGTACGGTGCGGCGCGGGCGATAATCTGATGGTGCACGCGGCGATCGCGCACGCGCAACCGGGCGATGTCCTGGTGCTGACGCTGCCACAGCCCGCGCCGATCTCGCTGGTGGGTGATCTGCTGGCAATTCAGGCCCACGCGCATAAGGTCGCCGCGCTGCTCGTGGATGCCGCCGTGCGCGACGTGGAGGAGCTACGCGCGCTCGGCCTGCCGATCTGGAGCCGCTGGATACGCGCGCGTGGCACGACGAAAAAGACTGTCGGCACGCTCAATGAGCCGGTGACGGTCGGTGGCGTGACGATCTCACCGGGCGATATTATCGTCCTCGATGCCGATGGCGCGGTCGTCGTTCCCCCTTCGCAGGCCGCGCAGGTTCTCCAGGCGACCCAACAACGCGATGCGAAAGAAGCGACGCTTAAACCCAGGCTACAGGCGGGCGAATTGACCTACGATCTGCACGGCTACCGGGCGAAAGTCGAAGGCTGATCGCTCCGCCATTGTGACGCTTTCGAGAGGGGGCCCAGGCGGTCGTGATGCTCCTGTGACGACCGTCGTGCATCCTTGTGACATGGTTATAAGCGAAAGGCAATGGCTTCAGCGAAGAAGGAGACGAGGTCATGTTGTTGATCTACGAAGAGACTCAGGAGCAGCGCTACAATTTGAAGAATGCTATCTTCCTTCAGGTGATGCAGCGTCCCCCCTCCCAGCGCAATAATGCGGCTTTTATTACATTCAAACGCCTGCACATGCGCGTGCAAGAAAAGGTGCGCTCGAACGGCAGGATCAGCCAGGAAGATCTGATCGCGCTTGAATACGTCGCGGAACTGGTCTAGTGGTTATTCAAGCAAACGATCTACCAAACCAGTAATCAGTAACAACTTTTCCTGCTCACGCGTTACACTATATAGAGTTGTCGCGGCGAGACCTATCTCTCGCACGGGGTGATTACGTGCCTACCGCGTCTTTATATATTTATACCTTTATTTTATGAGTAGGAGTCGTTATGCCAGTTAATAGTGAGCTCCATCCATCGCCTGTAAGTCAGCTTAGAAGTAGTGCATCTCCTATCCCTAAAAGAGCGCGCTTGCGACGCTATCGCTTCTTCAATATATTTCTTGCCCTGCTGGCGCTTCTGACTTTGTTTGTCGCCTTGCGCGGAGATGACCGGCCCCAGGCGGTAGTACAGGCGAAAAAAGTACCCACAGTCCATGTCATTACCGGCCCTACCGGTCCGTTCGTCGCACCACCGCTCTCAACCGACCAGATCGCCGCGCTCAGGCATATGAGCAGCCTCGTCTCGTACAAGAAAATCGCGCAGGAATACGTCGCGCATATGACGCTGGACGAGGAACTGGGCCAGCTCTTCATGGCAGAGTACTATGATACCTCCTACTCGCCCGGCTTGGATACGATGGTCAACAAGTTACACGCGGGCGGCGTGATTATGTACGCCTTCCAGATGAATACGCTACAGCAGACAAAGCACGATATCAGCGAGATGCAGCAACATGCCCAGATTCCTCTGCTAATCTCTTCGGACGAGGAGGGCGGCTATGTTGAGCGCATCCAGAATATCTTCGGCGATCGCCCCGGCGCGCTGCAGACCTACCAGACGGGCAATCCACAGAAAGCGGCGCAGTTGGGCCATAGCATCGCTCGCGATCTCCTGAAGCTCGGCATCAACGAAGATCTGGCACCCGATGTGGATGTGCAACTGGTGGATGGGCCGGACCAGTATCTGCGCACGTGGGGCTACACGCCCGCGTCGGTAATCACCTACGGCGGTGCGTATTTGCGCGCCATACAGAGCGACGGCGTTGTCGGTTGCCTCAAGCACTTCCCTGGCCTGGGCGCTGCTAAGACGGATGCTCATTTCGATCTGCCCGTGGTCAACCGCACCAAGGACCAGATCTATGCAACCGAGCTGGCTCCCTTCAAGGCGTTCATCCAGTCGCATCAGCAGCTTGAGCAGCCGGGGATGATTATGCCAACCGATATCCTGATGCCAGCCATCGATCCTAAGTGGCCCGCCGAGCTCTCGCACACCTTCATGACGGATATCCTGCGCAAGCAACTCGGCTACGATGGCGTTGCGATTACCGACGCGCTGTATATGAAGGGCATCGCCAATCACTGGAGCCTGCCACAGGCCGCTGTGCTGGCCCTCAACGCCGGAAACGACATGCTTCTGGGCGCGAATGGACCCTATCAGATGCAGGCCATGCTCGACGGCCTGAAGGCCGCGCTGGCCGATGGCACGCTCTCCAAGGCCCGCGTCGATGAAGCAGCGACGCGCATTCTGACGCTGAAGCTGCAGCGTCATATCATGCCGCAGGAGACGCCCCAGTACTACGGCCTTACGCACTGATCCCGCATCTGGAAGATATTCAGAACTGTCCGATCAGACGAGTGAGCCGCTCCTGCTCGCCTGCCGCGTCGGCGACCGCGATGCCCATCACGAGCAATTCATCCAGGCCCGACGCTAAAAGGTCCGTCAGGCGCTGCTTGACTGTCGCCTCGTCTCCGGTGACCACGAGGCTGTCCAGCAGTTCGTCGGTCAGCGTACCGTCAGCGGTGATGGGAAAACCAGCGTGCGCGAACATACTCTTGTAGAAGGGCAGATGACCGTAATGTCCTAACTGGCGACGAGCTGCGGCGAGCATAGCCGGACGATCCTGACTGAGTGCGACCGGAATATGCGCGACCAGGGGAGGCGCGGCGCGCCCGCTCTTCTGTGCGCCCGCGCGCAAGGCCGGTAGCGCCTTCTCAAGCAGGTACGGCACGGGACAGACCCAGGAGATAGCGCCGTCGAAGACCTCGCCCGCCAGCTGAAATGCTCCCACGCCCAGGGCTGAGATCAGGATAGGTGTACGCGGTGTGCGCGGTAGCCGGGCCTTGACGGTAAAGAAACGGCCCTTGTAGTCGACTTCACCCTCCCAGAGGGCCGCGCGCAGCACGCTTCCGTACTCGCGCAGATGCTCCAACGGGGCCGACATGGGGATACCATACATCTCCTCAATAACAGGTCGGTGGCTCGGCCCAATGCCCAGGCGCAAACGCCCAGGCGCGAGATCACCGAGCGCGAGCGCCTGCTGCGCCATGGTCAGCGGATGACGCGGATAGGTAGGAACGATCGCCGTTCCCAGACGCACGCTGCTAGTACGCGCAGCCGCCGCTGCGAAGAGGGTCAAGGTGTCGGGGGCCGGACCGCTCTGGGTCATCCAGATCTGCCGCACACCCGCCGCCTCAACCGCGATGATCGTTGAGACGACCGCCGCTCCATCCGCTCCGAACACCGCCAGCCCGATCCGCTCCCTCGCCGGGCGCTCCCGCGCCGCCTCTATATTGCTCTGCTGCATAGATTATTTTTCCTTTATAGGCAATTATTGGCTACGTATCCTGAACATAGCACACAGCGTTTCGTGGCGTCAAGCGCAGCCAGAGCGAAGCAGCTTGCCGCGCCTGCTTCCCCATTGAAAGCTGGCACGGCAAGCAAATTTACATACTCATCGCCCAATGTCTTTGCGTACAAAACGCGCCGACGCCAGCACGAGTGCCACCGCAGCGACCGCCAGCACGAGCAGGGTATCCCCCGTGGGCAGGCCATGTAGCAGCGGCGTGCCATAGTAGTAGAAGGCGGAGAGCCGCAGCGTCGCTTCCGGCCAGTTCAACCCTGGGCCAACAAAGGTGATCAAGAACCAGATCACCAGCAAAAAGCTCAAGAGGCCGGTATCTACCACTGTGCGCAGCCAGCCGGAGAACAGGTAGCCGAGAGCGGCTATCAGCAGTCCCAGTGGAATGATCGAGAGCGTTGCGGCAGCCAGATTGCCCCCGTCGAGCGCCAGGCCAGACGCCGCAGAGGTCAGCGCCGTGAGGGCCAGGGTCAGAACGCCAATGATAACCGTCGCGGTGGTGAGCGCGCCAAAGCGCGCCAGCAAGACAGTCAGGCGCGACTGCGGCGTGGAGAGCAGCAACTCCTGGCGGCCCTCTTCCTCATCAGCTACCCAGCGGTTGACCTGCGTGACGGCAAAGGCCATCATGAGCAGCGGCAGCAGGAAAAAGATCACGCTCAGCAGATTGGCATTGAAGTTAACATCTCCTCCGCCAATCCTGGTGATGAGATCCTTCAGAAACGGTGAACTCGCGGAGAGGGTCTTGAGCTGATCCGCGGCTTGCTTGACGACCACGACCATCCAGGCGGCGAACCCGGCGATGACAAGCGCCCACCAGAAGGTGGGGAACGCTATCTGCGCCAGACTGCGGGCATAGACCGAGCGCAGCGACCATGCGTTCACTGGCAACACCTGCTCAGGCCGCGCGGTCCGCTCCGGCAGGTGCAGAAAGCCGGGCAGCCTGGTAGTTCCGCCGACATCGCGCCGGACAAAGAGCCAGAGCGCCGCTCCGCTCAAAAGGATCGAAAGTGCCAGCAGGACTAGCAATGCGCCGGGATTCGTGCCATACGACGGGATAAGCGGTTTGCTCAGGTTGTAGTAGTAGATCGGGGACAGGCGGCTGAGCCATTCGGTACCGGGGATGACGCGATGAACCATATCCAGAACAATGAAGACGAGCAGCAAGCCACCCGTTACGCCCGCCGCTGTGCCGCGCTCCTGGGTGAATTGAGAGATCAGCAGCGCGAGGTTGCCAAAGACGCCGCAGATCAGCGCGAGGTTTAGCCCAAATAGCAAGGCGTCGCCCAGGCTATAATCCGCGTTGTAGCTTTTGCCACCCGCAAATGTGAGCAGCGCGATCAGCAGACCCATCACAAGCAACGCCGTCCAGACGGCGGCTAGCTTTTCCAGGGCCACGCGTCCGCGCCCACGCGGCAGCGAGAGCAGCGCATCCAGCGCGCCGCGCTCCTCTTCGCCGCGCAGCACGCGGCTGCACGCCAGCAGCGGCCAGAGTGCTATCAGCAGAATAAAAATGCCAACCTTCCAGGTCGCGTAGCCGCCAACGGTATCAACCGCGACCGCCTCGGCATTCCAGGCGAAGGTGCCTGCCAGACTGACAAGCGTCTGGCGCGCCACAGGTGTTGCCACCAGCGAGCTGACGCTTGCCTGGACCGCGAACATCATCAGGCCCATGCCCAGACCCCAGCCCAGCATGGCAAGGCGAAAATCGCGCAGGGTTCTGAGATAAACGCTAGTGAACCACATGACTGTCCTCCTTGAGGACCTGGACGTCGCCCTCGTAGTAGCGCAGGAAGATGTCTTCCAGACTGGGTTCATGTGTGATCAGGTTGATGACTGAATGCTGAGCCGCCACTTTGATGACGCCATCCAGTTCGCCCAATACGACCAGGCACAGCGTGTGCCCATCGGCCAGCGTATCCACCTGCCCTACACCGGGAAGCCGTTTGAACGCCTCGGCGGGCACAGTGTTGGCAAAGGCAATGGTAACTTCATGCCGCTTGATATCCTTGAGTTCAGTCACGCCACCGACACGCACCAGTTGCCCCTCGCGGATAATGCCCACGCGGTTGCAGGTCTGCTCCACCTCGCTCAAGATGTGCGAGGAAAGAAAGACCGTGCTGCCAGCATCACGCGCCTCAATGACCATGCGCGTAAACTCTTGCTGATTGATGGGGTCCAGGCCGCTGGTCGGCTCGTCCAGGATGAGCAGGCGCGGACGGTGCATAAAGGCTTGAATGAGGCCGATCTTGCGCTTGTTGCCACTGGAATACTGGCGGAACTTGCGGCTGGGGTCCAGGTCGAAGCGCTTGATAAGCAGCTTGAGATACGCTTGATCGACGCCGCCGCGCAGATGCCCGAAGTACTCCAGAATCTGCCCACCGGTCAGGTTGGCGTCAAGCGCAAGCTCGCCCGGTAGATAACCTATTAGCCGCTTGATCTCCACCGATTGCTGCCAGCAGTCTAGCCCGGCGATGCGCGCCGTGCCCGCGTCGGGCCGCAGCAGCGCCATCAGCAGGCGGATGGTGGTCGTTTTGCCCGCGCCATTGGGTCCAAGAAAGCCAAAGACTTCGCCCTCTTCCACCTGGAAGGACACGTCGCTAATACCACGCTTGTTGCCATACCTTTTGGTCAGATTTTCTACGTCGATGATGACGCTCATGAAGTTGTCTCCTCCTGATCGAGTTTACTTCTAATATCCAGGACAGTATCCAGCGACGAGATAACGCTGTTCGCTACCTCCTGTTTGGTCTGCTCGTCTGGCTCCGGTGCTGAAGGTGGAGTTGGCGCGAAGGTCCTCCTGACTGCCTCAGCGGTCATCTCTACAATTTCCTCATCGGAGTATTTCAAATCGCCGGGCATATACTGCTCAGCCACTAAAAAACCGAGCGTGATGGCGTCGAGCATATAGACCAGCCTGTGGATATCGATATCATTCCGCACTACTCCATGCGTGCGGAAGATTTCAATCAGCGCGAGCGATTGACCCATTTGTTGGGAGAAGGTCTCGCTGGCATATTCGTTGCGCATCCATTCACCTAGCAGGTCTGTATCACGCAACAGGACTGCCTTCATGAGCGGACTCTTCATAGTAGCCAGCATCGAGTGTTTCGTGATCCCCTCTAAAGTTCCACCTGCGGGATCGCTGGCGATACGCTGCTGGATGTCCTCCACCAGACGCACATATTCGCGCTTCATCAGCGCCAAAAACAGCTCCTCCCGCGTCTTCCAGTGCAGGTAGATCGTTCCCTTCGCCACACCTGCTAAGCGGACAATATCGTCGATCGTCGTTTTGTTATACCCCCAGCGCACCATCAACTCCGCCGCCGCGTCCAGAATCCGCTCCTCCCGCTGCTCGCGCTTAGAGCGTTCTTTGCTGTGACCATGTTCGCTCTTGCGTTGGCTTGCCAAAACGCTCCCTCCCTCTCATTGTGACTATATGACTGTACGATCAATTTGACTAAATTCGTTTTTATAGTCATATATTAGCCAATTATATGACAAAAGTCAAGCCTGAATTATGGCAAGCAAGGTAAGAATAATGCCCTCTTTTTTTATCCTATTAGGTAATTACTACTACTAGGAGTGTATCTTTTCATTAAATATTGTAATATTTGAAGGTAAAGGCAAGAACACATATATCTTAGCGGCATATCATTTCGAGAAAAATGCAAAATGTGTCTGATACACTAGAGATCATTGTTGCGAAATGGTATTAGGACGATCTTATACGACGATAGATATAGGGAGATACATTATGGATAACTACAATAACAGCTTGTACCCAAATCCAGAGGGCGGAAAAAACAGACACAGGAACTTTTTTCAGCGCAATTTAGTGGCTGTCATCAGTGCAGGAGTAGCGGTTCTAGCGGTACTGGCACTCCTTTTGGTGCTGCTACGCCCTGCGACTCCAACAAACTCTTCTTCAGGCTCTTCTTCGCGACCAATGGCTACTACTACGCCCCCGACTCCGACTGCAACTACTTCAGGTACTGCAACCCCAACGGCAGATAGTTCAGCGACCCCAACGCAGGCTTCTGCAACTACTGCTAGGACAGTCCTTTGTCAATATGATACGACGAAGGGCTTCAACGACTGGATTAATTCGTCACAATGGAAATCGATCAGCAATGGCATGCTAGGCAGCGCCGGTACTGATGATGGGAACGATGGCAGCAAGTATATTACCTGGTCCGGATGCAGCCAGTTTCCAACAGCGAATTATGCGGTAGAAGCACAAATGCAGTATGTAAGGAATGCTAATCCGTATAATAATAAGAACTTTGAGTTTGGAATTATGCTGCGCGGTGATGGCACCGCGTCTGGATACGAAGTAGGAGCAGGTCAGGATACCTGCAATGACCCTACGCTAGCGATGATATCGCTGGTTCAGGATGGTCAGACCGGGAATCCCCCGCAATGCTCCTACGGCCCTGCTCCTCTCAGTGGATCTGGTTCAAGCCATGGGTATAAAATAGATACTGACTGGCATACCTATCGCGCCGAGGTCACAGGCAATATCATCAGGTTGTTTGTTGATGGCAACAAATTGCTTGAAACAAATGATAATACCTTTACCGATGCGGGTCAGGTAGGACTCAGAGATGTCTATGGAGATATCAATGTGAAGAGCTTTAAAGTGACCTCGCTATAGGCCCGGTACCACGAAAGCTGACATGAGCCGCAAAGCACACATGGCTCAAGGAAAATACATGCAACGACAATTTCGTCATCCCTATACGGTCCGCTACGACGAGGGCGACTGCTACGGGTTGCTGACAGCGGCTGCGTTCTTGCGCTATATGCAGGATATCGCGGCACTGGACGCGGAGGATGTCCAGCTCGGGGGCAATGGCTACTGGGTTGCCAGAAGAACGGTCGTTACCTTCGCTTCTCCGGTCTCGATACATACACGGCTGGAAGTGAAGACCTTTGGCATTGGCTTTACCCGCATCACGGCGCAACGTGGCTACGAGGCGCGCATCGTGGGACGAGAGGACGAGGAGCCTGTCGTCGCCGCCCGCACCCTCTGGGTCTACCTCGATCCGCGTGGACGGCCCACACGCCTGCCCGAACAGACAGCTACGATCTGGCTGCCCAACGGACCGCTGCCGCAACAGACAGAAGCGCCCTGGCTGCCCGTTCCTCAGAACCCACCCGACACGCTTGCATACACAGTACGCTTCTCGGATGTCGATAGCATGCGGCACATGAACAACGCCGCCTATGTCGAGGCACTGGACAACGCGGCATGGGAAGCATACGGACGAGCAGGGATACAGCCAGACTCAGTAACGCTTAACGCGCTCGACTACGATATCGAGTATATGGAAAGCGCCCGCTTCGGCGAGCACCTGGAGATACAGAGCTGGCTCGATCCCTTTCCTGCTGCGGGAGGCAAGTTTGCTAGATTTCAGCAGATCAGCCGCGCGGGAACCGTCCTGGTGCGCGCTCGCTCCAACTGGATACGCAAAGAGTGACCCGTCGCCTGGTAGAAATGGGGAGAGAGTCCGATGGCACGTATGCCACCAGACTCTCTCCCCATTTTTAACCGTAGAACAATTCCCTTAGCGTGGGAGTGTCCAGCGGCTGTACCAGGCGGACTGCATCTCCATCAACTTACGGACACTATCCTGCCACGTCTGCATCAGGCTCTGCATCGTCTGCATACCCGCCTCCGACGACTGCTGGGCGCTGGTGAGATTCTTCGCGGCATCGAACCAGAGCTGCCAGAACTGCTGCTGGGCCTCGGTCCAGCGGAGCAGCAGATCCTGCCCCATGCGTACCTGCTCGTTCATCTCACCGACGTTTCCTGTTTTACCTGCCATGCTCTCGACGCTCTCCGTCCAGGTACGTATCCACTTCCTTTGCGTGTCTAGCGTCTGCTGCACGGACGTTTGCCAGGCCGATACCAACTGGCCCCATACCGCGGCTCCTGGATTCGTTCCAGCGCCCTGCACTGTGCCGAGCCAGTTCGTCAGCAGCGACTGCTGAGTCTCAGCCCACGATCTCATCAATTGTTCGCCTTGATTTCTTGCATCCATTGACTCACCCTTCTTTCATCGCTTTACGCGTAAAATATGCGTGGCATCTACTTCGTATCAAAAACATACCAGTTATATAATAAGACATACACAGGCCAATGGCAACTCAGGTCAAGGCATATTCTTGAGGTGAGCCAGCTCCGTCCACAATTCTGCGGGAATGGGATGCTGCGCCAACTCGACCGTCTGCTGAATACGTTCGGGTCGCGTGAGACCTACGACCGTCGCGGCAATACGTTGGTCGCGTAGCGAGAATTGCAGCGCCGCTGCCGCCAGGGGCACGTTATACTGGCTGCAAATCTCCTGGATGCGTTTCGTCTTTGCAATATCTTTCTCCGACGCGGCTTCGTAGGCGTAGCGAGGATATGCCTTCGGCCCCTTAGCCAGTATACCACTGCCATAAGGTGCTGCATTGACGGAGGCGACACCATGCCTGCCACACAGATCCCAGAAGCCATCGGCGGAGGAGTGCAGCAGGGTATAGCGGTTATGCGAGATCGCCACTTCGAAGAGGTCAGTCTCGACGAAGCGCGCCATCAGGTCGAGAGGGCCACCAGCGACGCCGAGATGGGCAATCAAACCCTCCTCTTTACATTTTTGCAGCACCTCCACAGGTCCGCCCGCTGCCATGGCCTGCTCGAATGTTATGTGCTCGGGATCGTGCAGATACATAAGCTGAATCTGCTCCAGGCCGAGCAGGCGCAAACTACGTTCGACGCTGCGACGCATCTGGTCGCCACTAAAATCGCCAGTCTTCAGGTCGCGATCAGCCTTGGAGGCCAGCACAAATCCCTCTGGCAGGCCACCGATTTCACGCAATACAGTGCCAATGCGCCGCTCGCTCTCTCCATCCCCGTAAGACGCGGCGGTATCGACGAATTTGATCGGTCCCGCGAAAACGGCACGCAACGTCTCCAGCGCCCGCTCCTCTCCAACCGCGTAATCGAACGTAGCGGGCATATTTCCGAGCGGCGCGGCTCCGATGCAGAGCCCCGTCACCTGTAAGCCGGTCTTGCCGAGGGGGCGCAACTCCAATGGTGCCGGAGCATTGTGAAACATGGTCATCCTGTCCTGCCTTTCTGCCTGAAACGTCTTTCATCGTATCACTATTATAAAACGTATTCTCAGGAACCGAGTTAAGAGATCAAGCGGGCAATGATAAAAGCCGCCGCCGCCGCGAGTCCGCCAATTATCGCCGTCTGCAAGGCGCTACGGATAGGACGCGCACCTGTGAAACGCCCTTTGACATAACCAAAGATCAGCAGCGCGATTAAGGTTGCAACGACCGAAATGAGCAGAGCTGTATGCGCTACCGGAACCAGGATGTAGGGTGTGAGAGGAATAAGTCCACCGACGATGTAGGAAAGCGCAATGGTAAGCGCGCTGGTAAGTGCACGCTTTGGATCTGGCTTCTCCAGCCCTAGCTCGAAGCGCATCATGAAATCGATCCATGCTTCAGGTTTGCGGCTCAGCGCCTCCACGATAGGAGCGCTCTCCTGGGTCGTCAGGCCGTAGGATGTGAACACCTCAGCTACCTCGGCCTTCTCCATCTCACTCTTTTCTATCACCTCTAATGCTTCTCGTTTGCGCTCGCTGGCATAATGTTCCGCGTCGCTTCTCGCCGCCAGATAGCCGCCTAAGCCCATCGCGATAGATCCCGCAGCGATTTCAGCCAGGCCAGCGGTCACGATAATAGAAGTGGTGCTCACCGCGCCTGACAGTCCCGCTGCAAGAGCGAATGGGACCGTCAGGCCATCTGACATGCCGATTACGATATCGCGTACCGTCTCGCCTGCTGTAAAATGCTGCTCAATGTGTGGCGTTTGTGGCACTAAAACTCTCCTGACATCTATACGTCTATTTTTACTCTTCTATGGCATCGCGGACCGCTCAGGCGTGTCCGAAGAGGAATGCAGCCGCGAAGACCAGCGCGCCTCCTCCCACCACCTGGACGATCGAGAGCAGCCAGCTCGTGCCGAAGTAGCGGTGACGGATCGCCGCGATAAGCACCAGCTCGAAGGCTACGACGATGTAGGCCGCGTACAGCGCCGTATTGATATCCGGTATCAAGAAAGGCAGCGTGTGCAGAATGCCGCCAAAGAAGGTCATGGCTCCCGTGATCAGGCCACGTATCACGGGACTTCCTCTGCCAGTGATCGAACCATCGTCGGAGAGTGCTTCCGAGAAGGCCATACTGATGCCCGCGCCCATCGCCGAGGCTATGCCCACCAGGAACGTCGTGAATGCAACGTGCGTCACGAAGGCCGTGGCGAAGATGGGGGCCAACGTGGAGACGGAGCCGTCCATCAAGCCCGCCAGACCAGGCTGCACCACGCGCAAAAGAAACGAGCGCGCTTGATCGTCGTACGTCGTCACTGCCTTCGCCAGGCTGGCAATCTCTTCCCTGGCGGTATGCGGCACCTCTACTTTTTCAGCTTTATCTACGTTTTCGCTTTTGTCCAATGCCATGAAAAATCTCCCCGTATTGTACTACAGTAGGGATGGGGCTGGCCTCCATCCGGCCCAGCCAGCGAGATTCCGCCTGGGAAGGGATTTCGTGGACAACCGGATGGAGCCAGCCCCATCCCTACTGATTGGAAAGGGTCAACAATAATAAGCGGCCAGGTCTAACTATGCTGATGTTGGCAGTTCGTGCAACGCCCGTACAGGCGCACTTCGTGCGATTCCAGTTCGATGCCCGCCGTTCGCGCCGCCGCCCATAGATGCTCCTGCGAGAGGTGAATCTCGGTGGGTAGATCAATCAATGCCCCACAATTGGTGCAGACAGCGTGATCGTGCCGCGCGAGATGCCCATCATAACGATGGCTCTCTTCACTCGCGCCGAGCTCCTTGATCTCTCCCTGCTCGACCAATGCGCGCAGAATGCGGTACACACTCGCCAAGCCAATATGTGGCCGCGTGTGCCTGACCGCTTCATAGATCTCCTGCGCCGTTGGATGGTTGTCTGCTGCGCGCACAATCTCCAAAATGGCCTGTGCGTTACTTGTTGGAGTCTTTGTCATGTGTTAGGGCATCCTAATAATGATAATCATTCTCATTTCCTATACGTAATATATGCTGTACGGGCGTCCCCTGTCAAGGTATGGGAACAAACATTACAACGCAGTTTCTTGACTAGATGAACCTCCCAAAAAGTGTGAAGCTATTCACTTCTTTCCTGTGCAGTACAGAGTAGCGCTATCTTCACTTTTTGCCTATACTCATGCATAAGAGAGTTATGCAAATTCTTCGCATTCCACATACTAAAGAACTAAGTGCCCACTAAAAAGGATTTAAACATATCTTTCGCTGAACGTCCTGAAGTCCACATTCTCAAAGAGAGAAGCTCTTCTTCAAAGAGCGGAATAACTATGTACCTCTGTGGAGACTATTATGAAACAAGAAATTTCAAATGCTACCTCTACCGAAGATTCTCAGGCGAAGCGCCACACGACACGTTTTTTCCGGCGCGTGGGATTGTTCTTGACCGCTGCTCTGCTAATGATAATGGTAAGTGCATTCGCGTCTCCTTCTCCTGTACATGCAAGCGGGGGCGGCTGCTGGAGCTACAATACCTGGTCGCATAGCGCTACTTCGCAAGATACTGGAACGCCAAGCATGTATGGCAATGATGCTAACAGTCCCGCTTTAGGGCTGGGACTGAACACTTGCCAACAATACATAATGATTAAGTGGCAGGATCGCGGCTATGATTACTATAAGGTCGATTGGACGCGACCAGGAGAGAATGGGTGGCAGGAGTTTCGTGTTTCTGGCCAATCTTATGATGGTTATATGTATAAAAACTTTACCAACGCCCACTTTGGCACCTATTATAACTTCGCGGTAAAGGGATGTATAAGCCATTGGTACGGTGATAGTTGTGATGATTGGTCGCCCACGGTAGGTATTCATACCTAGTTTCAGTATCCTCCGGCACCTACAATACCGGACTTGTTTACGAACAGCGAGAAGGTGTGGCGGCCTGGACCGCCACACCTTCTCGCTGTTCATCCTGCCAGGCGAACCTGAACAGTTACCAGATCACTTCCTGACTGCCAGCTTCTCCATCTCGCGCGCGATGCCGCGTTCGATCGCCTCGACCAGGTATGGCCTGAGCCGCGCTGCTGGAATGACATAATCCACGGAGCCGACGCGCTGGGCGCGCTGGATGTCGTGCGTGTGGTCGAACTCGCTGGCGACCTCGCCAACTTTCTCGGAGCGCACCTGCTCCATGACGCTGTTCAGCTGGGCGCGTAGAACCGCCTTCTGCGCGTTATCGGCCTGTGCCAGTCGCTCCTGCAGTTCCTTGACGCGAGGATCGGCTTTGGCCCGCGTATCCACGTCACGCGTGAAGACGACCGCCGCCGCCGGAACGCCGCCGATGATGGAAGCGTAGGAGCCCTCCACCGCCGAGACCTCGACGTTATCGTTTAGCGCGCCAGAGAAGACGACGAACGAGCCGCCGTGGAAGCGCGAGACGGTGCAGAAGATGATTGGCCCCTCGAAGTTGGCAACGGCCTTGCCGATCTCTGCGCCCATCTCCAACTCCATCTCACGCATCGATTCGGGCGAGCCGTCGAAACCTGAGAGATTGGCGGCGACGACGACCGGACGGTTGCCGTTGGCAGAGTTGAGGGCGCGCGCGATCTTCTTGGACGACATGGGGAAGAGCGTGCCCGCCGTCCATTGCTCGGGTCCGTCGCCCGGTATGAAACCACGCCGGGGTATGGGCCGCGATTCGATGCCGATCATAGCAACCGGGTAGCCGCCGATATGGGCGTCCCAGACGATGGCGTTCTCGGCGTCGCGCATGTCGCGCCAGCGCTCCAGCGGCTGGTGGTCGTTGTCGATGAGCGCCGCCATGACTCTGCGCATGTCGAAGGGATGCTTACGGCCCGCGTTCTTCTCTTCGGAGAAGAGATCGCCCACACGCGTCAGATCCCTATCGTCGGAGCGCGTGCTGACGTATGGGTAATCCCGCACATCGCGCTCGATGGGATCGTTTGTCGCGACGCGGCGCGGGAAGCGCTCACCCGGCATGACATAGGTGTGGTCGTAGTAGCGCATCAGCAACTGACAGGCCGAACTGAGGTCGGGCGCGAAGTACTGCGCCTCGCCGTTGGGTCCCATGATACGCTCGTAGCCGCCGATGCCAGAGTTGTCCTCGGCTGAGACGCCACCGGAATAGTCAAGCGACTGCTTGCCGGTGAGCACCATAGCACCGTTGGGCGTCATGATGAGCGTGCCCCGCGTGTGCATCATAATGGCGGCACCGGAGTTCCAGTACGGCTGACCACCGACGTTGATGCCGTTGACGACGATGTTGAAGCGCCCACCGTCCTGTGTGTACTGGACAATGTGTTTGAGCGCCCGCGAGATCCAGTCCATGTTCTCGGTCCCGCTATCCATCGAGATCTTGGCACCCGCCGAGAGGGTGTACCACTCGATCGGCACCTGCAGCCGCCTGGAGAGCGCGATGGCCTCGATGAGACGCCGACACTCCGGCTCGGAGAGCGAGCCCATGTTCTTGCTCGGGTCGCCCAACAATAATACGCGCGTCATCCCTTCTGGATACTTGTGCGTATAGTTGCGGATCACGCCCACGACCAGGCCAGACCTGTTCTTGCCATAAGGACGCTCTACGGGGACAAGCTGATTATCCTCGTTCAGATCGTACTCGGTGAAGTCTCCGGGAGGCAACGGACTGCGCATGCTCTCCGCTGGCGGCGTGAGCATCTCGATAATCTCGTAGGGATAGACGAGGCCACGGCGGCGCAACTGCACGACCTTCTGCTGATATTCACTCAGCGTCCTGATCGGAGCATCGCGCTGCACATCCAGCCGTGTGACCAGTTCGCGACCACCGGGATTGGAGATGTGTAGCACGCGCTCCTGCCATTCATCGTTACGGGACTCGGCCAACTTCGCAATGATGACCACTTTCTCCAGGCCCAGCCCCTCGGTGAACTGCCAGAGCTTGCCCATGATCTCCTCGATCTCCTCGGGGCTTGCCTCAAGCGGCGACCAGACGTAGAGGATGACGCGGTTCCAGGGGAGGCGCTGGCGCGCGGGTTGCCTGGATTGGAAGAGGCGAATGCCCGCCAGAGCCTCTAAGAACATACGCTCCAGGTGCGGTATCTGCACGCCCTGGCTCGTCGTCTCGCGTGTCACATCGCGCACCTCGGCAATCGCGAACAGGCGCTCGTCCTTTGGATTGTCGCGTGCCATGCCGTGGAAGAGGTAGACATCCTCCACCGATGGCAGCCGCTTGATGTTGAAGTTGGAGAGTCGCCAGATGTTGAGGCGCTTGCCCATCATAGGATGCAGGCCGCGATACAGTTGATGCTCCTGATACGTCCCTTCTTTTTGCCGATATGTGAAGTGATTCATGCCCGCGGTACCCACACCGCGCTGAGAACTAATGGTCGCGACAACGATGCGCCGCAGAGGTCGCGGGAAACGCGTGTTATTGATTTTCCCACGAATCTCTTCCTCCATCGCTTCAGCATCTCCCAGCGCATCTGGATGCCAGGCGTAGATATCGGCCACAACATCGTGATCCGATGGGAGACTGGTAGTGAAGCGCGCTAGCCCACTCAGCGCACCCTCAAGCTGTCCATAATCCGTGAACGTGGTAACGACGTGAATACGCGCCCCCTCGAAATCGTAGCTTGCCGTGGCGAACGCCTGCCCGTCGACAACCGTGGTCTCGACCTCTTGCAACAAACGAATGCGGTAGTAGCGCCGCGTGAGCACTTCGAGCATCAGGCGTTGCATCGTATCATCCGCCTTTGGAAAGCGGCTGGTCAATAGCGCTTGCAGCGGCTGCGGACAGGTGACCAGAGCGTCGATTCGCACCAGCCGGGAGTCCGTCTCCGGATGGGCAGCAAGATAGGTGAGATGCGCCTCCATCTCCTCATAGACCTTTGTCCGCACTTGTTCGAGCAGCGGCTCATCGAAGTAGCTGAAACGCACCTCGTTCGCCAAGTCGCTGATCGTTGGATAGCGCCCCTGCGTCGCGAGGAGCAGTCGATCGAGCAGTTCGTGCAAGCCTTCATCGCTGGCAGCTGCTAAGGTATCGGCGTGCGCCAGACGCCGTTCGAGGATAGCGATAATTGCGGCCAACTGCTGTGTATCGTGCTGGTGCGCCTTGTAGATCATCAGCAGGGCCGCATCCAGCTCAGGGGAGGAGTCCAGTCCTTCGACTCCGTAGTGCACGAGCGCGCGACGCAGCCTGCTCAGGAATTGCTCCGATAGACGCTCCTGGCGGCTATCACGCGAGCGCAGATAGGTCAGGAGGTCCTGCTCCGCACTGTGCACCTGTATATCCTGCGCCTCGGCCTCCGCCGAGTCTAACGTACGGCGGAAGAGGAAGCTGATGTCGGCAAAGATCGAGAGGATCTCATCCTCGCCGCGCTGAAGCTCCTTTTCGTCGACCGGCAATACTTTGTAGATCTCATTCAGTTCGCCGACCAACCGTTTCGCTTCGGCCTGGTCAACGTCGTAGCCAAGCATTTGATAACGCAGCGCCTCAAGCACCTGGTCGCGGCGCTTTTCTGGTGCTCCGTCAGCCTGGGCAATCGCCGCCTCGAACTGCACGTCCTCAGCAATGACCGCTTCTTCGTCCTGCTTGAGTGGCTCCAATTGTACGAGGGGTGCCTCGGCATCAACCTGCACGTTGTTTCCCACATACAGCCGTGAGACACGCCCGGCGAAGGGTGCGGTAATCGCCATCTCCATCTTCATCGCTTCGACGACAACCAGCCGGTCTCCAACGTTGACGCGATCGCCCGCCGCGACCGCGATGGCAACGACGACCGCCGGTCCCGGTGCCCGCACGATACCGCCTTCATCCCGCGTGATATGGTGCGAAATGCCGTCGACTTCTATGAGGTAATGGGGTCCATTGCTGACCGAGAGCACGCGGTGGCGCTGCCCAAAGCAGGTGACGCGGCTCTCGAAGGTGCCGACCTGCTCAGCACGCACATCTATCCGCTTCCCGTCGGCATTGATCCTGTACTGTTGCGGTCCCAGGCGCGCAACGGTGAAATTATGGCGATGACCGAGATAGTGGAAATCAAGGGTAATGCCGGTGCCGGGCCGCGTCCTGGGCCGACCGCGCGCGGCGGAGGTGTAAAATTGTGCCTGCTCTACCTGGCCTTCGGCGTTGTATGCTCCTATCGCCGCCTGCAGCAGGGCCACATCGGCGTATTGGCGCGGACGGGCGTCTTTCGCCTCCGCCAGACGATCAAGCCAGCGCGTATCGATGTTGCTATAATCTAGCTCTGGATGGTTCAGGAAGTCGAGCAGGAACGCTTTGTTGTTCATGCCGCCACGCACGACGACCGCGCTCTCCGCCAACGCTCTGTTCAAACGGGCCAGCGCCTCCTGCCGGTCCCGACCCCAGGCGATGATCTTGGCAAGCATGAGATGGAACTCTGGCGCGATAACGTCGCCCTCAGTGTAGCCTGTATCGATGCGTAGCCCAGGTCCGCTCGCGAGGCGGAACAGGTCGAGCGTTCCCGGTCCAGGCGCGAAGCCGTTGTCTGGATCTTCCGCGTACAGGCGCACCTCGACGGCGTGTCCGTTGATCGCTGGCTGCTCCCCTGTGAGATGCTGGCCGCGCGCGATATTCAACTGCAACTTTATCAGGTCCAACCCGGTGGTCGCCTCTGTGACGGGATGCTCGACATCCAGGCACGGATTGGCCTCCAGGAACCAGAACTCGCGGCTATCGGGATCGTAAAGAAACTCGACGGTTCCGACGTTGCGGTAACCAACCTCGTCACACAGACGAATGGCCGCTGCGCGTATCTCCTGTTCCTGCTCCGCGAAGAGGACCGGAGAGGACGATTCCTCGAAGATCTTCTGGCTATGGCGCTGGACCGTGCAATCGCGCACTCCAAGCGCCCAGGTCGTCCCGGCATTATCGGCGAGAATCTGCACTTCTACAAGATGCGCACCATCGATGGCACGCTCTAGAAAAACCGTCGCATCGCCGGATGTGGCCTGCGCTTCGGCACGCGCGCGCTCAAACGCGCCTGCCAACTCGTCGGGCTCGTCAACGCGCTGCATGCCTTCTCCATGCGTCCCTAGTGCCGTTTTGACCAGCAAGGGATACCCCAGCTTACTCGCCTGCTGTTGCGCCTCTTCAAGCGTTCCCACAGACTGCTCGCTCCAGGGTATGACCGGTATACCGACGCGCTGCGCCAGCCGCTTGGTGCTGATCTTGTCCCGAAATAAACGCAGCACGTCGGCATCTGGCCCGATGAAGACGATACCCAGACGCTGGCACAGTTCCGCGAACCAGGCTTCTTCCGAGAGGAGACCCCAGCCGACCCAGGCCGCGTCGACGCCCGCCGCGACGAGTGTGCGCTCGATGCGCTCCCGGTCCTGATAGCTGCTCTTGCGGCGGTTATCTTCAACGTCGATAAAGGTTGTTGGTCCGATGCTGACCGCGTCGTCGGCTTCGTGCACGAACATTGCGCGCCGGTCCGCCTCGGTGAATAGCGCAACGGTCGTCAAGCGCCCATGCTCTTCGCGGTTCAACTCGCGCACTGCGCGAATCAGGCGCATCGCCGCCTCACCACGATTTACTATCGCTATGCGCTCAAATTGACGTTCAATGAAACCCTCCGGACGGCTCACAGCGGCGTGTTGAGAGGTTCCTTTTGCGCTCTCATTGAGCGGTGTGCTGGAACCTGGCTGTGCGGAGGCTGAAATATTGTGCTCAGGGCGTTCCGTGGCGTCCTGGTAAACAGGTGTGTCTGCCATGCTTTCTCGATCCTTCCAGATGCAGAACAATGGAGTCCGCAAACTACTACGCTAAGAGTAGGATGAGCGTATCGCATTTCGGTCACAACCATGTGATAGAAAGATCACAAATCGATCACGCCTCGTAGCGGATGTACCTGATCCGCTCTATCGCTTGCTTACTGGTACATGACCATGAGCGGCGACGGATCGAGCGCCAACACGCTCTTTGGCGTCATCACAGGCTTATCGAGTTTATAGAACAGCTTCATGCCAGGATACTGGATGAGTTGCTCTTTATCGAACATGCGGTAATCGTCGATCTTCTCGCCGGGCGAGCCGAAGCCATCGACGCAGGTGACGATGTTGACGCCCGGTCGCCTATGAATCTTCTGCCAATCGGGCAGCATCTGCGCCAGAAACTGGTGGATAATTAAGGTCTTGGGAGGCAATTGCTGCTGCTGGACGAGCGCTGAGAGCCGGTCGATAACCCAGTTGATCTCCACCGCCATCATCCGCCCAAAGGTCTGACTGGGCACACCGCCCGGCGGCATATCGAACTCGGGATCAAGGGTCAGACTGACGCCCGGACGCTGAACGTACTGCCAGAGCAGGTTTACTTCCTTTTGAATGGTGCTGTGCCCGATCTGCATATCAAAGAAAAAGAGGGCGTGGTTATCGTTCGCCAGGTTGATGTAGTGCTCGATTGAGTCCGTAGGCATACGATAGATCCAGGAGCCATCCCCCATCGGCACCGGCTGCGCAATGGGTGTGACGTAATCGAGCGCGGGCACGACCGGATGTGATGGATCAAGGTCTGAGTACGCCTGAGCCTGCTCGCGCAGCTTCGCTATCAGGTCGCTATCTCCGTATTGACCAAGTGGACCCATGACCGATGAGAGGGGATTCCCATAGAAGGCGACAATGCGGCTGTTCGGTAGAGTGCTCATCCACGTCCAACCGTCGGGTCCCAGCAGCTTGTAGCGCAGCGCCGCCCGCGCCGCTGCCCCTGATGGAGGATCATCGGCCTGTGCTGTTGCCTGAGGCGTCGCCACAGGAGATGCAGACGCGCTCGTCGCCGTCGGCTGGGCCGTGATATGCACCGGAGCAGATTGTGCGACATCGGCGCATCCCGTCAGTGCCAACAAAAAAACCAGTACAATGGTGGAGAAGAAAAAAGGCACCCGTCGTCGCATGCTCATGGTGTTCTCTGTCCTCGCGCTCACATATCAATCGACATTATACAATTCACACGTCTCTATTATACATAACTTCCAATAAAGACGGTCTGAGGCATGGTACTGAAGTCAGGTTCACTATTGTTGGGCAGATATGCCATAATAGGTACGAGACACCAGCAAAAAGGAGCAGAGATCTTGATAGATATTGTATGCCTGGGTGAAATGCTGATCGACATGTTTCCGGCAGAGATAGGGCGTCCGCTGGCCGAGGTATCCGCGTTTCGTCCTGTGCCGGGTGGAGCGCCGGCCAACGTCGCCATCGCAGCGGCGCGCCTGGGTGCCCGTAGTGCCTTCATCGGCAAAGTCGGCGACGACCCCTTCGGCCACTTTCTCGCGCAGACGCTGGCCCAACAGGGCGTCGAGACACGTGGCATGCGCTTCGACAAAGGGGCGCGCACTGGCATCAACTTCCACGCGCAGATCGACGAGCATACGGCGACCCATCTCTTCTACCGCAACCCCAGCGCGGATATGCTCCTGCAACCATCCGAGCTGGACCGCTCATTGTTGCAGGAGACGCGCGCGTTCGACTTTGGCACGATCAGCCTGATCGACCAGCCCGCGCACGATGCCACCCTCGCGGCACTGAACATAGCGCGCGACGCCGGAGCACTGATTGCGCTGGACGTGAATTATCGACCTGGCCTGTGGGCGAGTCCCGACGCGGCGCGGGCCATGATCCACTCGGTCCTGCCCGAAGTACAGGTCTTGAAGATCAATAAAGATGAGCTGCACTTGCTTACCGGTAGCTTCGAGTTGGAGCAGGGTAGCCGGGAGTTGCTGGCGAGCGGATTGGAGCTCTGTGTGGTCACGCTCGGACCCGATGGCAGTTTCTTCCAGTGCGCGGTTGGCAGCGGCCTCGTGCCGGGCTTCCAGGTCCACGCGGTCGACGCAACGGGCAGCGGCGATGCCTTCACCGCAACCCTGCTCGTCCAGCTCGTCAGCGGGGATGATGCGTGGTGCGCTCAACTCACCGAGCCACGCCTGCAAGCCATATTGCGGCGCGCCAACGCGGCGGGCGCGCTCACTGCCCTCAAGCAGGGCGCGCTCTCCACCTTACCCGACACGCAGAGCCTTGACGCGTTTATATCTCATCAGTAGGGATGGAGCTTGCCTCCATCCGGCCCAGGGAGCACGATCAGGCCTGGGAGTTGCATTCTGGGGAAGCGGATGGACGCAAGGCCCATCCCTACTGGACAGTTTCTGCCACCTGTTCCTTCTCGCGCAACAGCCTGCCGCGATAGAGGTGTTGCCAGTAGACCCACCACGCGATGAAGAGCAGCGGAATCATACCAATACTCCAGGCCAGCCACACCGGCATTGCGCCGGGCGCGCCGACCGTAACCGCGAGATTGGCGCTGCTCTGTCCCAGCGGACCATTGAGATGGAAGACGAGCTGCCACGATCCGCGCACGGGAATATGCAGCCAGCCGCTCATAGCCCCGCGCGTCGTGGTAGAGGGCGTCAGCGTCGTCTGCAGGTTCGTTGCGTCAGTGCCCAATCCCGGCTCAGCCACGACCAGCCCGCTCAATGCCATGTTGCTACCGTGTGGCGCAACGGTGATCTCGAAGGGCTGGTCGGTAAAGGGCGGATTCTGCGAAAGGGTTACGTCGATGGTGTAGGGTCCGGCAATCAACGTCTGGCTCAGTCCGGGCGCGCTCCCTGACTGGAGGCTACCCGCTCCCAGCAAAAAGAAGCACAACACCGTTAAACATGCGCCCATTATAAGAGCTTTACGCACGAAAAATTCCTCCTCGTCTCTACGCCATCAGCGGCTATTCAGACGCCAGATATCGCCGAAATCGGCACCCCAGATCGCCCCGCACATCCCGACCAGCAGCACCACTGGCACCGCCAATAATGCCGCGAACAGTTTCATATCGAGCGGAATAACGCTGCCGGGTCCATCCAGAAATGACTGCGCTACATTCAAGTTCCAGTTAATGACGCAGCAGACTAAGATCATTGCGGGCACGGTAATAACCAGACCGAGCAGCCAGACGCCGCCGATGCGCCCGTGTAGTTTCTGCCCCTGCCGCCAACGCCGCCAGGCGATGCCATCCACGATCAGCGCCGAAACGAGAAAAGCGACCGGCAGCAGCGCGTCACTCCAGCGGAAAAATGGGACGCGGCCCGGTATACGGTAGAGCAGCCCTTGCAGCTCTACGGCGGTACGAATCGCCCAGGGCACGAACAGCTCGGTCGCCATTGTATAGACGAAGAGCAGCACAAGCGTAATCGTGGCCGCTCCAGGGCGCGCAACTAAGCGTACAGATGCAACCAGGCAGAGCATGCCGACGGCGATGGCAGGCAAGAGATAGGTAGGAATGCGCAGCACACCCACTGACACGAGCGGAAATTGCAGAAAGCCGATCAAGGTGAAGTTGAGCAGGCCCGCGAGCGACATCAGTGCGCCCCATTCCAGCGCCGTAATGCCCAGAAAACGTCGACCGCTCCTCTGCTGCTGACGATCAATGGCCGCTTCGGACGCGAAGATGTAGACCATGCCCAGCGTTCCGATGAACGCGCCCGTCACGCCCATCATATGAAACGGTGCCCACAGCGCGATGTCAATGCCATAAAGCTGGTGCCAGTAGTTATCTAATGGTGCCGCGATCAGGGCTAGCAGCGCGCCGAAGCCCGTGACGATGTAGCCGAGCGGCGCGTGGAAGAGTCCGAAGACTGGCACCGTCGAACTGGCATCGACGCCCACCCGGCCTCTCCGATAGCGCACGGTGTCGCCCAGGACCACGCCCAGCGCGATCAGTCCGGCCCCCGTGACACAGGAGTAGATCAGAATATGCGGCAGCGTCCAGAACCAGTCGCGACCGACATAGGCGTGCCACTCGCGATCCCAGGTCGCCCCGAGCTGCCCCTGAAAAAGAAAGAAGAGCATAAACCATGCGCTGATACGCCGCAGCCTGCGTTCCCCCTGGTCCCGTCGCGGCTCTTCCTGTACGTCAGGAGAAACATCTCCAATGCCATAGACCTCTGGTCGTGCCATATACTACTCGCTCCCTTACGTCTCTTTTTTCGTGACGTGATTATAGTATCTCATCCAAAATTAAAAGACAATGCCTATAAATGCGTATATTTCAACAGCGCAATGAGTTTGTTTGTAGTGAGGGGAAGATCAGGCATGCTCGATCATTCCCTCGTGGATTCACGCTGGCCCAACGGGTCTACTACGCAAAGAGGATCACCCTTGATGAAACGAAAACTACCGTTCGCGGCTTCTCTATTTTTGCTACTACTCGCTAGCGTCCTGCTCATCCAGATTCCGCTCGGGGCCAGGGCCGCGGATTCGCCCTGGCAGGCGTACATATATAACGGACCCACCGGAAGCCGCCCTTATTTTGTCTACACGCCGACGCACTACCAGGCCGGAACGGCTGTCCCCTTGCTGGTCATGTTGCACGGCTGCACACAGACCGCGCCTGACTTCGCCAATAGTACAGATATGAACCAATTGGCCGAGCAGCATAATTTTATCGTGGTCTATCCTCAGCAAACGGCCCTTTACAACACGGCGCTGTGTTGGAACTGGTACGATCCGGCCAACCAGGTGCGCGGCGGTGGTGAAGCGGCGATTATTGCGGGCATCGTGCAGAGCATCGAGCAGGATACGGCGCACTGGACGATTGATACGCGGCATATCTACGTCGAGGGGCTCTCTGCTGGTGGCGCGCTCGCCGTGACGCTGGGCGCAGTCTATCCCGATATCTTCGCCGCCATCGGCGTACACGCGGGCTGCGAATACCAGGCGGCCACGACGCCCGCCGGTTTCGTCCAGGTCGCGAGCACAGGCGGCCCGTCTCCTGTCAAGCAGGGAAAACTGGCCTATGCCGCGATGGGTAGCCGCGCGCGCGTCGTGCCCACGATCGTCTTCCAGGGTAGCAACGATCCCATCATCAATGTCGTAAATGGCGACCAGGTGGTGCAGCAGTGGATGCAGACCGATCAGCTCGCCTCCCACCATACCTACACTCCCAGTTTCTCCTCGCCTTCCAGCACAACACATGGACAGGTAGCGGGCGGGCTCGCGTATACGGTTGCGCGTTGGCAGGATCACAACGGGCGCGAAATACAGGAGTATTGGAAGATCGCTGGTATGGGCCACGCCTGGTCGGGAGGAAGTGGTCCCTTCGGCAATCCTTTTGGACCAGATGCCAGCCAGGCATCGTACACGTTCTTTATGCAGCATCCTCAATAGTTACTATTTCTCTCTCTTGAAACGTAAGTAGAGACACTCATGCTGCTTCTCTAGCCCAAATCGTCTATAACCCTTGACTTATAGCCTTCTTACAAGGTATGTTTAATACAGGCAAGCAAGTGAAAAGGATAACCCCAGATGAATGCCACGCTAGAGACCTCTCCGGTCGATGTCGCCGGACCCGATGAAGCACTCCCTATTGTCTTTATTCATGGTGCCACATCCACGCGTAAAATGTGGCGTCCCCAGATGGAAGATCTCGCGTATGATTTCCGCGTCGTCGCCGTGGACCTGCCCGGTCATGGCGCACTGCGCGAGCAGCGCTTTCGCCTGGATACAGCTACACAGCAGATCGCCACTGTAATTGAACGTGAAACACGCGGGCAGGCGCTGATCGTGGGCCTGTCGCTGGGCGGCTACGTCGCGATGGCATTTGCGCAACGCTACCCGCAGAAGACGCGGGGCCTGATCCTGTCGGGCTGCAGCGTCAACTATCCGCTGTGGCTCACGCTGATGGCTAAAATGAATTCGCAATTTCTTATCGAGGTGTACGGCGAACGGGCCTTTGTAAGTTTGCTCGAACTGTCCTTCCGCTGGATGTTTCCGCGCGTCACCGCGACACAGATCTCAAGTGGCTTCCATCCTCATACCTGGGGGGATGCGATGATGGAGATCGGACAGCGAGACTTCAGCGCGCGGCTCCGTGCGTTTCCTGGCCCGGTTATGGTCCTCAACGGCGAATACGATACAGTAAATCGCAGCAGCGAGAAGACATTCGCAGCCGCTCCACGCCACGGCTGCCTGCAGATTATTCGCAACGCGGGACACATTTGCAATCTGGATCAGCCAGAGGGCTTCAATAAGGCCGTACGAAACTTTGCCCGCTCGCTCGACACGCTGTAACCCTTGCATATACCTCTAAGCGGTGGTCAGGAGCTCCCGCTCGATCTGCTGCCAGATCACCTGTTCCGCGTGCAACAGGCTCAATGGCTTCCCCTCTTTGAGCGCCTCTATCATAATCTGGGAGACGCGCTTCCTGAAGCCGAGCAGATAGTGCTCCTGCGCCTGGTAGTAGGGCATGGTACGTAACTTGATGTGCTCTAACTCGTAGAACTCGTGAGGCTCGAAAACGAAGGAGAGGAGTTCCGCGTAGTACTGGATCAGTTGCAGGCGCGTTGCTGTGAAATAGCCCGGTTGCGTAGAAGAAACGAGCAAACAGCCAGCGATCATATTTGAACGCAACAGGGGATAGCCTGCCGCGCTCTGTTCTTGCTCGACCCAGTGCGCCGGAAGGATGCCCGCGTAGTCATCGCGGCTCTGGAGCACGCGGGGACGACTATTCAAGACGACGTTGCCCGCCAGGGATTCGGCCCCCAGGAAGATGGCGTATTGCTCAAGGTTCTTGCGCCAGGGATCTGTACCATGTCCCGCCCGCTCACGTAAACTATAGATAGTGCCATCGTCCCAGGGCGGCATACATTGCACAATCGTGATAGCCATGCCCAGCTTGGATGGGTCGAGCTGCTCCAAGGCTTGCTGCAAAATAAGATTGGAGATGGTCCAGAAGCGCTGTATCCTGGGCGTCGCCGTGTAGGCATCGAAGACGCGCCCGTAAAATGTTGAGGGGATGAAGACCTGCGTATCTTCCTGGGACTCTTCGACCGCTATATCTAAGAAGTCTGGAAACTCTTCTTTGATGAGAGCCGTGAGCTGGCTGCGTTGCTGAGGCAATACCTCAAGCAAGCGACGGAGACTCTGCATGCGCGGATTCGAGGTGCCGTTCACCCAACGCGTCAGGGTGACGCTGCTCACTCCTAGCTCGCGCGCTATATGTTGCCGCTCTTGAGCGTCCTGTATAATTTTACCCAGCACATCTCGCCAGGTAGGTGCTGTTTCCACTTCTAATTGCCCTTTACCTTAATTCCCCTTACTATAACAGCCTTGAGCATACCACATCAACCATTCACCTTGCCATATTCATGAAAAATCTCCTAGTAAGCGCCACCGCTACTTGCCACTTTGCAGCGCCTGCTCCAACACGGCGAGCTGATCCAGCATCCACTGTTGATAGTCCCTACCAGTGGGCATGGTCTCCGTGACAGGGACTATAGGGATACCCTCCGTCCTGGCGGCGTCCTGCAGGCGGGTCGTCAGGGGCGTGATCGTCTGCTCGTTATAGATCAACACCTTGATGCGCCGCTGGCTGATCTGGGTGTTGACGGTTACGACGGTAGTGGCAGGAGGATCGTTGGATTCAGCAACCGCCTTCTGAAAGTCGAAAGGGGTCAGGACGTTCAAACCCATAGGCTGGCTCTGGTACAGAAAGATCGTCTCGGTAAGCCCGACGGGAGTGCCCGCGTACTTTGCTTTGAGGTCGCCGATCTTCTGGGTGATCTGCCCCAGGGAACGCGTAAACACTTGCAGGTTGCTAGCAAATGTCTTGCGATCGGCGGCATCCAGTTTTGTTAAGGCGGCGGTGATAGATTGCGCGATGGCCTGCACGTTGTCAACCCCATACCAGACATGCTCGTTGTCGGTCAGCTTGTGGGGCGCGATATCGAAGCCTTTCAGCACGATACGATTGCTGCTCGGCGCTGCTGATAGCAGTTTATCCATCCAGCCGTCGTAGCCGCCACCGTTGGCGATGACGAGCTGCGCTTTACTTACGGCGATGCCGTTCTGCACGTTCGATTCGTATTCGTGCGGATCAACATTGGGATCAGAAAGCACACTGGTAACAGCGACGTGCTTCCCCCCTAACTGCTGCACAATATCCCCGTAAAAATTCTCCGCCGCGACAACATTGATGACGCCCGGAGTCGTCGATCCACCACCTGCTGGACCTCCGCACGCGCTCAGCAACAAACAACATAGCATAAATAAAATGCAGCCCGAAACCCTCTTTACGCCTACCATATATCTCCCTCTCGATCTCTAATGATACCTCGTCTCACGAGCATGAGCATAACATATCGACGCTACACTGTCAATGATGACGCATCTCAGCAACGATGAAAATATGTGGTGTTCCATGCCATATAACGGCTATACGATTTCCCGACTTCATCCATAGAGAAGACAGACTAAGACATTTCTCTCCAGGCATCACAAGACCGGCAAGAATACGTTGGCGCGCTGTTCTCTCTCCGCTCGTTATGCTATGAGCCCGGTGGGAGGATGCGGCAAGTCTGGTAGAGGAAACTAGAAGGAGAACGTCTCTCACCAGAAGAAGGAAAACAATGTCAGCATTTCTCGGTCGCTTCACGGGCAACGATATCGCGCAACAACTGCACGCCTGTATCGGTTGCCAGGAATGTCTACGCGCCTGCCCATCCATCGCCGAACCTATTTCAGTGAGCGACCTGAACGCTCAGACCCTCGCGGCTCCTCTCACGTATCCCGTCGCCCGTTTTGCCCGCTCCTGCACGCTGTGTGGTGCCTGTGTGAGCGTCTGCCCGGTTGGTCTGCATCGTGACGCGATGATGCTCTGGCTCAAGATGCGCCTGCTCTCATTACCAACAGAACAGAGAGCATCCTTGCCGCCAAAGCCTCTGCTCCGACTACGGCGCTATCTCAACCAGCTTTAAGCCCTTTCCTGAGAACACTACCCGCTTCCAGGGTTAAGATATGATACGAAACGGCATCAACAGCCGCTCTGCAAACTTCATATACCACCTGCGCTTCGTCCATTGTTCGAGTTTGATCTCGAAGGCGTTCGTCGTATCGGTGTTGAACAGGCTCTCCATCTCATGGGCGATTGTCTCATCGTAGACGATGGCATTGATCTCGTAGTTGCCAATAGCGCTGAGACGATCGAGATTGGCCGTGCCAATGGTGGACCAGATGCCATCGATGGTGCAGGTCTTGGCATGCAACATATCCAGGTAGCCAAAAACACGAATACCAGACTGCAGACACTCCTCAAAGAAGCCACGCGCGAGCCAGTCAACAACGAGGTGATTGGAAATCCAGGGCACCAGAAGGCGCACATCGACGCCACGCGCCGCCGCCGCTTTGAGGGACGAGATTAAGATACCATCGGGCACGAAGTAGGCGTTGGAGAGGTAGATGGAATGCTCGGCACGGTCGATCGCTTCAATATAGATGTCGCGAATGGGAAATGTGAGGTGCATCGCGTTGGTGCCAATGATATTGATTAAAGGATCAAAGCGGCGCGCGTAGTGCCGCTTGATGGGTGGCTGATCGGTAGCGCGTTGGTTCCAGAAGTCGATGAAGGACTGGGCGATATCGGCGGCGGCTGGTCCTTGAATGCGCAGGTGCGTATCGCGCCAACTTGTCGCGTAGAGGCTGCCCAGGTTATAGCC
>JALYTQ010000151.1 GCA_030854195.1 Chloroflexota bacterium
GAGTAACGCGCCCGCCTCTACGGCGAACTATACGCCGACGCTCGATGGTCTGGCCTTTGCGCGTGTCTGGTATCCCGGCGATTCAAAGGCGATCGATTGGCTCAATGCGAATGTGGCTGGCTCGCCCGTTATTTTGGAGGCGGCCTCTCAAAATTCGTATCAGTGGTATAGCCGCGTCTCCGTTTTTACCGGTCTGCCCACTGTGCTCGGCTGGGCTGACCACGAGTATGAGCAGCGCTACACTAGCCAGCTAAGTACTCGTCTCACGGATATTGAGACAATGTATTCGACGACGGATACTGCGCAAACGCTGGCGCTCTTGCACTTCTATCATGTGCGTTATGTCTATGTGGGTGCCCTGGAACGCAGTACCTATGGGCAATTATCATTGAACAAGTTCGATCATATGCCCGGCCTGCGCGTTGTCTATCGGTCGGATGGAGTGACGATCTATGCAGTGGGATAGATTTTATACCGTTACTCCCAGAAAAGGCCGCGCTATGGAACCAGAGGTACTATTTGAACGTTAAAACTAATGTATCGCCGTATGTAAAAACTATTGGGCGTCTATTGTAATGGTGTCTACTATGCGAGAGAGTATATATGGTTGAGCTTTTCCAGATGTGGGTAGCGGTCGAGATTTTGGGGTTAGTGTTTCTGCCGCTCACTATCACTGTATTTCATAATTTGCCAGATAGAGGATGGGCCTTCGGTAAGGCGCTGGGTCTGGCTTTGTTTGCCTTTTGCGTCTGGTTCCCGCTGGTGACGCTGCGCTTTTTGCCTTTTAGCCAGTTTTTTATCGCGGGCATAGCGCTTATCTTGCTGGCCTGCAACCTGCTCGCCTTCATACGTTTGCGCCACGCGCTGACGAAGGTCATACGCTCCAATATCGCCTATATCGTCGTTGCTGAGCTGGTCTTTGTGGGTATGGTCTTTCTGCTTGGCTGGATACGTTCTTTTGGGCCGGATATTCGTTCCTATGAGATGTTTATGGATGAGGGCTTTATCGCCGCGATTATGCGTAGTCCCCATCTTCCGCCCAACGATATGTGGTTCGCGGGCTATCCGATCAACTATTACTACTACGCGCATTTCACTATCGCTATGCTGGCAAAATTGCTGGGCCAGTCGCCTTCGATCGCTTTCAATACCGGTATCTGTATCTTCTTCGGACTGACGGCGGTAAATCTCTTCGGCGTGACGTGTAATATCGTCTCCTGGGCGCGCTATCTACGCGGACGCACTGATGCCGGGTCAACTGACACACGGCCCGATACCGTGCATCCCTCGCTGTTACGCAGTATGCCCTATGGGCTGCTGACAATGGTAATGGGCCTCATCCTGGGCAATCTGGCGGCGACGCAGCAGTGGTGGCAGAATCACGGCAATGATTTTGTGAGTGGGACAGCCTTTCAACAATGGCTACAGAATCATAACGGTTGGGCGCAATACGATTGGTTCGCGCCTTCGCGTGTTGTAGATAAGACGATTAACGAGTTTCCTGCTTTTAGCTTCTTGCTTTCCTGCTTCCACGCTCATGTGTTGGCGCTGGCCTTTACTATTCTAGCAATCGGGATGGCGTTTAATCTTTTCCTGGAGCAAGAGGGCAGAGGGATCTATGCCTTCGGTCGCGGCTGGCGTCTCCCTTTGACTCTGGGTACGACGGCGCTGGTTATCGGCGGTCTGTTCACTATGAACGGCTGGGACTATCCGACCTATCTGGGCCTGGCCCTGGTGTGTCTCGTGCTACAACAGTGGTTAACCGCCTCGATGCGCTTGAGCCTTGCGCTGATGACGGATATTGCGATCGCTGGCTTGAGTCTGGCGGCGCTCTCTTTCGTCTTGTATCTGCCCTTCTACCTCTCATTTGTTTCACCATCGCAAGGGATCGGTATTGTGGTGGCTGCGGATCGCACTCCGCTGCGGGATGAACTATTGATCTATGGCCTGTTCGCTTTCGTCTTCCTTTCGCTCCTGCTCGCCAGTACTCTGAAGCGTCCGGTACTGGCCCTATCTTCTCTGGCGAAGGTCGAGAATGATGCGGTAGCGAGCGCGAGGCGCATCGATTGGGTACGTGTGGGCTTTGTGGGGATATGCGCATTGCTGCTCATAGGGTTGCTCACGCTCATCTTCATGGGCAATAGCACAACGTTTGTGGTGGCAGCGTGTATTACTATTCTGGGCGTGATACTGATTTTCTACAATATCGGTGATCGCTCGCACGCTTTTACACTACTACTTGGTACTATTGCATTTGCCCTGATCGCGGTCTGTGAGGTATTCTTCCTGAAAGATGTTTTCGCGGGTAATTATCCACGCATGAATACGGTCTTTAAGTTCTATTTTCAGGCCTGGGCGTTGCTTTCCATTGCTTCTGGAGCCGGTCTCTTCTTTGTTCTGGAGAGCTTTCGTCCGCTGAAGACTGCTTCGCTTGCTTTACGTCGAGTGCAGGGGAGCGGCAAGGTTGTATGGTTGCTCTGCTTGCTGGCGTTGGTGCTGGCTGGAAGCGCCTATCCGCTTTCGGCACCGGAGGCGCGCTACGCGCTTGCCAATCCTACGCGTCCAGGATTTTACCTGCAACGCACAAATAGCCTGGATGGTCTGAATTACTTGCAGACCGATCCGTCTAATCCTGGCGACTACGCGGCTATTCGTTGGCTTAACGCAAATGTGCCGGGCGATCCTGTTATCGTGGAGGCGGTTGGCGACGATTATAGTAATGCCGGACGAGTCTCGGCGTTTACTGGCCTGCCAACTCCTATGGGCTGGGTCGGTCACGAGATTCAGTGGCGTCTGAACTGGATTAACAAAGGTACAAACTTAACAGAGTTCCAGCGCCGGGCTACGGATGTCGATACGATCTATAAGAGTTCTGATCCCGCGACGGTTCTGGCGTTGATGGCTCACTACAACGCTCAATATCTCTATGTTGGACCCGTCGAGTATGCTAAATATGCGCTTGATCCCAAACTAAATTTGCATCGTTTTAGTGCTTTTATGCAGGTTGTTTACAATGTCAATGGTGTAACAATATACAAGGTCAGATAAGCCGCCTGATTGTGTTCTGGTTAGAGCTTTGATGATACAATGGCACAGGCAAGGAGGAAGAATCCTTTGAAGAGTTATGAAACTGAACCACGCGACGAAATGCCTGCTTCATCCCCTAATGGGGAGAATGGGGAGAATGGGAAGACAGTGCAAGATCAAGCAGGCGCTGAGCGCGTAGAAGGGCCTGCAGCTTCTCCCGAGCCGGTTGTGTCTGATGCTGCCAACCGTTCACAAGATGGGTCTGTGCTTTTTGAAGAGCCGCGTTCCGATCTGGATAGCGCGACCGAAGACGAGGAGGATGAGCAACCTCACAGGCGTATATTCTCTCCACCAACGCGCCAGCAGGTGTTTGACTGGCTGCCTTTCTGGGGCATTATTCTGCTTGGGGCTATTCTGCGCTTCTGGGGCCTGGGCGACAAGCCACTTCATCACGATGAGAGCTTACACGCGTATTTCTCACTGAAGCTGATGCAGAATGACTTGCAAAATTGGGCCTCATGCTTTAATACGTCGAATGCAGGCTGCTATCATTATGATCCCCTGCTGCACGGTCCCTTTCAGTTCCATGCTATCGCGCTTGTATATCAGATTAGCCAATGGCTGGGCGCGCCCGATCATGGCGTGAATACGACGACGGTAAGAATCGCCGCCGCTACGCTTGGTTCGGTCATCGTAGGTCTACCCTACTTCTTGCGCAATTATCTGGGGCGCATCGGTTCGCTCTTGGCCTGTTTCCTCCTGGCGGTCTCTCCGAGCATGGTCTACTTCTCGCGTTTCGCTCGTGAAGATATCTATATGGCCTGTTTCACATTATTGCTGGTCGTAGCTGTCGGTCGTTATATTCACACGCGCAAGACGCGCTGGATTGTTATCGCGGCGGCTGCCTTCGCGCTCTCTTACGCGACGAAGGAGGCGACGTTCCTGACGGTCCTGATCTTTGGTAGCTTCCTGGGCGCGTTGCTCGTGTGGGAAGTGGGTGTGCGCATTCCATTACGCTCGCGTATCCGATCGGAAAACGCGCGCTATTTCCCGCGTACCTGTGGCCTGGTAACACTGCTGGTCTACTTCCTGGTTCTGGCCCCGATCGCGAAGATCTTTTTTGGCTGGGTGAAGACTCTCTCCATTTATGTAACAGACCCCAAAAATGTCAATGCGGCGAACGCGTATGTGCAAAATCTGAAGAATGTGACGGTAGCAACCGTTCCCTGGGTCGGTATCATTCTGGGCATCTTTGTGCTCGTGATCCTGGTGCGCGAGATGCTCGGTCGCTCCGCACCGGTTGGAAGACGTGGCCTTGCAAAAAAGCTCGATCCTGATCGGCAACCCGTGCTCGATACGCTTCTTACGATGCCCTGGACACACTGGTTCTTTGCTCTGCTGTGCGCCTGGACGATCTTCCTGGTGCTCTTCACGGCGCTCTTTACCGATATACCCGGCGGCATTGGCAATGGCATCTGGCAGGGATTGTACTACTGGCTTCAGCAGGAGCAGGTTGATCGTGGCGGACAGCCCTGGTACTACTATCTCCTACTGATCCCGCTCTACGAGCAGGTTGGGCTGGTCTTCGGGCTGGTTGGTGTCGTACGCTCGCTGCTGCGTCCAACGCGCTTCCGGCTCTTCATGGTCTACTGGTTTGTTGGCAACGTATTCATCTATTCCTGGGCCGCTGAGAAAATGCCCTGGCTGATGATCCATATGACGATGCCTATGATGATCCTGGCGGCTATCGGTCTGGAACCGGGCGTCGTAAAGGTCGTCGATTTCGTCAAGAGCCGCTGGCAGCGTGCGACACCAAAATTTGAGCCTGGAATCGCTCCTGTAGCTCCTGCGCGCCCGAAGGTCGGGGTTCCAGTGGGTGTGGCGATCTTCAGTTGTCTATTGGGTGTGCTGCTCCTGATCCCTACTTTACAGAATATGTATCAGGTGACGTATGTGCACTACGCCGATGGGCCGCACGAAATGATGATCTACGTGCAGACGACGACGGATGTCAACGCGCTTATGGCGAAGGTGGATATGCTGGATCAGAAGGTGGATGGCGGCAATCACCAACTGGCGATTGGCCTGACCTCTGATGCGACGTGGCCCCTCATCTGGTACCTGCGCGATTATCCTAATACCTGCCTGGACTATCCCCAGGGCTGTCCTACAACGGCGAAAAATATCCCTGTGATTATCGTTGGCGGCGATAATCTCTATGGCAACCAGTCTCTGTACTCGGCGGACTATCAATATCACCAATACCATATGCGTACATGGTGGGATGAGGGCTATAAGCCGACTCCCTGTGTGCCAGGCAAGACGGTCAAGTGTGATCCCGCCCTGACGTGGGGTGGCGTCGGGCCGCTGCTGTGGCTTAGCTATGGAGACAATCCACCGCCGAATGCGAAGTTTGATCTGGGACGCGCCGCCAGCAACGTCTGGCAGTGGTGGTGGCAGCGCAAAGCTATCGGCAGCACGGATGGTACGTACGATATGGGTCTGTTCATTCGCAAGGGTCTGGGCGTGAATCCATAATATGTGAAGGACAGGCATGCGTATTCAAGCACATGCCTGTCAGGAAGTGGGAGTCAGGTGTTTCTGCCCAATCAGAGCGTTGCGCAGCAGAGGGCGCGCGCGCTGGAAGTAGGTTTTCGCCGTATTCTGTGGAATGTTGAGCACCTGCCCGATCTCCACAAAGGTTAACTCTTCGCGGTAGCGCAGGATGACGATACGGCGAAATTTGGATGGAAGAGTCTGGATGGCCTGTTGCAGCCTCTTCTGCATGTCTGATTGTTCGGCGGCCTCTTCGGGTAGCGGATAGGGATCGGGTATCGTCTCCAGAAACGACCATTCTTCTTCCTCGTCACCCATCTCTAGATCCGAAAAGAGGATTGGCTTTTTCTTGCGTAGTTCGTCCATGCTGCGGTTCCAGGCGACCTGGTAGAGCCATGCTTTGATAGGTTCCCGCGTGCGCAATGTAGAAGGATTATTGTTTAATTGAGCAATGTGCAGATAAAGCTGAAAGAAGACGTGCTGCACTATATCGTTTGATTGCTCATAATCTTTAACATAACGGCGAATAAAGTTGAATAACGGAGGAGTATAGCGCTGGACCAGGGTTTCGAATGCCTCCTGATCGCCCTGCGCCACCCGCTCAATCAGGACCGTATCGGGAAGTCCGGCGGGCTGGATACTGCTACATTTCCGTGCGTACATCTATTACCTTCTTACTTTCTTGCTTGCTTTTGTGTCGCTTATTCACTCCCACTTGCATCTCTCCCACAACAAAATGTAATATGGCTACAATATTTTATGATCCTGTATGAATGATAGCGGAATAAAATCAAGAAAGTATCAAGAAGTAGTAAGGAACTTGTGAGAGATTTCTGATAGAAGCTGGCTACGTAATTATCCGCGCTCTTTCGCCGCTCATCTCTTAATCCTCATTGATGCGTAGCACCTGATTCATGGCGGGGCGCGAGACAACACTCACCATCATAGCGAGCGCGATGATGCATATAGCAAGCAGTATGGCTAGAATGATACTCGCGGAGATAGGAATAATGACCTGAACGGGCGGGACACTTTGTAAGACATAAAACTGACCTGGGCTAGCCGTTGAACCAGCGCCACCAGGTGCGAGATTGGTGTACACCATGTAGGGGAGTACCAGCACGGAGAGGAGAATACCAGCGATTACGCCGAGTCCAATGCCTGTTACGTAGGTAATACCTTGTTCCCAGAGCAATATTTTGATGATCTGTGCAGGCGTTGCACCTAACGCACGCAACACGACAAAGCTGCTGAGGCGGATACGCACGTTGAGCCAGGAAGCTATCAGGTTTCCGATCAAGGTCAGCAACATCACGGTTGTTGCTCCGATGGCAAGAATACCGATGAGGCCAAGGTAGAGCGGATCTGCCTGCAAGTTGCTGACAATGGCCCGGCGATCTTGCAATGTATCAACCTGGAAGCAGCAAGCGTTCGGACTTCCTACTTCAGCTCGTACCGCTCGTAGCGTCAAGGAGTCAGCGCGCGTTTTGAGCCAGACATAATTGAGAGGGACATCTATACCAATATTCTGGAAATCTGCCAGCAAAACAGAGGTATAGCTGGTGTAGTCAACAAGTAGACCCCCGGAGGGAATGTAATCATTTGTATCAGTCGGGATGCTTCCGTCATTGACAGTAGGAATATGCTGCACCTCTGCAACTGCCACGAAATTGACCTCGCCAGCATCGGGTATTGTTAATGTAAAGTGCGCGCCTGGTGTGAGATGGAGTGCATTCCACATCGCCATATCTACATCTGCTGGAATGACGCGCCTGGCAGAGGCCGTTGAGCGTTGTGCTATAAGTTGTTGCATAAGCTGGTGCAGAGACTGTACTGAATCCTCCCGCGTCCATATAGCGGTCTGCGCAAATGTACCCACGTCCACCGCCCGTAGTTCGATCGAGAGATCCTGCGCGCCGTTGTTTGCCGTGATCTGTTGAGCATCTCCTAACGTGACCGAAGTGACGCCTGTAATCCCGCTATAGTATGCTTTCAGGTCATTGAAGTTTGCGTGAAAATAACTGTTAGTAAGCTTCCCGCTGAAGTCCGCTCCGGCCTGATAGTTTGCTACATCCTGAATGCGTTGTGCTTGAGACGAGGCATAGATTATAGCGAAGAGCGTAAATACCGTAGCAAGTGTCAGCAGAAGCGTCATGCGCAGCGATTGGCGTGGAGAGCGCGCCAGCTGTGCCAATGCCAGCATCGCTGTAGCTCCCCGACTGCGTGCCGCCAGCCGGGCTCCCAGGCGCAACAGGAAAGGGAAAAGGCGCAGGAAAAGCAGGATGCCAGCTAATAATAAGCAAACAACGCCGCCGAGCGTAAGTGGCGACAGTAAAACCAGGCGTACCTGCGTACTCAGGGCAGGCGAATTTAAAAGATAGACGGAGATCCCGTAAGCCACAAGGGCAACGAGGGCAGCGATAACATCGACATTCAAGCGCTGCCAGAGAGTACGATGCGTAGAACGAGCCGCCTCCCGCCGCAAAGCGAGAATGGAGAGTGTGCTACTACGTCCAACAGCGATGGTCATCGTGAGTATGGTGATGAGCGCGCTGGCGACTGCAAACCAGGATAGATGCGCAATTACCTGGCCCGGTTCATTGAACAGCGCGGCCAATGCTCCTCGATCTGGTGTGGGAAGTACGTTAGCAGTAATGAATGCTACCGCAAGCACAGCGAGAGGCGGTCCAACAAGCAGTCCAATTAGCCCCAGACCGATGCTCTGGGCGATAAAGGAGCCAAAGATCTGCGCCCGTGTCGCGCCCCGGCTGTGTAGCAATGCAAGTGCATTTGCCTGACGCTCAAGCAAGACATCAGTCATCATGCTAATAAAGAACAAAACAAGGCCCAGTATAAGTACCAGGAAGCCAGTCGTTGGAATCTGCGCCAGGGGAATACGAGCTTGATAATTTGCCAATACGTCCGATGGAAGGTATGTACGGCTCTGCTCTAACATCGGTGGCTGGTTGATACCCGCCGCATTGACGGAACTGGCCTGCACGTTATTGATGCCTGCCTGGAGGTTATCCAGGTCGTAGATTGTAATACGCGCAATGTTGAGGGGAAAATACCAGTAGAGTGTAGTGGAGAGTTCGAGTTGCATATTATGTAACTGCGGACTGGCGAATGCGCGCGTGAGTAGCGCGGTGAACGCTTGATCGGAGATCAGCCCGTTATAAATAGTGCCCCTGTTCAACGCGCTTAGCGACTTAGGATAGCTAAGAAAGGTTGCTCCATGCCAGAAGGGATTATTCAACGAGGCCGGATCAAATAGACCTACAACGTGCAATGCAAGGGTGCGTTCGACACGCCGAGAGGGCTGCGTGACAAAATCCGGCGGCGTGAAAAAGACTATTGATATGGAAAGATACGAGCCAACTTTGATGTGTAGGTTGTTGGCGCTCTCGGCGGTTAGTGCTATCTCCAGCCCGTTATCTTCGTTTGTGAGGCGCGGCAATCTCCCTGATTGTAGTTTCATGTGTCGGCCCGCTTGCTCTATAGAAGTGCCAAAGAACTGAATGAGGTCCGGTCCTTCCTGCAAGCCTTTTTTCCCTGCTTTTTGGATAAGCAGAGGATATTCCTGGGTTGCGATGGCGAATTGTGACTGGTCGAGATAGGGGCCAAGATTGTTGTGAAAGGTCTGATATAGTTGTTGGCTTATCTGGCTAATGGCTGGCATCAAAGGTCGTTCGGAGGTGCTTTGTACAACAATATCTGCGCCCTGCGGAGTTGAAGCGAGCGCGGCGCGCAATCCCTCGCTCATGGTGGCATCCGAATAGAGGGGGAGCATGCAGACGAGCAGGATAGCTGCTATGATGCCGCTTCCTATCACAAGCAGCAATCTCCACGTCTGCCGCAAGCGCCAGAGCGCGAGCGTAATCACTGATGGAAAAAGAGACGGCGTACTTCTATACTTTTGAGTGGATTTTTTCTTTGTTGCGATTGGCACCCTGGCCTCCATGTATAGAACCGAGCCAGAAAGCTCTGTATTTTTCAAGCGGAGAAGCGTCAAAGTATTTACGTATGGATGAAGCAAAATATCACCAGCATAGGCTGCTGATCTCGTCTAAAGCATGGGCTTCTGGGAAACATGGAGAGAACTGGCAGAGAGGGAGGCCGCATCACAACCATGCGGCCTCCCTCAAACGCTACGGTCACTTGCCCCTTATGGCTGTTGGGGACGATCGGGATGCTGGGAAGGAGGCAACGGCAAGAGAGAAGTTCCGCGAATAGAGTGGTGCCAGGGCGATGACTGTGGCTCGTCATTGGTCAATGGTTGGGTATCCTTTTTGAGGGGATAACGGGCTGACATTGGGTCCTGCTCATAGTGGAGATGGCGCGGCCTAATCGCATCCCTATCTCCGAGCGCGGTACCATCCCGCGAGGCATCGCGTCCGCCGATGGTGTCGTAGACAGGATGGAACACCCGTTTCTGTTGCGCGAGACGGGCGAGCTCCGCTTCCTCCGCGCGCGCTTGTTCCTCCTGACGCCTTCTGGCCGCAACCTGTTGCAATACCACCTGTCGTTCGCGAAGGGTTTGCTGTTCCAGTTCTCGTCTCCGTTTCTCATTCGCCTCCTGTTCCTGTTGCGCTCGTCGTTGCTCCGCTTTTTCGCGCTCAATTCTGGCCTGGCGTTCGGCCAGCGCTTCATGGCTCATTTGGGGATCTTGCTGCATGGCCCTGTTCTGGCGCTGGGTTGTGGCCTTGCTGGCAACGGCGCTCCTGGGATGGAATAAGTAATGAGATGACATCGGATCAAGGGCACCCGGCGCGGCCTGCTCAACCATCTGGGCGAAATGATGCAGATCTTCCTTCAGGATCGTGTCAAAAAGACTTCCACCTCCCAGAGCATCGCCGATTTTGCCGAGCGCCCCTGTGGGAGGAAGATAGTGAAGGTAGACATCAACAATTGTGCGCTCAGGGCCCATCGAGCGGAATTTGACGCGTCCGCTGGTGCGTAGACCAGAGGTTGAGCGCCAACCGATCTGCTGATTGGGAATCCAATCCTCATTGACCGCGTCCCATTCGTAGTCCTTCAGCACGTGGACAACCCAGTGCGTCCTCTGCTCGTCGTAGTAGGTTACTTCTTTCACAAAGCGCATGAATTTGGGAAAATCGTTAAGGTGACTGAACAACGCGTAGACCTGCGCGGCAGGTGCCTTGACAGTAACGGATGCAGAGTGTTCTGCCATATCCCCCTCCTCTTCATGAGACGTGACGGTTGAGGTATAACGGGCACTACACTACATAATTTCAGCACCCTCAGGCGGGTTGTAGAAGAACATTGGCTTCAGCTACCCTCTCTGGGGGAAGGATATACGCGAAACCCTAAAAGGCCAGGTGAAAATGCAATGAAGACGGTGCATCTCCCTCGCTACTGATTTTTGCTATTACGATTTTCGAAATAGTTGTTTTGGACTGAAGGCTACTCTCAGTATAGCATGTCGGTAAAATAGGAAGCAAACGGGCTTATAAATCGCGCCCCTACCTCATAAAATACCATATGGTATGATGATATGCCCTTATATCAAGAGGTTGCATCTACTGTTACCGTGAGATTCATGTCTCCTACCGCGCTGGTGAGATGATAAATGCCCTCCGTATCAAAGATCACGTTTTTTGCCTGATTGGGTGCGATCTGCACGCCCGGACTGAGCAGCGCCTGGGGCGGCGGAGATTGCAGCACTGAGAGGGCGACGGCGCTCTGACACTGCTTATTGCTGCCCGCGCAGATGATCTGCGTTGTGGACGATTGATTGACAAAATGGATCGCTTCCCCGGCGGGAATCTCTATCGTCTGTGGTGAGAATCTCGTTGTTGTGACATTCACGCTGGGCGGCGTATGGAAATGAGCGTAACTGACGACGACTATCGTGAATGCGATCACAAATATGAGTGGGGCCGCGATTGCGATTAGCCACGTCCTCGCGCGCCTGGATATTTTCATTTAGGGTCTCCTGATTTCATTGAAATTATGCTATCCATATTCTACACCTCTTTTGCGTTTTGTGGTAGACCATTTTCAGATTCGTGCAAACTACATAAAGCTGCCCTGACATCTATATTCCATCGATGACAGGTTTGAATAACACACAATGGTTGGCCCATTCGCGGAATGTCCACTGCTCATTCCATTGTATCAATTCGTTCCGCTGGAAGAAGGACCAGATGATGAGGCGATCCAGCAACATGTAGAGAGGAAAGCGTTCAGCGAAGCCAGGACGTGGAGGTCTTTTACGTGCATACGCTGAGAGAAACTCCTGTGCAAGTTGTGGATCATCTTCAATATAC
>JALYTQ010000152.1 GCA_030854195.1 Chloroflexota bacterium
CATCATTTACGACGAGGTGCATCTGCTGCCAGCTCCTGTTTTCCGCGTCACCGCCGAGATTCAGGCGCGCCGCAGGCTGGGACTGACGGCGACGCTGGTACGCGAGGACGGGCGAGAGGCGGATGTCTTCAGCCTGATCGGGCCAAAGAAATACGACGTTCCCTGGCGCGAATTGGAGCAGCAGGGCTGGATCGCCACGGCGGAATGCCACGAGATCCGCGTCGGCCTGAGCGAAGACGAGCAAATGGCCTACGCAATGGCCGAGGTGCGCGAGAAATATCGCATCGCGGCTGAGGCACCGGCCAAGCTCACCGTTACGCGCCATCTCGTCGAACGGCACAAGGACGATCAGATTCTCGTCATCGGGCAATATATCGAGCAACTGAAGCTCCTCGCCGAAGAGCTGAACGCTCCCCTCCTGACGGGTCGCACGCCGACTGGACAGCGAGAGAAGCTTTACAATCAATTCAGGCGTGGCGAGATCAAGCGCCTCGTCGTCAGCAAGGTCGCCAACTTCGCTATCGACCTCCCCGATGCGAACGTTGCGATTCAGGTATCGGGCACCTTCGGCTCGCGGCAGGAGGAGGCACAGCGGCTCGGGCGCATCCTACGTCCCAAAAGCGACGGCGGGCTCGCGTACTTTTACTCCGTCGTCACCCGCGATACGCGCGATCAAGAGTTTTCGGCCAACCGGCAACTCTTCTTGACCGAGCAGGGGTATCGTTATATCATCGAAGACGCCGAGGAGCTCTTAGCACTAAAAAGCGAGCCGTAACCTTGCGCGTTTCTTGACATCGGGCATAACTGAGTGATACCGTGAGCACTAGAACAATACCTTAAAAAGAACGCAAGAGGATAGCATGGCAGATAATTTTATTGATGTAACAGGCGACGATTTTGCTGAAAAAGTCACAGGCTCGGCCCAGACCGTGGTTGTCTTATTTTCAGCGCCGCAGAGCAATGCGTGTCAGATCCAGGAACCGGAAATTGCCGCGATCAGCAAGGACTACCAGGGGCGCGTGACCTTCGCCAGGCTCAATGTCGAGGGGCAACAGGAACTGACCGATCAGTATCACATCGAGGGGGTGCCTACGCTCATTTTCTTCAAAGGCGGTCAGGAGCTCCATCGCATCAAGGGTATTATGATGCGTGACAAGCTAAAACGCCAACTCGAAGGAGTTCTGCTGGCGAGCTGACGCTTCAGCGACACCTCGTGCCTCCGGCGCTTACATAGGTTTTTGATAAGAGGTGCGTTTTCGCGAATCTGCCGGTTCACGAAAACGCACCTCTTATCTCTACTATTATGGGATATAAAATATAAAACAACAAAACAAATGAGGAGCCTTCTACATGTCGATACGCGTAAAAAATAGCATCTTTCGGCTTTTTGGAAAGATACAACACTACCCCTGGGGCGGATATAGCTTTATTCCCGCATTGCTCGGTTTTCAGCCTGAGCCGGACACGACGTATGCAGAATACTGGATGGGAGCGCATGAGAAGATGCCCTCCGAGATTTTGCAGGACGATGGAACTCCTACCACACTGGATGTCCTCATTAAAGAACAGCCTGATGAGATTTTAGGCCGACGCGTCGCCCAGCAGTATGGTCGGTTGCCCTATCTCTTTAAGATCCTGGATGTGCGAGAGATGCTTTCGGTGCAGGTTCACCCAAATAAAACTGAGGCAGAGATAGGCTTCGCGCACGAAAATATGTTGGGCATCCCTTTAAATGCTCCCGAAAGAAACTACAAAGACGATAACCACAAGCCCGAACTTCAGCTTGCCTTGAGCGATTTCTGGCTACTGCACGCATTTCGTCCTGAAGAGCAGATACTCAAGGTTCTCAACGAGACCCCTGAATTTCATACACTACTCCCTCTATTTGCGCAAGGCGGCTATCAAGGACTCTATAAACATATTATGGAGATGCCTCTCGACAGCGTGGCTTCGCTACTAAACCCTTTAGAACAGCGCATTCTGCAGCAATACGAAGCAGGCGCGTTAGAAAAAACTTCGCCCGACTACTGGGCAGCAAAAGCAATCAAGGATAGGAGCGAAGATGCCTATGATAGAGGTATCTTCTCAATCTACCTCTTCAATCTCATCAAACTGGAGCCAGGTAGCGCCATCTTCCAGGACGCGGGCATCCCACATGCCGCCCTTGAGGGGCAGGCCATAGAGATTATGGCAAACTCCGATAACGTCATACGCGGCGGCTTAACGCCTAAACACGTCGACGTGCCACAACTGCTCAAGCTGGTTACATTTCAAGGCATTACGCCAACTCTTGTTGAAGGAAAAGCGGAAAGCGTTGCGCACGAGTTTTTTTACAGGTCCCCCAGCCGCGACTTTGGCCTCAGCAAGATAGAGTTGCAAAAAGGGGAGCGTTATGAAAACATGACCTCTTCAACCGAGATTATGCTCATGTATAGCGACGAAACCATGCTCGCTACCATTGATAAAGATGTAGTGGTAAAAAAGGGAGGAAGCATTCTTATTCCTGCGGAGAAAAACTACCGCTTGCAAGCTCTATCAGATGACGTAGTGATCTTCAAAGCCTTCATTCCAATGACTTAATTTGCAAGGCACAAGGCGCGCAAAAAAATGGGTGATAGTTATTCTTGCCTACGTTTGCGGCGCTCCTCCTCCAGATCGGTGATCGTACCTTCGATCACGTTATCCTCGTTCGCGGCCTCGTTATCGAGGGGATACGATGGGCGGCGAGGGGAGAAGCCCCGCTGTACACGGTTCACATCCGAGATGACCTGAGATACCGCCGTGCCAACGTTCAGAAAAAGCGTCACCACGTAGAGGATGAGCCAGGCCACGAGACCGACCAGGAGCGTCACCACACCCGCGACGATCCCTGAAGACGCGCCGCCCGCGCTATTCCAATTGAGAACCATCTCGATGATCACCATAGCGATAATCGGGAGCCAGAAAAAGCTCGCCAGCACCTTCAGCAGCCAGCGCATAAACCAGAATAGGGCCTTGACCGGGTCCGAAGGCATATCCCACGGGGGAATAAGATTTCTCTTTCGTCTAATGTTAAACACAACAGTCCTTCTTTGCACCTTGTTACCGCGTATGTGATACACATATTTTAGCAGTCTACTATTATTTACGCTAGAGGGTAGGTACGGGTTTTACACAATTTTGTGATGGAACTGCATAAGGAAGAGGATAAGGAAAAGATGCAGTTTGTATTTTCGGAGGAAATACCCCTCTGGTAATCGCGACCAGAGGGGTATTCTGCTTCAGCTTAAAACGCGCCTCACAGCCGCGATCGTCGGCTCAATGACGACGCCGCTCGCTTCTTGGGGAATGCCCGTCTTGCTATCCTTGAGCAGGGTGCCGGTGAGTATGCCGACGACGTGTTCGTCGCGCCGGATTACACCTTGCGCAACCAGCTTGCGTATACCGGCAAGCGTGGCGGCGGAGGCAGGCTCGCAGCCAATGCCCGCGCGATCAATCACGGTCTTGGCGGCGAGAATCTCGGCGTCGCTGACCGACTCCACAATACCATCTGACTCCTCGATGACGCGGCGGGCGCGCGTAAAGCTGACGGGATTGCCGATCTTGATAGCGGTCGCCACCGTCTCAGCCTGCATAGCTTCGCGTGTCGCAAAGTCTTGCTTAAAGCTGCGGTAAAAGGGATTGGCACCTTCGGCCTGAATGGAGGCAAAGCGCGGCATATGGCTGATGAGAGAAAGCTCGTATGCCTGGCGAAAGGCTTTCCCGATGGCCGATGTATTGCCCAGATTGCCAGCCGGGAGCACGAGCCAGTCGGGTGCCTGCCAGTCGAGCTGCTGCAAGAGCTCAAAGCCGATCGCCTTCTGCCCCTCGACGCGGAAGGGATTGAGCGAATTGAGCAGGTAGATGCCCATCTCGTCGCAGACTTGTTCGACCAGGCGCATAGCATCATCGAAATCACCGGCAATCTGAATCGTCTCGGCACCGTAGGCCAGGGATTGCGCTAGCTTGCCGCCCGCCACGTTGCCCGCAGGCAGGAAGACGATGGCACGCATACCAGCCTGAGCGGCATAGGAGGCCAGAGCCGCCGATGTGTTCCCGGTCGAAGCGCAGGCCACCGCCGTTGAGCCAAGCATGCGCGCCATGGTGACACCCACCGTCATGCCGCGATCCTTGAAGCTACCGGTGGGATTTTCGCCCTCGTGCTTTAAAAAGAGGCGTTCGAGACCGGCGTAGAGTCCGATCTGGCGATGTCCGCTACGACTGGCGCTACAGTTCTCGATACCGACGGGATAGAGGCTGGTGTTGCCCTCTGGTCGGCTGACGACATAGGTATCAGGCGCTGGGAGAATCAGCTCCCGATAGCGCCACACGCCGCTATAGTCGAGCAGCATCCTATCCGTCGTAATGGACCAGATAGGAGGCGTCGCGGCGCGCTCGTCGAAGAGCTGCCGCCACCCGGCACCAGCCGGGAGCGTATCATCGACATAGGCATCGGGGAGACGTGGGCTCATCTCAACATCGAGCACGCCCCCACAGGCGCAACGATAGCGCGGCTGCACGCCCTCCAGAGCTGGATACAGCTCCGCGCATTCAACGCAACGTAACGAGACAGCAGACAGGGCAGCAACCACAGTAGGAGCAAGATGAGAATGCTTATTCTCCTCGCCCGCCCCCTGACCGGGCTGGAGACCAGTAGAATTGATCGCCATAGCGCGCGCTAACTTCCTTTCGTATACGGCCACGCGATGTCTTCAACACGCGCGCGCCATTCTGATCCGCCCGCAATATTCTGCCGGTGCCCTTCACACCGGCGGCGCGAGCGGTTTCTTTCATTGCCTCTAGCACTTCATTGAAATGGGAACCAGCTAAGGCAATGAGGGATGAACCTCCACCAGAAAGGCTAGCACCATACGCTCCGGCGTCAATAGCGGCCTGAATGATATCGGGCATCGCGGGGAAAAGCGCCTGGCGGTAGGGCTGGTGCAGACGGTCCTGCATCGCCTCGCCGATCACCTCGTAGCGTCCCATCTGCAGAGCCGTCAGCAGCAGTGCCACGCGCCCGGTGTTGAACGTCACATCTGCCTTGAGATAGCTGGCGGGCAAGAGCTTGCGCCCGGCCACCGTGTCCATAGGAAACGAAGGGGTAAAGACGACAGCCTTAATAACATCCGGGAAAGGCGTTTTAATGGCGTGAATTTTTCCGTCGAGGTGCGTTGTAGCGACCAGGCCACCGAGCAGCGCGGGGGCGACATTATCGGGATGGTTGCCTGCCTCGATCTCCACGGCGAGTCCCAGCAGCTCCTCCTTCGGCACAGAGAGCCGCCGCTGACGCAGCAGATCATTGGCGGCGACCAGTCCTCCTACAACAGCCGTCGCGCTGCTCCCCAGGCCGCAGCCTGGCGGGACGTTGATCGACATATGAATGCGCACAGCAGGCAATGGAACTTCCAGGCGTTCAAAGAGCAGCGCAAAGGACCGGAAAAACAGATTGTCCGGCCCGGTGGAGAGATCCTTACCCAGTTCACCCTTGACCGTAATAGACGGCTGCAAGGGATCATCCCCGATTTCCACCACCTCGAAGCGATTGTATAATTGCAGCGCTAATCCCAGGCTATCGAAGCCCGGCCCTAGATTAGCCGACGTTGCGGGCGTTAAGACGGTTACTGAGGCAGGTAATACCAGTGCCATCTGCGGCTACCTGCCTTTCTGATGAATGGTGCATCATACTTCCTTTCACACTACTACAACTATTGTAGCATATTTCTCTTCATAACGCAAATATTACGGATGTAGATCCTATGCTTTTCATAGAAGAAGAATGCTCCTCTTCTTTCTGGATGGAGGAATCTCTCATACAAGAGATAATCGGCCTCCTACCTCTTAATAAACAGGCGTCACCCAGGCGCGATACTTCTCCGCCTCGCCACGGCACGCGGCAAGGTAGCACTCCTGCAACTGCATCGTAAAGGTGCCGGGCTGCCCATCGCCCACCAGGCGGCGATCAATGCTGGCGACCGGAGAGACCTGCACGCCTGTACCGCACAGAAAAACCTCGTGGGCCGAATAGAGCTCCGTGCGATCGATGCGGCGCTCCTCAATGGGAACGCTGAATTCGTTACGGATCATCTCCATCAGGCTATTGCGCGTGATCCCTTCCAGAATGTCTTCCGAGAGCGCGGGCGTCACCAACCTGCCGTTGCGCAAGATAAAGAGATTACACGAGCTGGCCTCCGAGACATAACCGTCGTGGGTCAGCATAATCGCCTCGTCGTAGCCCGCCGCCTTGGCATCATCCACAGCAAGGGAGCTGTTGACATAAGCACCTGTGACCTTTGCACGCACGGGCATCGCATTGCTATTCGCGCGCCGCCACGACGATGTGCAAACGTTCAGGCCATTCGTGATGTTCACATAATTGCCCATCGGGAAGGCGTAGATCGCGGTGCTGTCATCGAGCTCCGTCAGCGTCAGGCGGATGGTACACGAGGATTTGTAGGTAATAGGGCGCACGTAGACATCCTGCCGAAAGCCATGCTTGCGCAGCAGTTCGACAGTGATATTGCAGAGATCATCAACCGATTCTTTGGGGTTCATGCGCAGAACTTTCCAGGAATCGGCCATGCGCTCGTAGTGCTCGCGCAGCTTCAGCAGGTAGAGCTGCTGCTGATCCTCATTCCAATAGCCACGGATGCCCTCAAAGCAGGCGGTGCCATAGTGCAGCGCGTGCGTGGCGATGCTGACCTTCGCCTCGCCCATCGGGATAATACTGCCTTCGAAATAAGCATACCCCTCATCTTTGAGCATAGGGACGCCCTTATCCAGGGTGCTCTCTGGCTGTGCGCCGTTCGTTGAGGTGTCGATCTGAGTCAAGTGTCTGCTCCTTCATAATAATTTCAGTACCGCTCAAGCGGGCCGAGAAAGGATAAGAGTTCCAGCCGCCCCAGTGAGGAAAGCATACTCATGAAAATCTACGAATGTACTAGAAAGCGCCGCGAGGACATGCCATGCTCTGGCGCGTCCTCCGGCTGCTAAGCCCTACCTCTAATATAATACAATATTCTCCCCTCAGTAGGAATGGGGCTTGCCTCCATCCGCTTGCCCTAGCCTCCATTCCCCGGCCTGATCGCGCTTGCCGAGCCGGATGGAGGCAAGCCCCATCCCTACTGGGTTTGAGTTAGATAGCAGCGGGAGTCTCTATACCGCATTCAACGATGTAGGCCAGGTCCGCATCGCTCACATATTTTTTCTGATCGGCCATCGCGACAAAGCGTCGGTAGGCGTGGTTGAGCTCCTCGGGACTGAGTTCGTGACCTAGTTCGCGTAGACGAGCATCCAGGCCATGTCGACCAGAGTGCTTGCCCAGGACCAGGTGGGTATCCGGCCAACCGACCGATTGCGGCGTCATGATCTCGTAGGTCAGGCGGTTCTTCAACATGCCATCCTGGTGAATGCCAGCCTCGTGGGCAAAGGCGTTCGCGCCAACCACGGCCTTGTTCGGCTGCACAGGAATATTGGTCAGGCGGCTCACGAGTCGGCTGGTCGCCAGCAGTTCCTGCGTATGAATGCGCGTAACGACATTGCCAAAGGACTCGGAACGCGTGTGCAGGGCCATCACCACCTCTTCGATGGCGGTATTGCCCGCGCGCTCGCCCAGGCCATTGATAGTCACCTCCACCTGGCGCGCACCGGCTTTGATCGCGGCCAACGTATTTGCCGTCGCCATGCCCAGGTCATCGTGGCAGTGGGCGCTCATCGTCACATCCTCGATGCCGGGAACGCGCTCGCGCAGATAGTGGAAGAGAGCCTCGTATTCCTGCGGCAGCGTATAGCCGACGGTATCGGGCACATTGATCGTCGTCGCGCCCGCCTTGATCGCCGTGGCAAAGACGCGACAGAGGTAGTCCCAGTCGCTGCGCGTCGCATCCTCAGCCGAGAACTCAACAGTCGGGCAGAGTTTGCGCGCGTAGACGACCATCGCCCGAATCTGTTGCAGAGCCTCTTCGCGACCCATCATCAACTTATGCTGAAGGTGGATCTCGGAGGTCGCAAAAAACACATGGATGACTGGCTGTTCGGCCTCGCGAATGGCCTCCCAGGCGGCGTCGATATCGGTTGTATTGGCACGAGCCAGTCCAGCGACCGCAACGCCGCGGAGCCGCTGGGCAATCTCTTTCACTGACGCAAGCTCGCCGGGCGAGGTAGCGGGGAAGCCCGCCTCAATGATATCCACATTGAGGCGCATAAGCTGATCCGCAACCTGCAACTTCTCATCAAGAGTCATTGTAGCACCGGGCGACTGTTCGCCATCACACAACGTCGTATCAAAAATTTTTACAACCGCAGAATCTCCCATGATTTTGCTCCTCCTTCGTGACCAGTGGCAGGGAACGTTGGGCGACCACCCTGATCGCCCAGATAGGTTACTTCGCAGCCTCTGCTGCGTTGGCTGTGTTAGATGGGTTCGCACTCTGTTCGGACTTCTTCTGCGTCGGGTTCAACCACGGCATCATCGCGCGCAGTTCCTGACCGACCTGCTCGATCTGGTGACGAGCGCCAGCGCGCCGCATCGCCAGGAAGGACGGGCGTCCCGCCTGATTCTCCGCGATCCAGCGTGTCGCAAAGGTGCCGTCCTGTATATCTCGTAGTACCTGGCGCATCTCGTCGCGCACATGCTGATCAATGATACGCGGACCAGTAATATAGTCGCCGTACTCGGCGGTGTCGCTGATGGAGTAGCGCATGTAGCTCATGCCGCCCTGGTACATCAGGTCGACGATCAGCTTCATCTCATGCATGCACTCGAAGTAGGCGATCTCCGGCTGATAGCCAGCCTCGACGAGCGTCTCGAAGCCGTTGCGGATCAGCGCGGTCACACCACCGCAGAGCACTGCCTGTTCGCCGAAGAGATCGGTCTCGGTCTCCTCGGGAATCGTCGTGCGCAGCACACCGGCGCGGGTGCTACCAATGGCGCGGGCATAGGCCAGGGTCAGGGCCTCGGCCTCGCCGGTGGCATCCTGATGAACCGCCCAGACGGCGGGCACACCGACGCCCTCGACATAGAGGCGGCGCAACATATGGCCGGGGCTCTTGGGCGCGACCATCGCCACATCTATATCAGCGGGCGGCACGATCTGCGCGTAATGCAGACTGAAGCCGTGCGCCGTCATCAGCATCTTGCCGGGTGCCAGGGCTGGCCGAATATCGCGCTCGAACACCTCGCGATGGTGCTGATCGGGAATAAGAATCATGATGACGTCGGCCTGCTGCGCGGCATCAGCTGGTGAGAGGACGCGCAAGCCATCGGCCTCGGCCTTCTCGCGGCTCTTGCTGCTGGCAGGGAGTCCGACCACCACATCGCAGCCGCTGTCGCGCATGTTGAGCGCGTGGGCGTGGCCCTGGCTGCCGTAGCCGATCACAGCGATACGTTTCTCCTGGATGCGTTCAAGGTTTGCATCCGCATCATAATAGACATTTGCCATGTGTTATTTCTCCTCGGGCGGGCTTATAAATCGCGCCCCTACATTTAATGGGTACAGCGTTAAAATAAGGGGCACGCGGTCGTGCCCGGCATATTATGCATCGCTGCTGCCGCGCGCCATTGCGACGCGGCCTGAGCGAGCAATCTCACGGATACCGTATTCTTGCAATGCATTCACGAGCTTCGTGATCTTCTCTTCGCTACCAGTTACCTCCAGGGTAACTGCATTCGGCGCGACATCAACGGCATGAGCACCAAAATGGTGAGCAAGTTCAACAATGGCGTTACACTTCTCTGGTGTGCTGTTGACTTTGATCAGGGCAAGTTCACGAGTCACTGCAAGTCTGGCAGTTATATTGTAAACGTGTTGTACATCGACGACCTTGCGTAGTTGTTCTTCCAACTGGCCGATAGCCACCTCGGAGTCATTGACAGCCACCGTAACGCGCACGACGTTCGGCTGTTCGCTACGTCCGATGACCAGGGTCTGCATATTCGAGCGACGGCGGCGCATCAGACCGACCACGCGATCAACCGCGCCGGGTCTGTCCTCGACCAGAGCGATCAAGGTATGGTCCTGTCCAGCACCCTGAGCGCTATTCGATTGCCCTGAGCGCTCAATGGGAGTAATAGTATCTGGCATCACGCCTGCTCCTCTCCGCTATCCTGAATCATGCTGGTGATGGCCGAACCGGGAGCGACCATGGGATAAACATTAGTCTCAGGCTCAATTCTGAAATCGATAATCACGGTACCCTCGATCTCCATGGCGCGCTGGATCGTCTTCTCCACGTCCTCGCGGCGGGTGACACGGATGCCCGTGTGACCATACGCGTCGGCCAGCTTCACATAATCGGGACCGGTGATGGGCGTCTCGGAATAGTTGCGCGCGTGGAAGAACTGCTGCCACTGGCGCACCATGCCCAGGTAGCCATTGTTCATAATAGCGATCTTCAGAGGCATGCCCAGCTGCTGTAGTGTCGCCAGTTCCTGAATATTCATCTGGATACCGCCATCGCCAGCAACCACCCACACAGGCGCGTCGGGGATGCCCATCTTGACGCCCATCGCCGCCGGAAGCGCAAAGCCCATCGTGCCCAATCCACCGGAAGTGATGTGGCTATTGGGGCGCGTCCAGGTATAGTGGCGCGCGGTCCACATCTGGTTCTGCCCGACATCGGAGATCAAAATCGCCTCGCCGCCCGTCGCCTCGCGAATCGCCGTGAGGATGCCAATGGGATCGGGCAGCGTATCATCGCGGCGAGCAGGATGCAGTGCCTCGCTCTCCATCTGCCAGGAACGAATCTCGTTGAGCCAGGCAATCTTATCAGAGGGTCTGACTACCTCAGTCAGGGCGGCAAGCGCGACCTTCGCGTCAGCGATGATCGGCACGGCAGCAATCTTCACCTTATGCATCTCAGAAGGATCAATATCGATATGAATAAAGCGCGCCTTGGGAGCAAAGCCCTCGACCTTGCCTGTCACGCGATCATCGAAGCGCAGGCCAACGCCGATAATCAGATCAGCCTCGCCGATGGCCTGGTTGACGTAGACTGGTCCGTGCATACCCGGCATGCCCAGGTGCAGAGGGTGCGTATCGGGAAAGGCGCTCAGGCCCAGGAGCGTCGTAATCACCGGGATAGCGGTCTTTTCGGCGAACGCGCTGAGCTCGGCGTACGCGTTCGATAGAATAATCCCGTGTCCAGCCATAATTAACGGGCGCTGCGCCTCGGAGATAAGTTCAGCAGCCTTTGCCAGGGCGGCGGGAGTGGGACGCGGCGCGTCGGCGCAGCCCGAGAGCAGATATTCTTCCGAGGTCACATGCATGCTGGGATCGTAGCTCGCCTTGAGCTGCATGACATCCTTCGGCACATCGACCAGAACAGGGCCAGGGCGGCCAGAGCGCGCCACGCGGAACGCCTCGTGCAGTACATCGGCGAGCTCATCGGTGCTGCGCACCTGGAAATTGTGCTTCGTCACCGGCTGCGTCACACCGAGAATATCCGTTTCCTGAAAAGCGTCGCGACCGATAAAATGGCGAGCCACCTGACCGGTAATCGCCACAATCGGCGTCGAGTCCATGAAAGCCGTCGCCAGCCCGGTAACAAGATTGGTCGCGCCGGGTCCGCTCGTCGCCACACAGACGCCGACCTTGCCAGTTGCACGCGCGTAACCATCAGCGGCGTGGGCCGCAGCCTGCTCGTGTCTCACCAGGACGTGATGTAAAGACGGGTACGACGTCAGCGCGTCGTAGAAAGGCATAATCGCGCCGCCAGGATAGCCGTAGATCAGCTCTACACCTTCGCGCACCAGAGCCTCGCAAAGAATTTGACTGCCTGAGAGCTCACGAACGTCCTCTGGTCGCGCCATTGGTGTTGCAATG
>JALYTQ010000153.1 GCA_030854195.1 Chloroflexota bacterium
GTTTGTAAATAGATGTGCAATACATGCTCTCTCAGAGAGTGTACATCATCTACGAAGGAGAGCAAAATGCCAATCGAAATAAAAGTAGGCCCACCAACCATTACCATCAGTCAGGGTCGTACCTTCATGGTAACTACCCAGGCGGGAGAGATTTTCGCGCATACCGACCAGGGCGTGTATGCCCTCGATACGCGCTTCCTTAGCTTCTACCGCCTCTACATCAATCGGGAGCCGTTACAGGTTGTCAATTCAAGCCAGCTCAGCTTCTATGCTTCCCGTTTTCACCTGACCAATCCGCGCATCGAAACGGATGGCGGCGTGCTTGATGAACAGACGCTACGCATCACCATCAATCGCGTTGTAAGCGAAGGAATTCACGAAGACATCGATATCGCCAACTATACCGGCAAGAGCGTTCACTTCTTGCTTGAACTGGCAATGCGCTCCGACTTCGCGGATCTCTTCGAGGTGAAGACGAAGCATATCATTCAGCGCGGCAAAGAACAGACTCAGTGGCATACACAGGAAAAACAGTTATATACAGCCTACGATGACAAGGATTTCCATCGCGCCGTGCGCTATCGTGTTCTGGATGATGTCGCGGTCGGGTACGCCAACGGACGCATCCTCTTTGAGATCGAGCTGGCACCAGATCAGCACTGGCACACGTGCAGCGAGATGATCCTCGAACACGGCCAGCAGGTGAAACAGCCTGGCCCCGACTCCTGCCATCAGCAGCGACAGGGTACCCACACAGCGGGAGCCACACCCGGATGCGGGCAGCAGCCACGTAGCGACTTTGATGAGCGGCAGGCGCGCTGGCAGGCCCGTTGCACAGCGATAACTACCTCAAACAATGACCTGTTGCGCATGTATCGGCAGGCCGTTGAAGATATGGGCGCGCTGCGTATCTACGATATGGATGTCTCGGACGAGGCATGGGTGCCTGCGGCGGGCGTGCCCTGGTTTGTCACCCTCTTTGGGCGTGATAGCCTCACGGTCTCCTATCAAAACATGGCTGTCTCCGCTGGCTTTGCGCGCGGCGCGCTCAAACGGCTGGCAGAGCGTCAAGCGAAGGAGCGCGATGATTGGCGCGAGGCGCAGCCGGGCAAGATCATGCACGAGATCCGCTTTGGCGAGCTTGCCCATTTCCATAAAGCCCCCTTCACGCCGTTCTACGGAACTGCTGATGCCACCATCCTCTATCTGATCGTCTTGTCGGAAACGTATCGCTGGACGGGTGATGTCGAGCTTCTCAAAGAGTATCGCGAGGTTGCGGAACAGTGCCTGCAATGGATTGATTCCTATGGCGATCTCGACGGTGATGGCTTTCAGGAGTACAAAAGCTTCTCATCCTATCACTACAACAACCTGGGCTGGAAAGATGCGACAGACGCCGTAGTCTACGCTGATGGAAAGCCGGTCCAGCAGCCCAAAGGACTGTGCGAGCTGCAAGGCTATGTCTATGATGCCAAAACGCGCATGGCCGAAGTCTTTGACGTTCTGGGTAACTCGGCGCGGGCACAGGCATTGCGGCAACAGGCAGCAGCGTTACAGCAGGCATTTAATCAGAAGTTCTGGATGGAGGATGAGGGTTGCTACGCCTTTGGCCTTGATCCCGACAAAAAGCTGATTACCTCGATTGCCTCAAACGCGGGTCAGTGCCTCTGGAGCGGCATTGCGGATGCTGACAAAGCGCAACGTACGGCAAAGCGACTTCTGCAAGAGGATATGTGGAGCGGCTGGGGCATACGGACGCTTTCTAGCAAGAATGGAGCCTATGACCCGTTTTCCTACCAGCGTGGCTCCGTCTGGCCGCAGGACAACGGCATTATCGCGGCTGGCTTCAAACACTACGGAATGGCAGACGAGGCCAATCAGGTCATTCGCGGCGTCTTCGATGCCATTGAACGCTTCGATGGCTATCGCCCGCCAGAAGTCTTCGCGGGAGTGCAGCGCGAGGGAGAGATAGACTTTCCCATCCTCTATCCCGCGGGTGCCAATATACCGCAAGCCTGGGCCACGGGTAGCATCTTCCATATGCTCCGTACCATACTTGGCCTGCGTGCCGACGCGCCCCACAAACGGCTCTACGTTCACCCGACGCTTCCTGACTGGCTGCCCGATATCGAATTGCGGCATTTACGCGTGGGTCCTTGCTCCCTCTCACTGCGCTTCTGGCGCGAAGGTGACCATTCACGGTGGGAAGTCAGTGAAGTCCAGGCCGACAAGGGAACCGCGCAGGAGGACAGCATTCAGGTCGTAGACGAGCCAGAGATGGGTGGATAAGGCCTGCGTAATCAGCATGACTCAATCGATGGCGCTGGCACTGGCTGAACATAAGATCAATGTAAACGCGCCTGCACCTGGTGTTGTCGATACTCCCTTCTGGGAAGAGGTTGACAAGCAGTTTGCGAAAATCATGAACGTGCCCGTTGGTGAACCCAGGCGTCGGGCTATCGCCGCCATTCCCCTGGGACGCATCGAGCAACCGGAAGATGTAACGGGTCTGGCCGTCTTTCTCGCGTCAAACGAATCCGACTATATTACCCAGCAGTGCATCAACGTCGATGGCGGCAATTGGCCCAGCTAGGCATGGGAAAGCTCCTTTAAATACCCCTACAACCGCGCCAAACGGTCTTGACAAATAGGCAAGAATTAAGTAAAATTTGCTGGTAAAGCGTTTTACTAAAACGTTTGACCTGAGTAGGGGGACAGCAATGCAGCGCAAACTCACCACTATTCGCGATGTAGCTGAACGAGCTGGTGTCTCAGTGAGTACAGTCTCGCATGTGTTGAATGGCAACGATCATCACGTGGGCGTCGCTAAACGTGAGTTAGTCCTGGCGGCTGTTGAGGAACTGGGCTATCGTCCTAACGCCATCGCTCGCAGTATGGTCAAGCAAAAGACCGCGACCGTGGGGCTGATTCTTACCGAGGTGGACAATCCGTTGTTCGTTCCGGTGATCGCGGGCATTGAGAATATCCTCCGACCAGCAGGCTATCATATTGTGCTTGCCAGCGCTCCCAGTGTGGAGGAAGAGATGCAGGCTATCGAAACCCTCCGCTCTCAACAGGTGGACGGCTTCATTTTTATGAGCCTGTCTCTCTGCTACCCCTTCGATCACCTGCTGCGTTTGAAAAACGAGGGGGTGCCTTTCGTGGTTATTAACCGTTACCTGGAAGATGCAGAAATCAACCAGGTGCTGTGGGACGATCATGGGGCTGGGTACGCGGCGACGCAACACCTGCTCTCCCTGGGTCACACGCGCATTGGAACTATCAGCGGCCCGATCCACAATGTTCCTCAGCGGCGCAGCGCGACCGAGCGTTACCAGGGTTGGCAGCAGGCGTTAGAGGAACGCGGCCTGGTAGCTCTGCCCGAGTGGATCATCGATGACGCGTATACCTTCGAAGGCGGATATCGAGCCGCGCAAACATTGTTGGCCCAGGTAGAGAAAGGGTCTACATGTCCAACCGCCCTGTATGTGGCAAATGAGGCTATGGCTGTCGGCGCGCTTAAAGTTTTTCATGATGCTGGTCTGCGCGTCCCGGCTGATATTTCTATTATCACGACGGGGGACCCACCGTTCGGACCTTACACTATCCCTGCTCTAACCACCCTTTCGCTACCAGTGTATGAAGCCGGACAGATCGCTTCTCGTATCTTACTTGAATGGCTAACGCTTGGCAAACCCGGTAACGCGCAACAAATCGTTCTCAAATGTAGTGCGCAACTTCGCGAATCGTGTAGCCCGTATCAAGAAACGCTTGATACACGTAGTTAACGTGCTTTAGCTAACCGTCTACCTTTGTTTGAGTAGCGTTACCTCGCTACCCTTCGTCTCGTCGTTCAGGCAACCTTTCGTTATTACATCAACGCCGTGTTTTGCAGCCCTTACTCACCGTCGTTTTGCAGTACTTACTCAAGGAAGAGGTGTGTTATGCGCGACTTCAGGCAACTGACAAGATATCTGACACAGAAGTTGGCGTTCCTGATGATAACCGCGGCCTTGCTTCTCGCTTCGTGCGGTGGCAGTGGTGCCGGAAGCAACAATGGGAGCCACGCCATCGTCTTACAGGTGGTGGATGCAGGTGGCTTTTCATCACAGGTGAAGCCAATGCTCCAGGCCTATCAGAAGGCTCATCCCGACCAAATATCGAAGATCGTTTATCCGCCCAGGGTACAGGCTCCCCAACTTCCAGGCAAGCTGAAGGCTGAGGAGGCGTCTGGCAATATTCAGGATACGCTGATTATTAGTGGCTATGATGGGGTAGCTAGCTCGGTTCAACAAGGTCTGGTGGAACAGCTTACTCCGACGCACGCGGATAAATTCCCCAACCTTGATGACAATTATCTGCCCGCGGCTAAAGCCTACAACGATCTGGCCCACGGCTATGCCCTAGTCTTTAGCTATACTCCAAGCGGCCCCATCTTCGAGTACGATCCAGCCAAAGTTCCTACTCCGCCCACGACGATCGAAGAACTGAGAAGCTGGATTAAAGCGCACCCTCACCAGTTCCTGTATGCGCGCCCGTCAAATTCCGGCCCCGGTCGCACCTTCTTGATGGGCTTGCCATATCTGCTGGGGGACAAAAATCCCCAGGACCCGGTGAATGGGTGGAGTAAAACATGGTCTTTCCTTGAGGATATTGGCTCAACGATTGATTCCTATCCCACCCGCACAGGCGATACCATGACGGCTCTTGGTACCGGGCAGGTCTCGATGATCGCCAGCACGCTGGGTTGGGATATCAATCCGCGCTTCCTCCAGCAGGTACCAGCGGGGGATAAAACCTTCGTGTTGAAAGATACAACCTTTGTGGCCGATGCCGCGTTCATGATGATCCCAAAGGGTCTGGACTCCTTGCGGCAAGGGATTATGCTGAATTTGATGTCCTCTATCCTGCAACCTGAGCAGCAGGCGCTCAATTACGACGATGGATACTTCTATCCTGGACCGGCGGTCAAAAATGTTCCGCTTTCTATGGCCACTGCTCATAGCCAGCAGGTGATACAACAGTATGGGCGTCCAGAGTACGATACGATCATCAATCAGGTAAAGATTGTTCCTCCATTGATCACGGATCAGCTTGTTGCTGCTTTCACCAAGTGGGATCAGGATGTTGGCAGCGGTAAATACAAAACCTCCTGAGTATGAACCAGAGATACCTTCACCGGTATCCATGCAGAGGGACGGGTATACCCTGGTGCATAACGCTGAACAGGCAACCTTCGCGGTTGCCTGTTGCAGGGACTCCCCATCTTCCCAGGTTCATTCCTATAGTCGGGAGAGGAGATAAGATGGAGAAGATAGAAACACTCTTGATGAAGAGCGTAACGCGTCAATTCGGAGCCACGACGGCCCTACACGATTTTAGCCTGGAGATAACGGGAGGGAAGTTTATTACCTTCCTGGGACCAAGCGGCTGCGGCAAAACAACCGCGCTCAATTGTCTGGCCGGGCTTCTGGAACTGAGCGAGGGCGAGATCCTGCTCAATGGAAGGCCCATCCAGGACGTTCCGGCGGAGAAGCGTAACTTCGGGATGGTCTTCCAAAACTACGCGCTGTTCCCACATCTCAATGTGTTCCATAACGTGGGCTATGGGCTCGAACTGCGTAGAGTAGCAAAGTCTGAACGCGAGCAGCGTGTTCGTCACGCGTTGGCACAGGTGCATCTTGAGGAGTTTGAGCGGCGTTATCCAGCCCAGTTGAGCGGTGGTCAGCAGCAGCGCCTTGCCATTGCGCGTACGATTGTGCTTGAACCGGCTCTGCTCCTGCTGGATGAGCCGCTCTCCAATCTCGATGCCAATCTGCGCAATGAGATGCGTATCGAGATCAAGCGCCTGCATAACGAACTCGGCCTGACGACGGTGTATGTCACCCACGATCAGTCCGAGGCCATGTCGCTCTCTGACAGCGTGGTCGTCATGCGCCTGGGACGTATCGAACAGATTGGTTCGCCCCAGGAAATCTATACCCAACCCAACAGCCTCTTTGTTTCCAGGTTTATGGGCTATGTGAATCAGTTTCCGGTCACTATCGCGGGCAGAGAGGGAGGTCTCTGGGGAATCCAGACGGCGAACGGGACGCAATTGAAGGCTATATCTACCTCTAAGGAGAGCGCGAACTGGCAGTCAGGACAAAAGGTGCTCGCGTGCATTCGCCCGGATGAGACATTGGCCGATGCACTGCCCGCTGGCAATCGTTTGCAGGGACGGGTGCAGCTGGTAGAATATATTGGTCGCTCGTATGAGGCCGTGGTGCGCCTGGAGGGGAATGAAGAGCGCCTGCTACTGGTGCAGAGCGCACACGCGCCTGAAAGTGGAGCGCTTATTGAGTTTGGCGTGCGCCCTGAGCGGCTCCTGCTCTTCCCTGACGAGGCAGCGGCCAATGATGCACAGACTCCGCTGCCAGGCACCGCGCAACCAACCGTAGAGGTGAGGAGGTAATGCTATGGCCGATGTCACCTATGCTTCTTTGAAGGAAAGGGAGCCGAGCGAGCACAAACGGCGCGTAAGAATAGATAGCCGCGCCATTCTCCTTTCACTGCCAGCATTGCTTACTGTGCTCGCGTTGTTCTTCTACCCACTTATCTTTGGCCTGGATGTCAGTTTTCGTCAAACGGAAAACGCTCCGACCTGGAGCCTGACCAACTACATGCAATTCTTTCAGAATCCCGACATGGTAGAGACAATCTGGACCACGTTTCGTGTCGCGCTGCCCGTGACCCTCTTCAGTGTGGCCGTGAGTGTGCCGCTGGCCTATTTCATGCGTCGGGGCATTAAATTTGAACGACTGCTGACGGCTATTCTGATCCTGCCCATCACGCTTGGCACGGTGATGGTCGCCCAGGCGATGCTGAGCTACTTCGCGCCCAACGGCTGGTTCAACCGCGTCCTGCTCAGCCTGCATATTATTCAGCAGCCTATCTTGCTCCTTCATCATCTGATCGCGGTGGAGATCGCGCTGTTCATTCAGGGCTTCCCGTTCACTTTTCTGCTCATTTTAGGCTATATGTCGGCAATCAATCCCGATCTTGAACGGGCCAGTCGTATGCTCGGTGGCAGGTCATGGCAGACCTTCTGGCGTATCATTTTCCCTCTTTCCCTGCCGGGCATCGCCGTCGCCTTTTGTCTGAATTTCGTGGCTAATTTCAGCGTTTTCCCCACGGCCAATCTGGTTGGTGATCCATCGCGTGAGACGCGTGTGCTCTCCATCGCGGCCTATGAGACAGCGTTCACCAATTATAATATTCCGCTGGGAACGGCCATTGCGCTCATTATGGGTGTTATTGAACTGCTGGTGATCGGACTTGTGCTCTGGCTACAAAGTCGCATGGCGCGTAGCGCGGCCATCAGTGGCGGAAAGGGGGCGTAATAGCATGGCGACTGAACCATTTCAAGAGACGAGCGTTGCCGCCGCCAACCAGCTGTCCATAAGCCCTCTGGCGCGACCTCGACCAACGCGGCGCAAAAAGGGCTTATGGACCTCGCTGATCTTTTACGTCCTGGTTGGCTTTTTTATTCTCAACCTGCTCGCGATGGTCAGCGCGGTAGTGCTCGATTCCCTGGGTGAGCGCTGGTTCAATACCTGGCTGCCACAGGGATTGTTCACCACACAGTGGTACGCGTTCGAATTGAGCGATCATGATATTGTGCAGTTGCTCTCTAACACGCTTATTGTTGCGCTTGGCGCGACGCTGCTGGCGCTGGCGGTTGGTTTTCCCGCTGCCTATGTGATGGCACGCAAGCAGTTTCGTTTTAAGGGAGTGTTGATGGGCATCTATTTGTTGCCGATGCTTATTCCGCCGCTTGCTTACGGTATCCCGCTGGCTACCGTCTTGTTGCGCTACATTGGTGGAGAACTGCCCGGCGTGGTTCTTGTTAATGTGGTGCCGACGCTGCCCTTTGTCATTCTTATTCTTACGCCGTTTATTGAGCAAGTTGACGTATCACTGGAATCGGCCAGTCGCATGCTAGGGGCGAGCCGCCTGCAAACATTTGTGCGCATCGTCTTGCCGCTGATCGTCCCCGGACTGCTGACAGCGGGCGTGCTGGCAGCCGTGCGCGTGATCGCCATGTTCGAGCTTACCTACCTGGTTGCCAACGCCGACGCGGGCACCCTTGTCGTGACGCTATATGGTGATGCCTTCGCCTCCGGTATGCGACCGGAGCAGGCGATCAATGCCATGGCCGTTATCTATATGCTCACCACGATGGTCCTGTTGGGGGTCGCTCTCTTGTTCATCAAACCAACCCAATTCGTCGTTCGCCTGAAAGGCCAATAAGTGCATAGCAGCTGGACAGAAGTAAAAAGCGCAAGCCTCTAGCGGCTTTTCAGCGTGCCGCGTCTTGCGTATTATCTTCTAGTCCAGCCTGCTTAGCAAATACTCATTACACCATCTTCCTCCCTCAATCAAGTCCTTACCAATTTTTAACCAACGTCTGGTAATTTACTCCTGTGAACACAATTTCCCTTAAGGCCAACATGAGCTTCCTGCTCAGCTATTGTCAACGATATAACAGGAGTGAGCACCTATGCATGTTCAGGGCGTATTAGCATCGCTTGAGTTTCCGCTGTGGATAAGGATCACCCACTACATCAATCTGCTCTTTATAGGGCTGTTGATTCGTAGCGGTATCCAGATCGCGGGTGCCCATCCTCGGCTGTACTGGAATGATGGCTGTGATCCAGATCGCGCGTGGCTCAGGCTGACGAGGAAGAAAGTGCCCAAAGATACCTTGTATACCTCTATGGATGATGAAGAAGCGGTTTCGCCCTTGCTCGCCCTTCCAGGCAAAGACAACCTTGGCCTGGGCCGTCACTGGCACTTCTTCTCAATCATCTTCTGGCTGCTCAACGGTCTGGTGTACGTGGTCTTGCTCTTTGCAACGGGCGAATGGTCACGCCTGCTGCCAACGTCCTGGTCAATCGTGCCACGCGCCTGGGCAACGCTGCTTACCTATCTGAGCTTTCATATACCAGCCGCGAGCGACTTTCGCCCCTTTGATCCGCTACAGCAACTGGCCTACGCGGGAGTCGTTTTTCTGCTCGCGCCCTTTATGCTCCTGACGGGAGCCGCCATGTCGCCCTCGATCGAGGCGCGTTTCCCCTGGTATATCAAACTCTTTGGCGGGCGTCAGGCGGCGCGTAGCCTGCATTTCCTGAGCCTGATTGCCTTCATCCTGTTCATTATTGTGCATACCGCGCTGGTCCTGATTGTGCATTTCCAGGACAACATTCGCAATATCGTGCTTGGCAGTCAGCAGGCGGATTTTGGTCTCGCGCTAACGATTGCTGTAGTTGCGCTCGTTATCGTTGCGATTGTCTACGTCTGGGCATCGTGGCAGACGTTGCGCAACCGCCGCCAGATGCAACATGCACTCGGCGTGCTGGTAGATCCTATACGCAAAATGCTGCTACATCGCGAAGTATCAAAGCAGCACTACGAGAAGTCCGATATCTCGCCCTACTTCTGGGTCAATGGTCGTCCGCCTGAGACCGAGGAGTATAAGCGGCTGGCGCAGAATAACTTTCGCGATTGGAGGCTTGAAGTATGCGGTCTCGTTGTGAATCCGGTTGCTTTCTCCCTGCAGGACTTGCGCAATCTTCCTAAACAAACACAGATTACAAAGCATAACTGCATCCAGGGCTGGTCGGGCGTCGCCGAGTGGGGAGGAGTCAACCTGAAGGAGATTATCAAGTTTTGCGGGGCGCAACCGGAAGCAAAGTATGTGGTTTTTACTTCTTATCAGAAAGGGAAACAGTCAGTGAAGCCCGAACTGGAGGAGGCGCAGGAGCACACCTTCTACGAGGTCATCGATAGGGTGCTGGCTGAGCATCCACAGACGATCCTGGCCTACGAAATGAATGGGGAACCGCTGCCTATGGACCACGGTGCCCCGTTGCGTTTGCGGGTGGAGACCCAGCTTGGTTACAAGATGGTCAAATACTTGCGCTCGATTGAGTTTGTCGCCGATTATAGCCACATCGGGAAAGGCCAGGGCGGCTTCCGCGAGGATTTCCAGTATTATGGCAGAGGCGCGGAAATATAGCGCGCCTTGACAGTAAACATCGTGATACGATATAAAATTCGTAGTTGAAGAGCGTGGAGGATTCAGCTCTCCGTGCCTGGCTCTTATGGCTGTACGATCACTATACTGACAACGAAGAAAGGTTGTGTGCCACATGGCTGACAAAGTCAGTGATTTTCTGTTGAAGCGTCTTTCGCAGTGGGGGGTCAAACGCATATTTGGCTATCCTGGTGATGGAATTAACGGCATTCTGGGTGGCCTGGAGCGTCATCTGGATCTCTTTGAGTTTGTGCAGGTGCGCCACGAAGAGATGGCGGCCTTTATGGCAACGGCCCACGCCAAGTTCACGGACGAGGTTGGCGTCTGTTTAGCAACCTCGGGACCTGGCGCAATACACCTGCTCAATGGTCTCTATGATGCGAAAATGGACCACCGCCCGGTTGTGGCAATTGTCGGCCAGTCAGCGACAACCGCCATTGGAGGAAACTATCAGCAAGAAGTCGATCTGGTCTCGTTGTTCAAAGACGTGGCGGGTGAATACATCTACATGGCCTCCAGCCCGGTCCAGATACGCCAGCTCGTTGACCGCGCAATGCGTATCGCGACCACCGAGCGTTCCGTAACCTGCATCATCATTCCCAAGGACGTGCAAGAGATGGATGCCGTTGAGCAGCCACCGCACACGGCGAACACGATTCATACGGGCGTCGGTTATTCAACGCCGCGTGTTGTCCCGAGCGAGGCTGATCTCCAGCACGCGGCAGACATTCTTAACGCGGGCGAAAAGGTCGCCATGCTCGTAGGTATAGGGGCGAAGCATGCCGCCAATGAGGTTATCCAGGTCGCGGACCTGCTCGGGTGTGGTGTAGCAAAAGCCTTGCTGGGCAAGCAGGTTCTCCCGGATGATCTTCCCTTTGTGACGGGCTGTATTGGCTTGCTTGGCACGAAGCCGAGCTATGACATGATGATGGGTTGCGATACACTGCTCATGATTGGCTCGACCTTCCCCTACGGACAATTTCTGCCCAAAGAGGGACAGGCGCGTGGTGTTCAGATCGATATTGATGGGCGCAACCTGAGCCTTCGCTATCCAATGGAACTGAACCTGATTGGCGACAGTGCGGAGACATTGCGCGCGCTCATTCCCTACCTCCAGCGCAAGACAGACCGCTCATGGCGCGAAAAGATCGAAGCGGACTATCACGACTGGTGGAAGGTGGTCGAGGCGCGCTCGATGGAAAGTGCCGATCCCCTGAATCCACAGCGCATCTTCTGGGAGCTTTCGCAACGCCTCACTGAGAAGTGCATTCTCAGCGGCGACGCGGGAACAGCAACCAACTGGTATGGAAATACCATCAAGATGCGCCGTGGCATGATGGGTTCTCTTTCGGGGAGTCTCGCGACGATGGGGCCAGCCGTTCCCTATGCCATCGCCGCCAAATTCGCCTATCCCGACCGCTTGCCGATAGCCCTCACAGGCGATGGGGCAATGCAGATGAATGGTCTGGCGGAACTGATCACCGTCAAAAAGTATTGGAAACAGTGGAGCGATCCCCGCCTCATCTTCATGGTCCTCAATAACCGCGATCTCAATCAAGTCACCTGGGAGATGCGGGTGGAATCCGGCGATCCCAAGTACGAAGCCTCGCAGAATCTGCCGCACTTCAACTATGCTCAGTATGCCGAGTCGATTGGCCTGTGCGGCATTCGGGTCGAGAAACCCGAAGAAGTCGGTCCGGCGTGGGATCGTGCGCTGGCGGCGGATCGACCGGTGATCCTCGACGCCGTTGTTGACGC
>JALYTQ010000154.1 GCA_030854195.1 Chloroflexota bacterium
GGTTTAAGCCAGTCAATCAGGCGCGTGAGAGCGGGGAGGCGGCGCTCATTGCCGGTATCGTGCGCGCGGTGCTACACGAGACGGCGCAGTGGACGATCGACGCGCATCGCATCTATGTCGCGGGCATCTCAGCCGGTGGCGCGATGGCTGGCATTCTAGGCGCAACCTATCCGGATCTCTTTGCCTCGCTTGGTATTCATTCGGGCGTGACATATAGGAGCGCGACGAATATGGTGAGTAGCCTGCGGACTATGCGGCGTGGTGGCCCCGACCCCGTTCACCTGGGAGCGCTTGCTCACGCGTCTATGGATGGCCGGGCGCGTGTGATGCCGACGATCGTCTTTCACGGTGCCAATGATTTCACGGTCGCGCCTGTCAACGGTGCTCAGATTATCCAGCAGTGGATGCAGGCGAACAGGCTCGCATCCCACAGAGGCTACGTTGCGGACTTCCAGCAACCTGACAGGACCGTAACGAACAAAGTATCGGGTGGGCGCTCGTACGTCGTGCAGAGCTGGAACGATGCTCAAGGGCAGGAGATTCAGGAGTACTGGCTGGTCAATGGTATGGGACACGCCTGGTCGGGTGGGCGCGGCGGTTCGTATATGGACCCGAAAGGGCCGGATGCGAGCGAGGCCATGTATCGCTTCTTTATGCAGCACGCCCTCCCACAAGAAAAACAGACGGTCCCGGCGGCTCGTACGAAGCGTCCTCCCTTCTGGAAGGGTCTGCTGCATAACGTGGTAGATTTTTTGTATGAGAAAAAAGAAGTATAACAACCGAATAACTTTCCCGTAGGGCGGTTCCTGCATGCCTCTACGGGAAAGATGAGCTGTGATAGCGTCGCTTTGTGGCGGGAATGCTGTTACATCATGAGCAAGCCGCCATTGATGTTCAGGACGTGCCCCGTGATATAGTCGGCATCCTCGATCAGGAAACGCACGCCCTTCGCAATATCCATAGGCGAAGCAAAGCGGCCCAGAGGTATCTTGGTCAGGGTGGCCTCTCGGACTTTCTCTGGCATGCCCGCCATCATATCTGTTTCAGTGAAGCCAGGAGCGACGGCATTGACCGTGACATTGGAGCGAGCCAGTTCCAGGGCCGCTGTTTTGGTGAAGCCGATAATACCTGCTTTAGCGGCTGAATAGTTCGCCTGACCAAAGCTCCCCGTCTCGCCATTCATGGAGGTGATGTTGACGATATTGCCAGCCTTCTGCTCCAAGAAATAGGGCAGTGCTGCTTTCACCGTGTAAAAATAGCTATTCAGGTCTGTCTGGATAACTTTGTTCCAATCGTCTGGTGTGAGTTTCTTCAGCGTACGGTCGATATTAATGCCCGCGTTGTTGACGAGAACATCGATGCGCCCAAAGGCTTTGATTGTCTCTTCAATGAGATGAGCCGCCTGCTCTGGATCTGCTACATCGGCCTGGACGGCGATAGCTTTTGGTGAGCCATTCTTCATGAGATCCTCGACTAACGCTTCAGCGGGTCCCTTGCTGTGAGCGTAATTAACGACGATGTTCGCTCCATGAAATCCCATTTCTTCCGCTATAGCATGTCCTATCCCACGTCCTGCACCGGTAATAACAACGGTTGCGCCTGCCAATTTAACCATTTGACCGCGTCCTTTCTTTCTTGTAACAAATAAGCAGTGAATAGTAAGGTCTTTCTACGTTGATTTGCCCTCACTTGACTGGCTTCTAGAAAGATAACCTTGTCATATCACAAAAGAGTCACTGTAATCAAGTCACGCGTCACGAGCTTATCACGGCATGTAACTATTCAGTAGGGAGACCGCAATAGTTAGGTGAGTAGCTCAGATGGAGCGTTGCTCTAGCCAGGTACTCAGCGCGGGCCAGAGTTCTTTCCTGGCCTGTGAACCTGTCACCAGGCCCACGTGTCCGGCATCAAGCACGATAAACTCTTTGTCCTTACTGGATACCAGTCGCATGATCGCTTCGGTCTGGGGAAGGGTGCAGATGTGATCTTTTTTGCCAGCGATGTTGAGGAGCGAGCAGGAGATCTTCGACAGATCTACCTGTTGCCCGCGTAGGGTGATCTCGCCCTTGACCAATTTGTTGTGCTGGTAGAAGTCGCGAATCCACTGGCGGAAGGCGTCACCGGCGAATGGGATGCTATCGTTCACCCATTTATTCATTGCCAGCCAGGTGTCCAGCGATTTGTCCTGCATGATGCGGTCCCACATGGTGACGAAGGTGCCCACGTAGTTGTTGACCGGCTTGAGCATGCGCGTGCCAATGTCGATCAGGGCAGCGGGGGCATTGCCAAACGTTTCGACGATGCGGTCCGGGTCGAAGTTATGCTCATCAATCCAGAGGGCGTAGAGGCCGAGGTGCTCGGGCGCGAAGTCTATGGGGCAGGTCAGCAGGATCAGGTTCTTGAGGGCTACCTGTGGGGAGAGCGCGGCGTACATAGCAGCCATCGTGCCACCCATGCAGTAGCCGAGCAGCGAGAAGGTCTCGGCGTGCGCCGCGCGCAGAACCTTTTTCACGGCGCGCGGAATGTAGTCCAGCACGTAGTCGTCGAACGTCAGGTGCCGGTCCTCGTCGCCGGGCACGCCCCAATCGAGCAGATACACATCGAAGCCCTGCTCCACCAGGTATTCGATGAGGCTGTGGCCCGGCAGAAGATCAAGCACGTAGGGACGGTTGATCAGCGCGTACACCAGAAGCAAGGGGACCGGATAGCGTTTCTCTTTGTAGGGGGCATAGCGATAGAGTCTGGCCTTGTTGCGAGTCCAGATCACCTCTTTGGGTGTCTGGCCGGTCTCGGCGCGCGCACCCTCCAGGATGATCTTCATGCCCGCTTCGTACTTTTTCAAGGTAACTTCAAGGTTGGCCAGTTCGGTGCTTTCCTGACTCGTCGCCATATCCAGTCTCCATTAGACAGTTTTTTGAGACCTCCGTCAGGAGGTTGCGCCCGCAGTATCTGTTTTCGGCGCTTTCTGAGATGCAGCTTTCGTCCTGGGTGCCCGGCGCTGCGGAGTTTTGGCGGTTGGAGTTGGCTGGTGGGTGCCCATCTCTTCAAAAAGAGAAAGGAGTCGGTCCAGTTTGTTCTCCACTCCGTCCAGGCGCTTCTCTAAGGCTCCGGTTGCATCGCTCTTCTCGCTCTTTTTCAGGGTGCCTGACAGCTCGCTCAGCCTATCCTCGACCGAGGCAAGACGCTGGTCGAGACCCTGTACGGCGTCAATTTTTTGCAACGCCGACGGCATCTCATCGAGCTTGCCTTCCACGCCATGGAGGCGCTTATCAAGTCCCTTCAGTGCGTCGAGCTTTTGTAGGGCGGGCGCGATCTCAGCAGAACTGCCCTCAATAGCACCCAGGCGTTGATCGAGTCCCTGGAGCGCGTCAAGTCTTTGCAATGCCGTTGGGATCTCGTCGAGCTTGCCCTCCACACCGTGGAGGCGCTTATCGAGGCCATGAATGGCATCAAGCTTGTGCAGGCTGGCTGGGATCTCATCGAGCTTGCCTTCAACACTGTGGAGGCGCTTATCAAGTCCCTTCAGTGCGTCGAGCTTTTGTAGGGCGGGCGCGATCTCAGCAGAACTGCCCTCAATAGCACCCAGGCGTTGATCGAGTCCCTGGAGCGCGTCGAGCTTCGGTGGAATCTCGCCCAGATGCCACTCGGCACCACTGAGGCGTTGATCCAGGCTCGCCAGCGTATCGAGCTTTTGCAGCGTCGGCGGCAATTCGTCCAGCGCGCTCTGAATAGTTGTGAGGCGCTGACTGAGATCATCCAGGGTATCGATCTTCTGAAGCGCTTCTGGGAGCCGTTGGAGCTTGTCCTCAAGGCTTTCAAGATGGGTTGCCAGGGCGCGGATAGAATCGAGCGTTGCGATCTGGGGCAATTTGCCCTGGAGGTCCTCGAAGGCGTCCTGTATCCAGTCCACTTTGTTCTCCAAGGCGATAATGATCTCTGCTACCCGAGTGAGATCGGCGCGTGTTGTGAGTTGCAGGTGGCTGAAGTACTCCTCATTGAGACGACGGAACGTTTTATAAAAGGTGGTATAGCTCTCCATATAGTGATTGGTGGCCTCGACGAACTTCTCGGTCCCAATAATCTCTTCCAGAGCCTTTGACCAGATCTCGTTTGAAGAATCGTACCATTGCTTAAAGGAAGCGACCGGGTCGATCGATACTCCATTCAGGAGTTGCAAGCGTGCCTCTTCCATAACCTCTATCCAACGCGTTGTCATGCCGAGCGGATCGGTGCCCAATTCCTGGGATTTGCGCCAGATGTCGCCCGTGGCATCGAACCACTTTTTCCAGGTCTCGCCAGGATCCAGCGCCGCAAACGAGCCTTGTGTTGCCTGCCCATCTCCGACGGCCTTCAGCCAGGAACGGTAAAGACCATAGGGATCCGCGTAGCCCTCTCTGGCTCCCCCCAGAATATCCGACCATACTTTAAAAGAGGTCTCATACCATTGTTTCCAGATCTCCTCGGCTTGATCCAGGGAACTGCTACTTTTGGTTTCCTCTGTCATATGTGGAAACCTCCTTTCTGTATTGAGACCCTGTTCTCCTCTATGCCAGGGATGTTGCTTTGTTCAGCGTCTGGCGATAGTAGGCGAGCGGCAGGCGTAGAAAATCTACATAAGCCCTGGTGGCCGCCTGCGTGAGGTCCTGAAATTGCTCCTGCTGCTTCTGCGTCTCCGTGACCATCTCCTGCGCCAGCGAGCGAGCGTCCACGGCGGAGTTCTTCAAAACCTCGATGCCGTCGTTGAAGATACTCTGGGCAAGACGTAAATTGCGATCGTAGGCAGCAACATTCGTATTGACAAACGACTGCAAAAGCTCGGCCTGCCTGTTGGGCTTCTCAACAACCTCTTCGGCCAGCTCGCGCGCCGCATCGGTATGGCTCCTGAGCACAGCCATGCTGTTCTCGAAGACGCCCTGTGTGAAGCGGACGTTGCGCTCCTGGGCGCTCGTCACGCTGCTTGTCACCGCGCGATTGATAATATTGAGGGAGCTGGTCATGCTCGCGGCAATCTCATTAAATGTATTTTCGGTCATTGTTGGTGCCTTTCGTTAGCGAAAAATACCGGCAGCTTATTCACCAGTGTGCTTTTGCTGACTCTGGGCGGAGTCGGAGCGCGACGAATCCTTTGTCTCATTCCGCCCCTCGGATTTTTCTTTCTCTTTCTGCGTGGAGCGCCCTGTGTAGAGCTGGAAAAAGGTATCCATCATTCTCTGATACTGGTTCAGAGAATCAGCCCAATAATTCAGGTACGACTCCCCAGTCGCCGTGATCGAATAGACGCGCCTGGCAGGTCCCGTTTCAGAGGTGTCCCAACTAGAACTCACCATGCCGTCTTTCTCCATTTGTCGCAATGTCCGGTAAAATGTGCCTGGGTTCATCATGGTGAAGCCGAAGGTTCCCATCTTCTCCATCAACTCGTAGCCATAAGAGCTCCATTGCCGCAGCATCAGGAGAAGAATAGGAACAACCCAATTTTTGGACCAGGCGTCGGTCACAGCATTGCGTCGTTCGTTCTCCCTGTTCTCTTCTTTCTCTTCTGTCATAGCTCTCCCACAGGAATGCATGTATATGCCTGCCCTTCTATCAAAGCCAGGCATATATATGCATCTTACACTTAGATGAACGCCCTGTCAAGTGATGGTTCGTTACCGGCTTATTTTACCACACACTAGAAGGTTTTGGGTATAAAAGAAGAGACCTGCGCGGCTGTCTGCCAGGCAAGGGCATCCCTATGATGCTGGATGGTCTGCAAGAGCTCTTCCTGTACCTCGTCGATGTCCTGATTGCCATTGATCTCGGCCAGCTTGTTTTGTTTGTCATAGAAGTCAAGCAGCTGAATAGTCTCGCTGAAGAAGATATCCAGGCGTGTCTGGATGGCCTCGCCGGTATCGTCGGAGCGTTGATAGAGTTCGCTACCGTCGATGTCGCACACGCCGGAGACCTTTGGAGGCTTCGAGGTGATATTGTAGACGTGCTGATTGGCGCGGCAGATATATCTGCCTGAGAGCCTGTCGAGCAACTCTTCGCGTGGCACCTTGAGGTAGATGCCCAGGTCGATCTTGCGGTCGATCTTTTGCAGTCCCGTGTCGAGCGCCTGTGCCTGGAGAATGGTGCGAGGGAAACCATCGAGGAGAACGCCCTGCGCGTCGGGCAGGCTGCCAATACGGTTGAGCACCATGGAGATGGTGACCTCGTCGGGAACCAGTTCGCCACGGTCCATAAAGGCTTTCGCCTTCAGACCGAGGTCGGTCTTCTTGCCAATTTCCTCGCGGAACAGATCGCCGCTGGCAAGATGAAATATTCCCATCTTCTGGGCTAGCAGATCCGCCTGTGTTCCCTTCCCAGACCCTTGCGCTCCGATCAATACAATATTCATGCTTTTTCCTCCCCATAGAGACTCGCTTGACGCAACAAAGCGCCTGATTCCTCTATGATCAAAACCAGGGTAGTACGCATAGCGCGTGACGCTTATTAGGATACTACGCATTACATGACTGTCATCGTTGCTGGACATGGAGTCATCCTCTGGCTGGCAGAAAGGTTCGGCAAGTTCTGATATCAGGGGGCAGCCGACATCTGTCGCTCCCTTGCTGGCATGCCATAGGAGATGTTCAGGTCCCTTTTTTGCCCTCTCTTTATACAAAAGATAGTCGCACGCACTCACAGATGTTTCACAAGAGCCGACATCTGACTCACGACTTCATCACACAACCGGGGCATTGGCGTAGAGAACACCTATTTTGTGCCCAGTGATCGCCGGATATGGATGCAACGAAGGCGCTGAGAGCCTACCTCGCGAACGCGACTTTTCTGAACGCTCTTGACACGAAATGCATATATATGTTACATGCATAGTATAAGCAAGAAGTGATAACCTGCCGAACGGTGTATGCTATAACTACTAAAATGGGAAACGACATAGGCCATCTATACTATATGGTGCAAATTGCACCTATGTCAAGTGGTAGCATGTCCGTGTCCAGGGCTTTTCGCGTGGTGCCATTATGTACATCGGCCCGCCAGCGTGTCTCTCAGGAGACGCGTGGTGACATTCTTGCAAGCGTGCAGTTCACAAAAACATCACGCCAGGCAGCCCATCGCAGAACTCCTGCCGTGGACCTCTTGACAAAGTGTGAATGTATATGTATACTGCACATATATGCAAGACAACGACAGCGATGTCGCAAAATGCATGTGGATCATCAAGCAGAGGCTAGCCTCTGTTAGAGTGCAATGTATCACAATGATTGAGCTACAAGTCGTACGCTCTCGTGGTATCGGTGTACTGTCAGGGGATGAAGGTATGAGCCAGTCTACAAAGAAGTTAGCGCCATTACCGGCGATAGGGGAGCAGGCAACTCTTTCTCGTGTGATTACCGAGCACGATATCGCTCTCTTTGCCGAAGTCAGTGGTGACAGAAATCCTATCCATCTGGATGCAGAATACGCGGAGCGTTCGCTCTTTGGAAAACGTATTGCACATGGGTTCCTCATCGGGTCGTTGATCTCTGCCGTCCTGGGCAATGTGCTCCCCGGACCTGGTAGTATCTATCTGGGGCAGACCTTGAAGTTCCTCGCTCCTATTCACATCGGCGACGAGATCACTGTCCTGGTCAAGGTCGTTGCCGTCCGTGAAGATAAACGTATCATTACACTTCACACTCAATGCTCCAATCAGCATGGCAACATGGTGCTGAGCGGCGAGGCAACGATTAAGTTTACGCGAGAACTCGAGGAGGCTTGATACTCAAGCCCTCTTGTGTTTCTTTTTTATGTCGTCTCTTTTAGTATGACCTCTAGCTTCCTTTCACTTTCTCTCTAGAGGGCGGTAACAACTGAATCAGGACACGCAAGGGTTTGTAGATGTGATGTGCCTTTGCCCGGTCACGGACGGTCGAAGATGCGTCGCGTCTGGCCCCTACGAACCGTGCGTATCCTGATTCAGTTGTTATCGCCCTCTCACCTCTTTTCCGTTCGCTTCTGCAACGCGCTTCCGTCGTTGCGCCCACGCGATCTATCTCCTTCGACTGGTGCTGGCGGCACGCGCATAAGCGGAACCTGTTCAGGCCGCCTCCTGATGCGTTGTGGGGGTGTTGAGGAGACCTGAACAGGTGTAGGTATGTAGTCTCTAGTCTACTCTGACTGTGCTACGCTCAGCAGCGAAGGTCCCACCTTCAAGAGATGGTCCAGGGTGCTCCTGCGCACCCGGTACGCCTGCCTCTTTCCGCGATGGGGAAGAATGATTGCTTCCAGTAGACCCAATGAGATCCAGCGCCGCACGGTTGTCGTATCGACGCGTAGCCGCTGCGCCACCTCGCGGATCGTTAACAGGTCATTTTTTGCTGAAGTCGGCTCCAGCTCCAGAACTTCCTCTTGTTCGTACGAGGATGGTAAGGCTTGACGTGGCATAGAATACTCCCTTTTCTGTATATAAAGATACCGCTTCTATTTATGTGATCTATGCTGAAAGGCATACATCACTTTACATCTTCTTCTCTCTACTATAACACGCGACACAAAAAAATTGTTCTTCTTTATCTGTTAGTGAGAGCTGGATGTTTTCATAAACAATAGATTCAATGCAGCTACTATCACCTCCTTTTTTCGCAAGTCGCATAAGTCACGCGCCTGGATAGCAGGCGCGCCCGGTGTGGGAAGGAAAAGATAAAGTTGACAGGTACGTTAGCGGGCAATACCGTAATTATGCGCACACTAGAAATCTTTTCACCCTGCGAACGAAACATGTGTGAAAAACTCCTTCCTATTATAAGCATAACAGAAGGCAAAAATGGAGACTGGTCAACTCTTCGTGTTTACAACGAGAAATTGCATAAAAATCACTAATTTTTTTTCTATCGTATATTACACAACAAAGGCGCTTTGGGCTTGCTACCTATGCGAGAGCGTGCCCGGCGGTCGGATCTGTGCGTGCATAGCCTCGATCTTGAGCAATCCTTGAGCCATTTCCTGCTAATCTAGACCGTAATTTGATCCCTGGCAGCCTATACTATAGCCATAGAGAGGGTTTTATGGCTGCTCTATAAGCAGGGTTAACGGTTCTGCATGCTTTCTGCGAACGGAAAAGGCCGTTATGAGAAATGAGTAGTCGTATGAGTAAGAGCGGTGCCCATATCCTTGTCGTTGATGATGAAATAGAGATTATCCGCGCCCTGCAGCGCAATCTCGTCGCGCACGGCTACAAGGTATTTACCGCACGCAGCGGCGAAGAGGCCATCGAGGTCGTTGCGCAGCGCCGACCCGACTTAATACTCCTCGACCTGCTTTTGCCGGGGATAAGCGGCCTAGAGGTGTGCCGACGCATACGCCTGGACTCGAATCTGCCCATCATTATCTTGTCGGTGAAAGATGCGGAAGAGGACCGCGTGCGCGCTCTGGACATGGGGGCCGACGATTATATTCTCAAGCCTTTTGGTATGAACGAGGTACTTGCGCGCATCAGGGTCGCGCTGCGCCATGTCGCGCAGGTGCAAGCTGGAACGGACCCGCATTTTCAACTAGGCCCGCTCACTATCGACTTCGCGCAACGCTCTGTAGAGCTCGACGGTCGCCCCGTGCCATTGACGCCGACCGAATACGATCTGCTCAAGGTCTTTATTACCAATCGTGGCAAGATTCTCACGCGCCAGATGCTCCTGACTCAGGTATGGGGGGCTGAAGCGCATAGCCGGGCGCACAGCCTGCATGTCTACGTGGCCCAGGTGCGGCGCAAGATCGAGCCGCAGCCCGACCAGCCACGCTTCATCCTTACCATCCCCGGTGTCGGCTATCGTTTCAACGATGATTTCGAGGAGGCGTAATCGCACGATAAAGGTCATGGATACTCCACCTTCACAAGAATAGCCATGGGATAGTATAATAGGAAAAAAGGACTATTTCATGTATTTTGCCGAGGCATTGCTTACCGAAGATCTGACTCCATTGCGTCAGCGGCTGCTCTTTCATCAATTATGGGAGCGGATTGAAGCTGGTACGCTAGAAAAAGAGCGCCTGCGCGTCTTTGCGCTGCAAGACTGGTGGCTGGTGCGCGAGGCGTATCATCTGGACGCGCTCGCTATCGCAAATACTGTGGACCTGGAGATGCAGGAAAGCCTGATCGGCAAACTCCAGGCCAAAGTGGGGGCATATCGCCTCCTGCATACCTTCGGTGAAGGTCTCGGCCTGACAAAACAAGACTTTGACACCGTAGAGCCGCTGGCAGGCTGTATGGCACTCACAAATTTCTTTTATTGGGAGCTTGCATATGGTCAACCAGAGGAGAAGCTCGCAGCGGTAAGTGCCAGCGAGGATATCTTCATCGCCATCTGCCTGCGTATCGCGCCCGCACTGATGCGTAACTACTCTCTTACGGCAGAGCAGGTTGCCTTCTTCACCGCGCACGAGCAGATCGCTGAATATGTCCAGCCATTGGACGAGCGCATCCTCCAGCGCTATGAGCAGCCCGAACAGCGACGACGCATTACAAGAGCTATTCGGCTCAGCCACGAGTTTGAAGCTCTGTTTTATGATACGATCATACAGTATCCGCTTGTGAAACGCTAATGCCTACATAGCAAGCGTTATAAATGCATTAGTCGCGCTGAAAACCTGTCTCTAAAAACAGAGGTGTGCAATCCACTTCAATGCATGGCGAGAAGATGACATTGTGATACCTTTACCTCTTACCCTCCTTTCTTTACCACATCTCCACTTAATTTACGCCATTATCCCATCCTCTCCGCTTTATTCTTATATGTAATTACACGCATAAACAAGCTTCGATCAGGTTGCTTGCTGTTTATACATTGTTTTTCTTCAATGCATTAGCTATCGACCATGCTTATTCTATGGAAAAGGAGCCGTTGTTTTATGTTTTCTCCTCGACGAATGCCTCGTCTCACGTTCCTATGCGGAATTGGAGTGGTGCTTGTGCTCCTCGTTGCGTCTCTCAGTGAGACCGACAGTCATGCCTTTGCTGCTTCTGTGCAAGCGACCAATCATGCAGCGGCGGATAATACTGCTGTGGTTACGTACAAAGAGGATAACTCTCATACGGGAAGCCATACGACCGAGACCATCCTGAATACAACCAATGTCAATAAAAACACTTTTGGAAAACATGTCACTTACAAAACGGATGGGCAGGTATACGCTCAGCCGCTTTACCTTCCTGGCGTCACTATCGGAGGAACAAGCCATAACGTGGTCTACGTCACGACCGAGAACGATAGCGTTTATGCCTTCGATGCGGACCAGACCAGCGCGGTTGCTCCTCTCTGGCATAAGAGCTTCCTCACCTCTTCTTCGGTTGTCGCGCCTTCTAACACCGATGTTTCCTGTAACGATGTTGTGCCCAAAGACGGACTTACCGGAACACCCGTTATAGATCGCAGTACCAGAACACTCTACGTTGTCGCGCTGACGAAAGAAAATGGTTCGTTTGTCTATCGCCTCCACGCGCTCGATATTGCAACTGGTCATGATAAAGCTGCTACAACCATCCAGGCGACGGTTTCGGGGACAGGCGCGGGCAGTGTCAAAGGCAAGCTCAAGTTTAATCCCCAGACGCAGCGCCAACGCACTGGCCTCTTGCTTGCCAATGGCAAGATCTATATCGCCTGGGGCTCGTTCTGTGACAATCCACCCTTCCACGGCTGGATCATGAGCTACTCCTACAATGCTGGAAAGTTTCAGCAGGTGAGCGTCTACACCGATACGGCAAACTCATCAGAGGGTGGGATCTGGGCGGTAGGTGGCGCGCTCTCGGCGGATAGCAACGGCAACATCTATTATAC
>JALYTQ010000155.1 GCA_030854195.1 Chloroflexota bacterium
TCCCTATCCTGCATGGATATATAAGCAGAATTACAAGCTCGAACATCCCTGGTTCCACTCCCCCCAGTTGTCCCAGCGTGACTGGTTACTTTCAACGACGCCTGAGCCATTTAAAAGGCGCAACATTTTTGTTGGCGGCAGCGTATTGGATAATAAGTACGAATTACAACAAACCTCAAAGCCAAGGTGGTCTATCTGGTCAGAGCAAGACCTTAAAAATCTGGCAGCGTCAGAAGAGGTATCCTCTCATTCTTTATGAGAAGGATATTACCTATACGTTTGTCAGGCTCTATAGCCCAGGCTTCTCGCCTCCTCGTATGATTTTTGTGCCCTATCAACCAGCGCAGATTCGCGCTTTGCGTCCCTTCCACGAGCATGATACACTATCTTCATGAGCGGAACCAACGATTTCAGCACGCACGAAACGAAAGGCCATACGACCATGCTTGTCGATCTCAGAAGCGATACAGTGACCCAACCTACACCGGCGATGCGCGAGGCGATGTACCGAGCGGAGGTGGGCGACGATGTGTACGGGGAAGATCCTACCATCAATCGTCTGCAGGAGTTGGCGGCGCAGCGCATGGGCAAGGAGGCGGCACTTTTCGTGCCCAGCGGGACGATGGGCAACGCGCTGGCTATGCTGACACACACTGGTCGCGGACAGGCGGTGATCGTGGGCGATGAATCGCATGTTTACCACTATGAGGCGGGCGGCGTCTCGACGCTGGGTGGCGCGCCCATGTGGGTCGTGCCTACGCGAACAGACGGACAACTGGACCTGGAGAAGGTGCGCGCTGGCATCGCCGATGAGAGCGATGAGCATGTGGCGGCGACGGCGCTGATCTGCATCGAAAATACGCATAATCGGCGCGGTGGCCTGGTGCTGAGCGTCGAGCAAGTCGAGGAGATCGCTACCCTGGCCCATAGTCGTGGTGTGGCAATCCATATGGATGGCGCGCGCATCTTCAATGCAGCCGTCGCCCTGAATGTGCCTGTCAGCGCGCTGGCGGCTCCGGTGGACTCGGTGATGTTCTGCCTCTCTAAGGGACTGAGCGCGCCGGTCGGTTCTCTGCTGGTCGGTAGCAAAGAGTTCATTCGCCGCGCACATCGGGCGCGCAAGCTGCTGGGCGGAGGTATGCGCCAGGCTGGCATTCTGGCGGCGGCTGGCATTCTGGCATTGGAGCAGATGGTCGAGCGATTGGCTGAAGATCACGAGCACTGCAAACAGCTCGCCTATGGTCTGGCCGACTATCCACAGATCGAGATCGCTCCCGAACGCGTCGTCACCAACATTCTCAATTTCCGTCTGCGCGACGCACAACATGAGCCGCTGACGGAGGCCGAGACGCTGCGCTTTCTCGCCATAGCTGGTGAACACGGCGTCCTGATGGGGCCTATGGGCGGCGGCACCATCCGCGCCGTGACACATTACGGTCTGGAGGCCGAGCATATCAGCGCCGCCCTGGCAGGGATCAGGCGCGCGCTCATCACCATGCACTTGTAGACCGTATAGGGCGACCCTGGTGCTGAGCGCAGCCGCCAGGCTTTTCCATGATGGGATTGCCCACAGCCTGGCCATTAACTGCGGTAGTAGTATAAGCGGCCTGATGTATCCTATGTGCTTAGTTAAGCGTATAGCATATAAGGCCCATTGTTAAGGAAGAGACTTTGCTGTCGTAAAGCGGAGAAGTGCATGGCTACCCACATCTTAGAAAGGCAGTAACTCGTGAAGTTTACCCAATTCTGGCAACAATTGATGCTCCGCCTTGTACTGATAGGTGCTGTACTGGCTGTGTGCGTTATGTGGGGAGGGCTGGTGACCCCTGTTTCAGCTGCAGGCAGCCCGCAATCAGTAGCTTTGAGCGGCTCTGACACAACCGCGTTGGCACCAGCGGTGAGCCTGAGTACAACGAGTTTGAGCTTCGGGGACCAGCAGACCAATACCACCAGTGCGGTGTCGACCATCACGCTGATTAATAGCGGCGACTCCGCTCTGACCATCAACGGCATCGGGCTGAGCGGCACCAACAGCGGTGATTTCGCTCAGAGCAATACCTGTCCCAGCACGCTGGCAGCCAGAGTTTCCTGTACCATCAGCGTGACCTTTACTCCTACGGCTACCGATAGTCGCAGCGCCAGTGTGACGATCACGGACAATGCAGCAGGCAGCCCGCAGTCGGTGGCCCTCAGTGGTACAGGTGTGGCGGGGTTGCCGGGAACAGGGAGTGATCCGTATGCCCAGCCACCTGCGGACAATCCCCTGCAGGGACTTCTCGGCTTGCTTGCACTGATTGTAACGGCGGTAGTCGCGACAGGAATCGGCACGGCGCTCGTCTCTCGCCGTCCACGCTAGTCTCGCCCGCGCTGATAGGGCTGCTCGTTTTGGATATATGCCGCGTGGACTCTGCGCTGCAAGGCCCAGGCAACCATACAGATCTACGCGGCATACAGGGAAGAGAGAGAGCTTGACGCTATGCGCAAAATCACCTACTCTTTATGCGTATTGGCTTTAGCCCTTGCTGGAGTGCTGATGTTGCTCTGGCATTTCCAGCCAGCAAGCCCCAGCCGCTTAATCATTTCTTCAATTGGTGTGGATACTGCTGTGGAGAGCGTCGGCACGCTTGACGACGGCAACATGGCGACACCTTCGCTCAGCCCGTGGGATGATGTAGGCTGGTATACCGCTGGCCCACGGCCAGGAGAAGTGGGAAGCGCGGTAATCGACGGGCACCTTAACCGTCCGGGTGGCTCCCCTGCTGTATTCTGGAACCTGCGTTCTGTGCATGTCGGCGACAAAGTAGTAATCACTGATACAATGGGGGGAACAAAGCGCTTTCGCGTAACGCGCATCGCACTGTACCGTCCGCAGCAGGCTCCCCTTCAAAAGATTTTTGGAGATAAAAGCGGTTCCCATCTTAATCTGATTACGTGCGCGGGTGACTGGATTGTCAGTCAGCACCAGACAACTTTGCGACTGGTCGTATATACCATATTAGTCCGATGAAAGAAGAACATGGTGAGGTACAGCCCCGATTGGTGGTGGATAATTCAGTGTGTCCAGCGCAGCACTTAAAGTGCATTGTGACCTGGACCCAGTATGAGAAGACATTGGAGCCTGAGCATCCTAACACGAGCACCTCGCCGGGTAACCTGGCTCTGGTGATATTGGGACTAAGGGGTGCTATCTCAACGAGAGCAGATATACAGTCCTATTCCCTTGATTGATGGAATAGTTTATACTATTTGCATAAGCACTTATTGCTAGTTACATATCTATCGAAAAGGGGAAATATATTATGCGCAACTCAAGTTCCTTCCTTGGAGGTATCTCCGGTGGCATCGTTCTGATCGGCCTGGCGCTCTCCTTCGCCCTGGGCGGCTTCAACCTGCCCATCTTCTTCGTCGCGCTGGCGTTCGCGATCCTGGTTGGCTCTTTCAGTTCGCACAATCCACGTGGAGTCTACGGCGGCATCCAGGGCTTCTTCTGGATGATTATCCTCGCGCTCTTCTTCGTGACGGGTAGCTGGATCTGGTTTCTGGTCGGGGCAGGCATCTCGGCCATCCTGGGGGCACTCACCCAACCGATTCTGGCGGGCCTCGGCGGACTTACGGCCTTCGGCATGACGCGGCAGCAACCACCATATCAGTCCCAGCAGCCGTATTATCAGCCACCTCAGCAAGAGCCATATGCACCGCCAGCGCATCAGAGCTATCAAGAAGGATACCAGCCGGAAACGTACCAGGAGGGTGGACAGTCGCATCCATATCCACAGACGCCTCAATCACCACAGCCATCTCAACAGTACGAGCAGCCACAGGCGCAGTATCCCCAGGAGATGCCGCCGCAACATTGAGGCTGCACAGGCCGTAGCATGCCAAACATTTGACACCTTCGCTCAAGAGAAGATAAGATCAAGCCAGGCATATGCTTGATCTTCTTTCTTATTTCAAGCAATTTCGAGAGGAACGGTACACATGGCAGTAAAGAATTTCGACGGAGCGGTCGCGGTACTCACAGGTGGAGCAAGCGGCATCGCACTGGCAACGGCGCGGGCGTTGTATGCCAGGGGCGCGCATGTTGTCCTCGCCGATATCAACGAGTCGGGCCTGCAACAGGCAGCGCAACAGGTTAAAGAGAGTAATCCATCGTCAATCAAGCAGGTAGTAGTGATGAAGACCGATGTGACGAACGAAGAACAGGTGCAGGAGTTGATGCGCCTCGCGCTCGATACCTGTGGGCACATAGATCTTGTGGTCTCTAGCGCGGGCATCGGACGAGGAGGACCAATTGATCTCTTCAGCTCTCAAGAAATGCAGACGATGATGAACATCAACTTTATGGGCACCTATCACTGCGTCCAGGCGGCGCTGCCGATGATGCGCCAGCAACAGAGCGGGCACTTCGTCTTCCTCAGTTCGGCGGCGGGCAAGCTGTGCGTTCCCCTCCTGACGGGCTACTGCGCGAGTAAATGGGCCGTGCGTGGCTTCTCGACAGCCTTGCGCGCGGAACTCTACGGGACAGGCATCGATATTACCACCGTCTACCCCTCCTGGGTGGATACGCCTATGACCCGGCAGGAGGGTATGGAGTTTATGAACGTTGATGCAAAGCTGACCGCCGAACAGGTCGCCGAGGAGATACTCCAGGCCGTTCAGGACGGACGCCACGATCTGACGCTGGCACCCGACGAGGGGACGGCACAACTGCTGGCGATTATGAAAGACGATCCCGATAAAGCGGAGCAGCTTATGGGACAATCATTCCAGCAACGCATGCAGGAGGTCTTCGGCGGCCTGAGTCAGGCGTAAGCAGCATCAGTGTGAGATAGCACCGGTCACAAAGAAGGCCATGATGATCAGCCAGCTTATCACCAGCGCGATCAGAACGCGTACGGTAACACCAGAAATAGAGAAATAGCGGCGGCGCGGCGTACCTGTCACAGGGGCTTCACGAACTGCGAATTTATGTGCATCCATAGAAATTCTCCAACGTATACTTCAGCAGCAGCCAGGGCGTACCTGGCTGCTTTTCTTCTACCACTGAATAGAACGATAGAGAACTACTGATGTTAACACTGGCTACCTTTTGGACCTCGTCTGGCGGCATTCGTCGCACTCGCAACTGGCACGCAGCTTTTCGTAGGTATAGATGCCAGTCCGGTGTCCATCCTCCCAGACGAGGGTGAGGCCATAGCGACCGACGGGCTCGATATTGACGAGCGTCGTCTCCTCGGTGCTCAGACTCTGCTTGCTCTGCAGCACGCCTGGCTGGCCGCCTTCGCCCGCGCACCAGGCGCAGGGACAGGCCCAGCGCAGGTTCTCCCAGTCATGCACGCTCTCGTGCTCGTCGCTCCAGGAGAGAAACAGCTTCCGGTTCTCCTCGTCGAGCAAAAAGGATGTCGGTGATGGATGATTATATTGACTCATAGAGAGAGTTCCTCCAATTGAGCATAGATTACGTTAGATGGAATGGAAAGAGAAAACAGAGAAGTGGATGCGCCGCTTCACCCGACCCCCTTCTGACTACCCTCTTATTATACGTCTTTTGCAGAGTCGGGTCTACAAGAGACAATGGTTAAAAAACCACGAGAGTACCAAAAGCGCATGCCCACGCGCCGAAAGTTACCCTCCCTCACTATGCTGCGTTTTAGCTGGTAGAGTCGATGATTATGCCGCTAAAGTTATGTATATTAATGGAGTTTGATCTATGCTAGAGATGTTGTTGATCGGAGGCGTCGCGGGTTTATGTGCTGCGATTATAGTCGCGCTCCTTTTCATATGGCTACAAAAACACGTGATCGCGAGCGCACAATCGACCCAACAGGCGTGGGAACGCGCCCAGGAGACACGCCGCCAGCAGTGGCAGACCCGCCAGGAGGAGCGCTTCTTCGAGTTTGAGAGCAAGCTGAACGCGCAGTTACAGCAGTTCCGCGACGATTGGCAGGAGTGGGAGGCAAAGGACGCCGAGCGGGCAGAGATGCTGCGGCACCAGTACGAACGGGCTACGGCGCAGGCCCATATCGAGTATGAACTGGCGCGCCTGCCCCGCGTCGAGGATACTCCCCTGACCCTCGATCACGAGCACAACATTCCCACGCGCCTGCCATCACCACGGCTGCAAGGTGCCGACCTCTCGCACCGCAACCTCTCATCACGCTACCTCGGCTACGCCGACCTGCGCGATGCGCAGCTTATCAATGCCAATCTCTTTATGGCCGATCTCACGCGCGCATGGCTGGCCGGTGCCGATCTCACCGAGGCCAACCTCGCGGCGACGAATCTTACAGAGGCGGACCTGCGCGGCGCGGTGCTGGTCGGTGCCAATTTCCAGGTTACAGATCTCAATAATTCCGTATTGATCGGTGCCGACCTCCGCCAGGCACGCAATCTCACGCTGGAGCAGATTCATAGCGCGATCTTCGACGACACCACCCGCTTTGATGAGAGTATCGCCAATCACCTGCCCGGCGGTCCCTATCCCCATCAGAGGCTCGCGCCGCTACCTATGCCACCAGCTCTCCAGCAAGCTATCTCTGCTGCGCTCCCCCCCACCGCTGAGCAGGATATGTCGTCGGAGCATCCGAGGGAATTTGAAAGTAGGGAGACGGATGATAGCACGCCGCGAGAGCGGATTAGCGAACCATCTCCACGGTGACGCGTTGCTGGCTCCTTTGCTCTCCACGGTAGCTGCGTCCCTTCCAGGCAAGTGGACGACCGGTAAGCACGCGCAGCATCGAGGTCAGCGCGATCTTCAGGAACATCAGGGCGGCGAGCGGCGTCAAGAGCGCGTACGCTGGCCTGACGCCTGCGCGCCGCAGCCAGGGCTGGATACTCCACACCTGCAGGACGTAGGCCACGAGCGCCAGGAAGGGTAACAGGCGCGAACGCTTCCACGCGGCCCTGATGAAGAGTACGCCAACGGAGGCAGCCAGCCAGGTACAGATCGCCGTCTGCACACCCGTTAGCGGCGCTTTGCGCAGGAACAGATACGAGTTTTTGCCAAATCCCTCGCTGATCTCGTGCAGATTGCTGTACATGCGCACCATGAGAAGTTGCTCACCACGGCAGGCGAGCGGAATGATACCATGCTCTTTGAGCGTTGTGGCAAGCGCTACGTCGTCGATGACGCTCCCGGCATTGGCCGCGTGCCCGCCCACACGCTGATAGGCACTGCGCTCTAAGAGAAAATATTGTCCATTCGCCAGGGCGCGCCCACGCGTCTGATGTATGAGGCGCGCATCGACACCCACAAAAAATTGTTGGTAGGCAAAGGGGAGCAGCAGACGTTCCCAGAAGCTCTCGCAGCGCTGGCGCGCAAAGAGGGAGAGCGCATGGACATCTTGCTCCTGGGCAAAGCTTAACGACGAGCGCAACGCCAGCGCATCGAGCTCGACATCGGCGTCTACGAAGAGCAGCCAGGGATAGTGACTCGCGTTGGCACCCAACCAGCACGCGGCGTTCTTGCCCGTCCAGCCAGTGGGAGGGCCGATGCTGCTCACTAGCCGCACGCCCTGTTCGGCGTACTGGCGCGCAACATCCGCTGTGCCATCGCTAGAAGCATCGTCCACAACGATAATCTCATAGCGCGGATAGTCCTGCACCACCAGCGACGCCAGCAGCCTTGCCAGATTCGCCTCCTCGTTGCGCGCCGGTACAATCACCGAGATGCCCGGTAACGTTTCGTCCCTATTCCTGTCATGGAGCGGCGCTACCTCCGGCAATCCCTGATAGTTCTGCTCAGCCCGCCAACCTGCCAACAATTGACCGCCTATCACGATCCACGGCCAGAGATCTGGTCTACCTTTTTTCGTCACTGTTCTACAACTACTTCCTGAGTATTTTTGCCCTGGGAAAAAAATGAAAGAGGCACTATAGCTACCACGTACTGCACTCAGTCTTCATATACAGACACAAAATGCTGGCACTATCCCCATCCCCTGGATAATGCCAGCACAAGATCCGTACCACTCCCGAAGGGGCTCAACAGGTCTTATATTGCACTATACACCCGTAAGGTTGAGTATTAGAGAAGCATTGGTAATAGTTTAATGTATTTGTTGTACGATAGGTAAAGAAAAACAAACCTCAGCCCTAAAGTGCCACCAATATCAGATGCCAATGCCAACCTTGCACGGGCTGCCAAATGTGGTACACTTGGGGAAAATCTCAGCACTGCACACATAAAAATATACTTTATTAGAAGAGGATTACAGTAGATATGGTAGACGAACAGCACTTGCCGCTGATGGGCAAAATCGCCTTGATCACCGGCAGCGGCCAGGGAATCGGTCGCGCCACGGCGCTGCGCCTGGCACAGTCGGGGGCAGATATCGTAATCAACTACCGCAGCAATGCGACCACCGCAGCAGGCACAAAGGCGAGCATCGAGGCACTCGGGCGGCGCTGCATCGCTGTCCAGGCCGACGTGAGCAACGAGGAGGATGTGGCGCATCTCTTCGCCGAGGCCACGCAGCAGCTCGGCCCCGCGACGATCCTGATCAATAACGCGGGCACAACACGCGATAAACTGATTTTGCAGATGTCGCTGAACGACTTCGAACACGTTATGAATACCAACCTGCGCGCCGCCTTTCTCTGCACAAAGGCGGCGCTGCGCGGTATGACGAAGGCGCGCTGGGGCCGCATCGTTAACGTGGCCTCGGTCGCGGGCTTGCTTGGAAACGCCGGGCAGGCGAACTATAGCGCGTCCAAGGCTGCCATTCTCGCCCTGACGCTGAGCACGGCACGCGAGATGGCCAGCCGCAATATCACGGTCAACGCTGTCGCGCCCGGTTTCATTCCGACGGAGCTGACCGCCAGCGTGCCGGAGTCGCTGCGCAAGTTTATGCTCGACTCTACGCCCCTGAAGCGCTTCGGAACAACCGAGGAGGTCGCCACGACGATCAATTTCTTCTGCTCACCGGAGGCCAGCTACATCACGGGACAGATCCTTGCGATCGATGGCGGTATGTCGATGCATATCTGAAATTCGTGAAACATGTGAACGATTGGTCTTCTCTAACTAGATAAGAGGAATTTTCTGGTTAAGGAGACTGCATATGGCACTTATCGAGACGGAGGAAACGAATCGTTTTACATACGAGCGTTTCGCGGCACATACTTTTTATACGGATGTCAATCGTTCGCTTGTCAAACAGGCGCTTACCCATCTCCCCCAGCGCGCCGACAAGCTAACGATTGTTGACATGGCGTGCGGCACAGGTGCGGTGACGCGCCTGATCGCGGAGGAGCTGGCGAGCCAGGGTCGCCTGGATCAAGCACACCTGATCGGCGTCGATCCTGCGGCGGATGCATTACGCTACGCCCGCACCGGCATGGACGAATTGGGATTGGAGGCTCAGGCCGAATTTATTCAAGGTGAGGCCGAAGACCTCCCCGCCCTTGTCCAGAACGCCGACGCGGCTTTTTTCTGCAACGCGATCCACCTTGTCCCCGACAAACGCTCCGCCTTTGCACAGATGTCTAAAATCCTGGCACCCGATGGTATTTTTGCCTGCAATAGCGCCTTCTACGAGGGCACCTACATCCCAGGCACCGAACGCTTCTACCGCTTGTGGACGCGCCGCGCCGTGGGCTGGCTCAAAAACAATCACCCGGACGCCCATTTATCTAGAGAGGCAAAGGCGATGGCGATGCAATGGGTCACGCCCGAGGGCTATGTTGACCTCTTCAAATCAGCCGGCTTTAGCAGCGTCGATACCTCTCAGACGGTCGCGATTATCTCTCTCGACGCCTGGCGCGACCTGGGACAATACTGGCTCTTCATCGATGGCGCGCTGCCAGGCGTTCCGCTGGCCTATGGCGCAGAAGCCCTGGAGACCGCCGTCTACCAGGTGGGGGAAGAACTGGGCATCACTGAGGTGCCGCGCAACTGGCTACAGCTCGTGGCAACGAGGGGATAAGCAGGAGCAGACGCCCCATCTGTTGACCTCCTGGTCGCGCAGAGCAGCCAGTCTTTGCCTATGATAGAATAGAGAAATGGGGAACTCGCTGGTATCTTCCGTCGAGTTCCTGCTATGCTCTTTTTATCTCTCGACACCCTCACAGGCGTCCTTCTTTGCAGCAGAACAGGAGCACAGTCGCATGCAATGGGAAGTCGCGACAACGGCATTCCTCGCTTCCGCAGTTGAATTTGTTGAGGCATTTACTATTGTCCTGGTCGTTGGCCTGACTATTAACTGGCGCAGCTCGCTCGCTGGCGCATTCGCCGCCGCGGTTACGCTGGCTATCATTATCGCTACCTTTGGCGTGGCGCTGGTTCAGTTTGTCCCCATCGACATTTTACGTCTTGTTGTTGGCATTCTCTTGATCCTCTTCGGTCTCAAGTGGCTGAAAAAAGCCCTTCTGCGCTATAGCGGCCTGAAAGCCCTCCATGATGAAGAGGCGATCTTCGAGGAGACCATGGCCGAGGTACGGGCGCGTGGCGAGCAGATTACTCCCCGCTTCGAGCCGTTTGGCATCGCCCTTGCCTATAAGGCCGTCCTGCTCGAAGGGCTTGAGGTCGCCTTCATTGTGATTAGCTTTGGCACGAGTGCCGCCAATAATGTCTGCTCGAAGACCTGCGGCATCGGCTCTGCCGCCAGCGGCGCGGCGGTGGCAGGCGTGCTGATCATACTGCTAGGCGCGCTGGTACGTGCTCCACTCAAGCAGATACCAGAAAATACGCTGAAGTTTATTGTTGGCGTCATGCTGACGACCTTCGGAACGTTCTGGACCGGCGAGGGCTTCGGCGTGACCTGGCCCTTCTCGGATCTCTTTCTGCTGATCCTGGCCGCACTCTACCTGCTGGCCTCCTTCGTCCTGGTGACGTGGCTCAAGCAGGTGCGACTGCAGCACCAGGTAAAGGCATCCACGGCACCACCGATCACAAATGAGCAGGAAGGAGTGCGACCATGAAGGTAATCAAGGCTGTCTATAACTTTATCGTCGGCGATATGATCATTCTGATCGGCGTAATCGTCGCCGTCATCCTGCTCGCGCTGATCGAGAACGTGGGCGCGCTGGCCCCTCTGCGCACTATCGCTGGCGCGTTCCTGATTCTGGCAGTACTGGCGGTCCTGATCGCGTCGCTGAGCCGCGAGGCGCTGGGGAAACGCTAAGGGTTAATCTCTTTAGCTAAAACTGCTCTCTATTCGTGTTAGTAGCAAAGACACTCGTTGAGAACGGCTGCCTGTTACATCTGCACAGAATGGAGAGACTACTACATATGAGCTTTATAACGAAGAATTGGAAACTGCTCGCGGCGATCGCGGGCATCGGCATCGCGCGCGAGGTCTGGCAGCGTAGCCACATGCTCGCGCTACCGGATAAAGTCGTGCTGATCACTGGCGGCTCGCGTGGGCTGGGACTGGCGATCGCTGAAGAGTTTGCGCGCCAGGGTGCGAAACTGGTCCTCTGCGCCCGGCAAGAGGATGAACTGGAGCGAGCGCGCCTCAAACTCCTGGAGATGGAGAGCGAGGTGCTGACCATCCCCTGCGATGTGACAAAGCCGGAGGATGCCCAGAGGGCCGTGGATCAGGCAACGGCCCACTTTGGACGCGTCAATATCCTGGTGAACGATGCGGGCATCATCAGCGCTGGCCCCCAGCAGACGCTGACACGCGAGGATTTCGAGGAGTCGATGAATGTGATGTTCTGGGGTATCTTCAATACGACGATGGCGGTCCTGCC
>JALYTQ010000405.1 GCA_030854195.1 Chloroflexota bacterium
GAGCTGATCCTCGACGGGCGCGCCTCGACGCTACCGATCGAGCAGTTTTCCGCAGGACGCTTTCGCAATGGTCAGCTACTCCCAATGACGCGTCTCCTCTAAACACCCGTTTTTGCTGTAGTCTACGGCTATAGGAATTTTTATAAGGATGAAGAAAGTAAATGACACCTGACACCGATTTCCACAGTCACGTTGTGCGAAGCTCTGCGCGGCAAATGGCGCAGACGGCACGCATGCGTGGCCTGCGCGTGCTTGGCCTCTCAGAGCACGTCTTTCAGATGAGCGAGGCGCGTGCTCCCCTGGCACATATGGCGCTTGAAGGACCGACGTTGACTATAGCGCAATATATTGAGGCGGTACAGGCTGCCGCACACGATGCCTCACTGGATGTACGCCTGGGATTAGAGGTCGACTTTGTGCCGGAGAAGAACGAACAGATTCAAGCGTCGCTGCGTGGGTACGACTGGGATTTTCTGATCGGCTCCGTTCACGAGATAGACGGGCAGCAGTTCGAGCAGGACAGGCAGCGCTCAGCAGCGGAGGGCGAGGCGCTGTGGCTGCGCTACTACCAGTTGTTGCGTGCAGCGGTTCAGAGCGGATGGTTTAGTCTGATCAGCCACCCGCTACGCCTGTACACGACCGATCCCTACCTGCCACCCGGCCTGGACGCGGAGATTGAGCTGTTGGCGGCAGAGGCCACGCGCCATAATGTTGCTCTGGAGATCAACGGCTACGATATCCTCCACTATCCACACATGGTACAACGCCTCGTGCGCGCCTGCGCGCTTCATCATACGCCTATCAGCGTCGGCTCGGACGCGCACAATCCCAGGCAGATCGCGCAGGCACACAAGCAAACAGGGGAACTCCTCCACGAGGCCGGTATCACCAGAATCAGTATCTGGAAACAGCGGGTGCCAGAAGAGTATACCATTTAAGTGACCTGCAGCTTGCTCCAACCGCCGAATTGCACGCTTGCCGCGCTCTGTGCATCGCGATACGTTACGACGGTATGCTGTGTGTTCGCGACCAGATCGTCGTACCAGATCTTGCTGCTCCCATCCGCGTAATGCGCCAGGGCGACCAGCGACCGTCCGTAGGGCATCACCGCAACGTCATCAGCCGTAATCAGCGCGGCACCAGGAGCCACATCGGGAAACACCACCTGATCGTGCTGCGCATCACTGCCAAGTTGCATGACTTGATAGGTCGTGCCCGCCTTCAGCAAGGTTAACAACGCTCCCTGCCCGGCGTACCCAATCGCATCGCCGCTATGCAGGCGCAGCGAACGAGCGTGGGTGCCATTGCTAGCAACGGCGTAAAGGTCGGGATGTCCTTTGCATCGATAATAGACCGTAGTGCCGCCTGGACTGAGCCAGAAACCATAGCTCAGCGCGCACACTCCGAGAGTGAGCGGCACAACATTTCCATCCGCCAGATTTACGCGGCTGAGAACCGTCGCGTTACTCTTCTCCTGCACGAAATACAGATAGCCATCGCGGTAGAAGCGCAGGTAGGGAGCTTGAAACATGGAGAGCGCGAGCATTGCGCTACGACTGTTCACATCCACTTTTTCAACGCCTTCAGGAGTGCTGATAAATATATAGTGGTCGTCGGTACTCCAGATTGCCTGGCTCCCCTTGCCATCTAGCGTATAGAGCGCGTCATCTCTATTGGATGGTCGGATATAGTAGCGCGTGCGGCTGCCATCGAATACGCGATAGAGCACCTTGTAGCCATCGTGCGAGACTCCATCAATCGCCGTGTCCATAGGATAGAGCGACGAAGCCAGCATAGCGCTCTTGCCACTGATAGGATCGGTGCTGGTGATGAGCTTCTGCCCATTGTGCAGCGTGGCCATGACCACCGAAGACCATGTTGAAGCAAACAGGAAAGGAATACGCGTCGTTTTCTGCACACCAGCCACGCCACTCGACGCACTCCCTGTCGCGAGGCGCAAGGGGAGCATGCGGCTGAACAGACTCATAGAGCCCAGGATAACCGCCAGGACAGCCACGAGGGCCAGTGCATTGCGCAGCAGGGTGCCCCGTTGCTTCGGGCGTCCTGGCAGCGGAGGACGGGAAAGTACGCCAATCTCTTCAGGAGCGACGTGACCATTTGAGCCTGCTGGCACGCTTTGTAGCTCCTGCTCTTCGCGTCTAAGAGCCTGCAAGATGCGCGCTGTCGTCGAAGGAACAGCGCGTTCACTTTCCGCGAGCACCTGGCGCAGCATCTGGCGTTGGCGCAAACGTATACCGCGCTCTTGCGCCAGTGTTGCCGTACACAGCGAACAGGTAGGCACATGGGTACGCAACTGCTCCAACAGGCGTCTATCCTCGTTATCCTCTCCAAATAGTGGCGCATCATCCCGCGTCTCGCCTGTATCTAGATCATCCAACAGGCGCGCGCAGTGGGCACTAAGGGAACATGGAGGATCGTCACTATGCCGGGTAGCGGGAGTTTCCTCCTTCATCTTTTTCCTTCCTGATCAAGGCTGGTATATATGCGTTGGAACGCCTGCCGCGCACGCGATAAACGGCTGCGTACAGCGGCGAGGGATTCCTGTAACATCTCTGCAATCTCTTTATACGTGAAACCCTCAGCATCCAATAGCAGGCAGAGGGCCGAGGTCGGCGGGAGTTGGGCCAGCACGCGTTGCACGATATCGCGCTCCACCACGCGCTCTTCAAACTGCTCGTCGCTTACCAGATAGTCCTCGCCCAGATCATCGAACGCTTCTTCGCTCGTGCCCGAGGGCTGTGAGAACGAGAGGACCGTCACATGTTTGCGCCGCCGCCATTCGCTGCGCACCTGGTTCAGCGCGATACGATAGAGCCAGGGAGCAAAGCGCAGTTCCTCGCCATTCATACGCGGAAGGGCGCGATACGCCGACAGAAATGTCTCCTGACAGAGATCCTGCGTCAAGTGTACATCGTGGGTCAATCCATAAAGCATACGCCTGATACGCGGCTCATAATACGTTACCAGAGCCTCAAACGCTTCGATCGATCCCTGACAGGCTTCCAGAGTGAGCCTCGGCTCGTCTTCTACGGCGTTCATGTAACTCCATTATCAAGTAGAGTTGCTGAGTGTAGCCCCTCTACCGGTACTAATGTCTTCAATGACTCATTTGTCTCGCTATGAGGAGATGTTACGCCAGCACTGCTTCCAAAAGATAATTATTCCCCTCTACCATGGAGTATGCATCAAAGTTCATAGATAAACTGTGAACTACTTCACAATTTTTTGTCGTCCTCACCCGCCTTGCGCAGGGCAGCCGCCTCAACCTCGTCATAGGCTTTTGCCAACAGGGTGGTGAGGTTTTGACCGGCGATCGAGAAGGGCGCATCTCCCAACCT
>JALYTQ010000156.1 GCA_030854195.1 Chloroflexota bacterium
CCGCGGACCGGATGGACGCAAGGCCCATCCCTACTGAGCAAGTGGTCACACAAAATGCTCGAACCACTGCACCGTTCTGCGCAAGCGGTCGACGCGCTGCTGTGGCGTGCCGACCTCGGGCCAGTCCATGAGATGGCTGACATGGCGATAGCGAACGAGCTCGACGGCGCGCTTCAAGCGGCGCAGAGCGACAAATAGTTGCAGCGACTCACTGAACGGGCAGCGGAGATCATTTTCCCCATGCAGCAGGAGCAGCGGCGTGGAGATCTTATCGACGTGCGTCAACGCCGAGCGTTGCGCCTGCATCTCTGTGTCGCTCATGCTGAGATTGAGCCAGATCGTCTGATCGGAGAGCAGCGCCGCGCTGGCGATAGAACTGATGCCGTTGCGGCTCACGGCGGCTTTGAAGCGCGTCGTCTGCGTGATGGCCCAGTTGGTCATATAGCCGCCATAGCTCAGGCCGCCGATGCCCAGGCGCGTCTCGTCAATTGGCTCTGTCGCAATAAGGTGGTCGAGGCCCGCCATCAGGTCCTGGAAATCATCGCCGCCCCAGTCATTAAGGACCTCTCTGGTGAAGGCTTCGTTGTAGCCGGTGCTGCCACGCGGATTGGGTGCCAGTACCGCGTAGCCGCGCCCCGCCAATACCTGGAACTCGTAAGAATACGCATCTCCCCAGGCCAGCGAGGGACCCCCGTGTGGCGCGAGAATCAGTGGTGCTTTGGCGTTTTCCGGCAATGGGGGCAGATAGAGCCAACCTTCGATCTCTTGTCCATCGAAGCTCTTCCAGGTAATGCGTCGCGGCCTGACCCATTGATGGCTCCTGAGAAAGCTATCATTGACGCCGGTCAGCTTGCGCGGATTTTTCCCGGCGCTGTCCATGCTCCAGATGTCGCCGGGCGTAAACCAGTCGGCCCGTACCAGGGCGATCGTCTGTCCATTACGACTGAGTTGGGGAGCCAGGTAGCGTCCGTTGCCACCTGTCAGGCGGGTCAACTGGTTATCTTTCGTATCGATGCGGTAGAGATGCACCTGTCCGCGCTCCTGCACCGTCACGAGCAGCGCTTTGCCGCCTGGATACCACTGCATTTGCGGCAGATATTCGCTGCGCAGTTCATCGATTACCCACATCTGGCAGGTGATGCTCTCAGCACCCTGCACGATCGGATGGGCAGTGACTTTGCTATCAGCCTGTACTAGCCAGGGCGACATATTGCCAGCCTCCGTCTGATCGCCTGTATAGAGATAGGCAATCGACCGTCCATCCGGCGACCATGCAGGTACCTGTGCCAGGCCCTCTTCCGCTGTCAGGCGGCGCATCTGGCCCGTCGCAACCGTCAGCACCCACAGTGCCCGGCTGGCACTCAGGTCAGGATCGGCACGGCGGTTGGCGCAGAAGACGATCTCCGTGCCATCCGGCGACCAGCACGATTGCTCAAGGTCGACCGGCTCCGATGTGAGGCGTACGGCTGGTCCATCGAGCGGCAGCAGCCAGAGCTGTTGATACCTGCCTTGCTTGTGTCCCTGCCCATCCCACTGCGTATCCAGGCGCGTGAAGATCTGTACCTCGTCTCTGTCTTCCGCTGCGTGCCGCTCGTCGGCTGGCCCCCAGGCGCTGTGGACGAGCAGTACCAGCCCATCGGGACGCCACCTGTATTCGCTCACACCCTGGGCTAACCTGCTTAGTTGCTGTGCCTCTCCGCCGTCCATCGGCAGCAGGTAGACCTGCACTGTTCCCGCGCGGTCGCTCAAGAATGCTAGCATGCGTCCATCTGGCGACCAGCGTGGCATCGTGTCGTGGTGCTCTCCGCTGGTAATCTGCCAGGGTGCCTTGCCTCCTGCACTGCCTACCAGCCAGAGCGCGCTACTCGTCGTATTCTTTTCGCCGTCGCTCTCCAATACTATAAAGGCGATCAGCGAGCCATCCGGCGAGATCTGCGGATCACTGGCGATGCGTAATGCTAAAAGATCATCGATGGTCGCGTACGGAAGCGTGGATAGAGCTGGCGCAGAAGCAGGTGCGACTGGCTGAGCCGCTTGCGAAACATGGGCCTGCTCCGTCGAAAGTACTGTAGCACTGTTCTCCTGGGTGGGAATAGTGACATCGGGAGCATCTTCGATAGCAACCGCCGCTTGCTCTGGTGCCCTGAATGCTTGTTCTGAAGGTGTTGCCTGGGCATTCGGTTCGGCCTGTTTTGATTCACTCGTTGGTCCGGCGAGTGTCTCTGTATCGTCCTGTTCGGTCGTGTTGGAAGGAGTCAGGGGAACCTGTATAGTAGCCGCAGCATCGGGCTCTTGAGGCGTTGGCTGGCGTGGATTGGTGGGAGTGTCTTCGTTATCAAGCATTACATATTCTCCTCATATTGATAGCTTTACTTCATGACTTTCTATCGCATTATACTATACGTAGCCTTGTGGGTGAGCGAAGGCCGAGGACGAGCCATTGATGCGTGCAAATTAGCAAGCGCACGGCTATTTGAGAGGCATCTGTGAGTACAAAAAGGCGTCTGGGCAACGCTTTTGTGCTATCATAATAACATAGTCAACTTAAGATCGAGCCTCTGGAGAGGGGAATGCGCGTTTTGCGTTCTGTAGAGAGTTGGTAGAGAGTGCGGCGGGATGCATCATTTCTGAGGGAGTAGGCATATGCTAATTGTGCGTGACATTATGACCACAAAATTGATTACGTTGACGCCTGATGATTCTCTGGCCCACGCGGCGAATCTGTTTCGCCAACATCATTTTCATCACTTGCCCGTGGTCCAGACCGTCAATGTCGTCAGTTCACAACATTTGGAAGGCGAAAAACCGCGCAAGGGTTTTCTTTTAGAGGGCTTACTCACCTCGCAAGATATTGATATGGCCTCAGCTCTGGGGGAGCGCGATGACGATGCGCAGCATTTCTGGCAGGAGCGCAAGGTCGTTGAAGTGATGCACCGGGCGCAGCTGCGCGTGACGCCAACGACGAGCGTGGCTGCCGCCGCCCAGCTACTGGTCGAGCGCAATCTGAATTATATCCCTGTGGTAGAATATGGTCTGGTGGGCGAAGAGAGCAAGGCTATGCTGGTCGGGCTGATTACACGCAGCGATCTCCTACTCGCCCTTTCGCGTGCTATGGGGGCGTTAGAGCCCGGCATGCAACTGGATATCATCCTGCCGCTCGGCAGTATGGCTACCCTGGGGCACGCCCTGGTGCTGGCCTCAGAACTGCATATGCAGATCCGCAGCGTGATGGCGGCTCCTGACTCCGATGGTGTTCCACGCGTCGCGACGGTGCGCCTGGGCACGATTAACCCTACTCCTCTGCTGATACGTTTGAAGGCGGAGGGTATCGAGTTTTCCTTTGGTAGCCCGCTAACGGAAGGTGAGGCTTATGTCTAATATAGCTCCTCAGCAGAGAGTGCGTTTAGTTTTTGATCCCGAAGAACTCCATTACGATTTTGGGCCGCAGCACCCTATGAATCCAAAGCGCCTACAGGCCCTGGTGGACCTGTTAGAGCACACCGGGCTGTGGCAACCCGGTAACGAACAGACGGCCCTGGGCCTGCGCGCCGCTACAACGCAGGAGCTAAGCCTGGCACATACACCCGAATACATTGCCGCTGTTCAACGCCTCAGCGAGCCTGAAGGTCCAGATATGAGTGAAGAGGAGCGCAAGGAGCGGGCACAGCTCGCCCTGCATTACGGTTTTGGCGATGGCGATACACCCGCGTTGCCCGGCATGCACGAGGTCGCGGCGCGTATCGCTGGTGGTACCTTGATTGCGATGAGTGCCGTAATGGGCCTGCCCGAAGGCGGCAGCTTTGCCAGCGAGGAGGAGCGACCCCTGCACGTATTTCATCCCGCAGGTGGACTCCATCATGCCTGGTCGGAGCGCGCGTCGGGCTTCTGCATCTACAACGATGCTTCGGTGGCTATTGCCCATGTGTTGCGCTCCAGCGAGGCCAAGGTGCTCTATATCGACTTCGACGCCCATCACGGCGATGGCGTCCAGCGCTCGTTCTACGACGACCCACGTGTGGTGACTGTCTCGTTTCATGAGACGGGCCGTTATCTTTTCCCCGGTACAGGCGATGTGCTCGAACTGGGCGATGGGAGCGGGCGTGGCTATTCCGTGAATGTGCCGCTGGAGCCTTTCACCGAGGACGATTCGTATATCGAGGCGATGAACGCTGTGCTGTCGCCTGTATTGACCTTTTTCGCTCCCGATATCATCATTACCGAGCATGGTTGCGATACACACGCCTGGGACCCTCTGACACATCTCAGCCTGACCATGCGTGGTATTCGCGCGCAGATAAAGCTAGTGCACCAGCTCGCCCACACGTACTGTGGTGGTCGCTGGGTCGCTCTGGGCGGTGGCGGATACGATCTGTACCGCGTCGTGCCGCGCGCGTGGAGTCTGCTGTGGGCCGAGATGTCGGAGCAAGCTCTGCCGGACTCCCTGCCGCAGGAATGGATCGAGCGCTGGCGTCCCGCATGGCTGGCGATGCATGTGCAAGAGGAGGAGGCCCAGGAGTTGATGGGCAAACCTGTCCATCTCTCGAATTTCCCAACGACGCTCATGGATCGCTCGGAAGATTTTCCACCCCAGCCGCGCCGCTGGTCGATCAATCACGCGAACCGGCAGACGGTGGCGCTGGTGCGTAACCTTGTCGTCCCCTCGCCCTTGCGCCATGCCTTCCCGGCACCGCGCCAACGCTCGCCGCTGGCAGGTCTCTTCGATCTGCTGCACATGAATAAGGACGCCTCTTCTTCGCGCATGAAAACGCTCGATACTGCGGCGGGACCCGTCCTCTTGCGCGACTTTTGTCCGCCATCGCTGGTCGAACGCCTGCACGCTGATAGTGGTCTACATGCCTTTGCCCGCTTGCCAGAACGCGAGCATCACCTGCTCCTCGATATCGCCAAGAGCCCAGACTGCGCCCTGACGCTCGCCCACACACCGGCGGGTGAGATCATCGGCCAGGTGACGATTGCGCCCGCCGACGAATGGTGGGAGGGTATCGAGAACCTGTACGAGGTCGCTATCGAGGTGAGCTCGAACTGGCGCGGCCACTCTATTGCGCGCAACATGCTTGCCTTCGCGTTAGAGCTGGATGCTCTGGAGGATATGATCTTCTTCGCCATTGGTCTCTCCTGGCACTGGGATGCCGAGGATCTGGGTATCTCGCTGTACCGCTATCGCGAATTGATCGCGCACCTCTTCGCGACACAGGGCTTTATCGAGTATCCCACGACCGAGCCTAACGTTAGTATGGAGCCGACCAATGTGCTGATGGCCCGTATTGGCAACCGCGTCGATAAGCGGGTCGCCAATCAGTTCCTCAGTCGCATGCTCAGTCCGGTCAGCTTTGGTCGCTTCTAAGCACCATTTTCCATAGGAAGAGGCCGCCGAAACGTGCTCTTGCGGCCTCTATGTTTGCTGCTAAAAGGTTAAGGAAAAGCTTAGAAAGCCTCAGCCTTTCCAAGGGAAGCGGGGAGCACGAAACTCACGTTTCTTTAATCTTTAGCCCGCGTGGCTGTATCACTTTGTGCCCTTTGCTACGTATTACATGGGTAGAGAGTCTCTACCGCACGCATCCTCGCTTTCGTCAAGCCGCCTGGATTAAAAAAGAATAAGAACTAGATAAGAAAACGATAAGAGATCGAATTCCTCTCATCCTTAAGAAGATCCATCCTCGTTTTAATATAGTTTAGTTTCAGCTTAGAGAGCCTTATAGCAGAGCTTATTACCCCTAAAAATACTTGATATTTTGCTGGGAAAAACTTATGCTAAGGGTGACGAAAGAAAGCGAGGATGCGAACTATGCAGGTACGAGAACGATCAAAAACTTCTACTCCCGAGATTACTGATGGCACCCTGGTGCAGCAAACGCTCGCTGGCGACCAGCGAGCATTCGAGACATTAGTCCATCGTTATAATGTTCCTCTTTTCAACTTTATCTGTCACTGTCTTGGTGATTATGATCTCGCGTGTGATGTCTCTCAGCAAGTGTTCCTTCAACTATATATTTCTATGCCTACTCTACGTACAGGAGAACCACTGAAGGCGTGGCTCTTCCAGGTTGCACGTAACCGTTGCCTTGATGAACTGCGGCGCAAACGCGCGATCCACTTCTCGGAACTCGAAGCTGCCAGCGATGACGACGATCTCTCTCCCCTCGCGATTATGCCAGATATGCGTCCATTGCCAGAGGAGATCGCCGAACGCCACGATTTGCAGAGCGCGCTGCGTCAGGCGATCGAGGCACTGCCACCCAAGTTCCGCTCGGTGGTCTTACTGCGCTACGCGGGCCAGTTGAGCTTCTCCGAAATCGGCAAAACGCTCAATATGCCCGAAGCCACAGCCAAAACGTACTTTCAGCGCGCTCGCCCCTTGCTACGCACAGCCCTTGCCTCACAGTGGCGACCACAGCAAGTAAGCACAGCTTCTTAGGATATATTAAGGAATATGTGCTTTTGATAAGAAGGCTGAGAAAAAGTGAAACTCTCCTCTTATGTTACGCGTATTACCAACAGTGGTACTAGAAGTGACATAAGAGGGAGTAGCCATGAAATATTCGACGCAGATGTTATTCGCTGATATTATAGAAGATGAGTCGCCAGAAGATGAAATTGATCAGCTCTTCAGACAACTGCTACAGATAGAGCCTCCGCCAACTTTGGTCGACGATATCCTGGCATCCATCGCTCACTTGCCTCTGCCGCAGAAGATTCAGCCTATTGATATGGATGATCTGGAAGGATTCTTCACACACAACAATCAGCAGCCGTCATAGCTTGCTTCATTGGGCCTGTCGCAACTGATGCATAGATGGGCGGATTGCACACCATAAGAACTATACATAATGCGATAGACCGGATACAGTTCAAGGATGTATCCGGTCTATCGCGTTTTTTACCCAATAGGCGCGTGCTTTGTGCTACCTGCTCCGATTTTTCATCTTAGTATGAGGAATATCTGAGATTATCTCACGCAATCTGTTCTGAGAGCTTCCCAGTGCTTACCAGCCAGCGGACAAACTCCAGGCGGCGGTGGGCAGCCGCTGCCGTTTGTCTCTCCTTCTCATTATAATCTTTGCGCAGGATACTCAACTGTTTCATTTCATTCTCAGCAAAACCACCCCGGCGTAAAATCTCGCGGTCTTCTTTGCGCTCCATATGAAAACTCCTTCTGGGCTTGCTAACAACTACTGAGGTGCTATCATTAACATGCGCTTTACGCGTTTGAGAAGTGTCTGCATCTGATATGGTTTGGGTAAGTGGTCCAGTGTGAAGCGGCTTTCTCCGCGACGACGTATGTAAGCACGCCCTGCCGTTGCCGAGCTTGTAGTAAGAAGGACAGGTATGGTTGCGAAGGTCCGAAGAACCTGCAAGACATCCCACCCCTGTAAACTACCGGCGAGTTCAACGTCAAGCACTACAAGATCAGGTGTCGAGCGACGAAGAGTGGCGATCGCCAGCTCTCCGCTGTTAACGGCTACGACGGTATAGCCATGGGCGGTTAACATCTCAACCTCAAGGGTCGCAAGGCCAGGGTCGTCTTCGACCACCAGAATATGCCGCAGGTCGTGCCCCTCAACTGGTTCGTCTGTTGGATGCGCGCTTACGTCTCCGTCACGCGGGCTCGCTTCCGCCTGCAACAAACTCATATTGCCGTTGACCGGCGTGGTGTTCGCAGTGTCGTTTTCGTAGTTCAATGACATCCTGCTTCCGCTCTGTGTTACCCTCTAGCCTGGGTACTCCAGGTGCCGCCGGTACGACGTTGAGAGCATAGACCTTTATCTCTTTACACAGCATACCTGATTACTGGTGATTATGGCGTGAATTTCTAGAGCAGTCTGTGAAAATACTGTGAAATTTTCGCCGTTCGAATGTTTCACCATGCTTTACCATGTGTATTTTTTACAGAGTGTCTGCGTCAGGTGGTGGAACGAAATAGCCGACGCCCAGTTCGTTGAGCAGGAAGCGTGGCTGCGAGGGGTCCGGTTCAAGCTTCCGGCGCAGGTGGCGTACAAAGGTGCGTAGATACGTGTTCTCGCCGCTATAGTCGGGTCCCCAGACGCGCTGCAAGAGTTCCCGATGCGTTAGCACTTTGCCCGCGTTACGGGTGAGCTCGCTAAGCAGGTCGTACTCGGTTGGTGTCAGATGGACCTCCTGCCCGCCACTGCGCACGGTCCGGTGAGCAAAATCGACCAGTAGTCCGTTCTCGCCCCCGCTGCGGTAGCCCGAGCGCTGTCCATCGCTGCCTGTGATGCTGCTGCGGAGGCGCGCCGTTTCTTCTGCCCGGCGCAGCGCCACGCGCACGCGTGCCAGCAGCTCATTCAGGCTGAACGGCTTGGTAAGGTAGTCATCGGCCCCCAGGTCCAGCGCCCTGATCTTGACCGGCTCTTCGTCGTGCGCCGAGAGGATGATGACCGGCGCGCTGCTCCATTCGCGCAGGCGACGCAGAAACGAGAGGCCATCGAGCGAGGGCAGCGAAAGGTCGAGTAAAACCAGCTGCGGTTGAAAGATCGCTGCCAGGTCAATCGCCTGTGCTCCATCGCGCACCGCCTGCGTCTGAAAGCCACGCGCCTTCAACTGTGCCAGCAAGAATGCGCGCATTTGCGGATCATCCTCGACACAAAGGATTCGTACTTTTTTATCTGTAGACATGTGCCATCCTCTCGCTCACTCTACGGCGCGATCTCTTCACCCTCTCGCTTGCCCGCGAATACCGGGAGCGTAAAGGCAAAGACCGCCCCCTGCCCAGGGCTGCTCTTCAGCGTTAGTGTGCTGCCGTGTGCCTCAATGATGCCTCGACTGATGTAGAGGCCCAGGCCCGTGGCCGGACTCCAGCGAGCCGCTCCGCGTCTTCTTTCGGATGTTGGCTGCCCTGGCGGTTCTCTACCTGGCCGACTCATTGCCGAAAAGGTGCTGAAACGCGTAAAGAGCTCCAGTTGTTGCTCCTTGCTCATTCCTGGACCCCTATCGGTGACGCTCAAGATTACCTCGCTCGGCTGCTCTCCCTCTGCGCCATAGATCGGCTGGGCTTCCAGCAGAACGGTATCGCCTTCGGGCGCGTAACGGAACGCGTTGCTGAGCAGGTTGGTCAGGACGCTGATGATGAGTTCATAATCTCCCTTGAGCGCGGGCAGGCGTTCCGGTATGATGATCTGGAGTTGTCGTCCCGAGGTGGCAGTAAGTGCTTCCAGGCGCTCTTGCAGATCTTCCATCAGCTCCGGCAGCAGGATGGCCTCAAGTTCCAGGCGCAATGCGCCAGCCTCAACGCGTGATGCATCGAGGAAGCTGTTCACCATGCCCACCAGGCGCTCAACCTGCTCGTCGGCTGTCTCCAGCATCTCGTGCCTTGCCTCGCCCGACCACTGCATATCGTCGGCGAGCAGCGCGCTCAGGTGTGCGCGGATATTCGCCAGTGGTGTTTTGAGTTCGTGTGCCATTGTCGTGAAGAAATCTTCACGCGCGCGTTCGAGCGCCTTCATGCGGCTGATCTCGTGCAGCACCAGGATCGCGCTGGTTATGTTGCTACCAGGTGCGCGCAGCGGCGCGGAGTTCGCGAGCAGGTAGATCGGACGTCCATCGAGCTTCGTGCTATGTAGCTCCGCCTCGCTCGCCTCGCCTGCGCGCAGCGCTTTATAGAGCGGTTGCTCTTCGAATGGCACAGCGGTCCCGCTTGAGCCATAGACGGTCAGTTGGCGCAGCAAGGTCTCTCCGTCCATCCCAATGGTCTGTTTTGCTACCTCGTCGGCATCAAGAAATGGTTCAAGCAGGAGCCCCATACTCTGGAAGATCTGTACCGCTCGACTGTTGATCATCTGGATCGTGTGGTCATGTTCTACTACCTGGATAACGCCCGATGGTAGCCGTTCCAGGAGCAGCTCCTGCGATGCCTTGGCCTCCTGGAGCGCTCCGTTGCGCTGTGCCAGTTCCGCCGTGCGCGTGATGACCTCCGCCTCAATGCGTTCGCGGGCCTCGGAAGGCTCCGTCACGTCATGGAAGATGATGATAAAAGCGAAGATATCCCCCTCTTCGTCGCGTACAGGCGTATAGGAGCAGCGCAGGGTGCAGGGCTGACCATCCGCCGTCGTCATTTTGATCTCGTCGACCAGTCCCGTCAGCGCCCGGTGCTCAAGGTCTGCGATGAGATCAGGCACGTCCAGCATCTCTGGTGGAAACGTTGCTCGGCTCCTTATTATCTTCTGTTTGATGGTCAAGCCAATGACATCCCCCGACCAGCCAAAGAGTTTGCGGGCGGCTGAGTTGTTGTCGGCAATGCGCCAGCGCGGATCGAAGATCACCACAGCGTCTGGGATGGCCTGCATCATCATCTCTTTCTGGCGCGCGTTACGGTTCGCCGAACGTGCCAGCAGGTCGATGCTACGGAAGAGGCGCGCGTTTTGAATCGCTAACGCTGCCTGGCGGGCAAAGCGCTGGAGTAATTCAACCTCCTCGGCGGGAAAGCCACGCGGTCGCCGGTGATAGACTTCGAGCGCGCCAAGCAAGGTATTGCCTGGAGATGCTGCACCGCCTTCCCGCGCATCGCTCTCGCCTGACATGGAATAGGGTTCGAAGATGGGCACGCTAAGCACCGATCCCGGACGCCTCGCCCTGTCTTCGTCGATGAGCAGTGGCAGGTCGATCTGTGGAATGGTATTCGTATCGGAGATAACGCATCTGTCTCCTTCGCGTAACGTCTGACTGAGTAAGATCCTCTTGCTGATAAATGGGTGCCAGTCCAGCGAGCGCGGATGAATCCCCTTCTGCGCGGCTATCCTGACGCGACGGCCCTCGGGAGCGCGACGGGCAGCGCCTTTATAGTCAGCACCCTGCGCTTCATGGGGGTCGATGAGCAAGACGGCGCAGCGGTTGGCTCCGACCAGCTCTTGTAGTGCCTGTAGTATACGGTCCAGGACAAGTGGTAAGGCGGTGGGACCGGCGATGGCTGAGGTGATGGAGTGCGTGGCCTGCAGGTGCAGGCGCGAACGCACGGTGTCAGTGATATCTTCAACGATGACGAGCAATTCGAACTGCTGATCTGCGCTACTGAATGCTATCGGTTGTGCAGCGTCCGAACGTTCGATAGAGATGCGCCAATAGGTCCGACCGCGCGTCTCCAGGCTTCCCTCATACGGCACTTCCGCATAGTGAACGGGCTGACCGCACTGCGCGACATACTCAAAAAGCGGCAGCGCCAGGTCGCGTATCTCCGCTGGTAGCAGTTCGTAGACGTGGCGTCCCACAACGTCTTGCATACGCTCGGACTCTTCCAGCAGCGCGAGTATATATGGATTTGCATACCGGATACGCAAGCTGGCGGCGTTGAGAAGCGCTACTCCCACCGATCCACGCCCAGGGATATGTTCACGTTTTTCCGCTTGTCCTGGCTCTATATGCATGTGTTTTTCTAGATATCTGGCAGATATACCTTTTCGTTGATACAAAAGCCTTAGTCGGTACCGGGCAAATAGCCTGGTAGTGCTGATATTATACCTCAGAATCAGAAAAGGCACATAAGGAGTAACTATTGAGTAGGGATGGGCCTTGCGTCCATCCGGGTGCCCCCTCGCCATCTGGCGGATCGGATGGACGCAAGGCCCATCCCTACTGATGAGGTATGGCCAGAAGGGGAATATCATGAGCACAGAGCACACATTCACGATCAGTTATGGC
>JALYTQ010000014.1 GCA_030854195.1 Chloroflexota bacterium
GCGCTTGAGCACAAAGTAAACCGCTACAATGAACATAATCATCCATAGCGCGAAGGCAACCAGGTACCAATCATAGGGCACAACCAGTCCGAGCGAGAATGGTAACAGTGTCAACAATGGATACTCATGTGGGAGGGCGTGGAGAGGTTGCGCGGCAGATTGATGCGCCACGAATTGTGTCAGTGCATCTGGCAGGCCATGACGCTGCATGCTTTGCACAATCTGCCCTTGAGAGAGCGATGGCGTGGTTGGATGTGCGAGAAATGAGCACTGGGCTGCTGGTAGAGCGCCCGTCGCCGCCTGTCCATGCCAGAAAGCGACGGCGTAGCATGCATATTTCGCAACATCCGAGTCGTTCTCGGCCCCGCTATGCACGTCCAGGTTTTTCCAGAATACGCCATAGTAGAGGAGCGCGCCCATGAGCAGAAGCAGCAAGATATCGAGGAGATAGCGTCTGTTTTTCTGCTCCATCATGAATCGTGCCCCTATTCTCCCCGTATGTGCCAGGCAGGACTGCCAAAGGTGGCTTGCAAGGCGACCGCGAGAATCGCCCTGTGTTTATGAACGCGCAGGATTAGCCAGGATATAACAATAGACCGTCTGACCGCCCATAACGATATGGATGATGTGCGCGTGCCAGTTTGCGGGAATGGCATAGCCGCGTTGTACCAGGTGCATCGGCCAGACGAGATAGTCGGCGCTGAAATTCTTATCGGTCGGGTGAACCTCGGTCAGGGTAAAGCGTTTGGGTAAATCCTGGTTGTATGTAAACCACGACACAGCGCTTGCATCTCCATTGAGCGTACCGGGCAGTGCTACCAGTCCGATATGCGCGGGCGTGCTGTCCTGCGTCGCAATCCACTGAACGGCATCCCGATACCCAGGGTAAGCGACCTGTAGCGCGTTATTCTCATTTGGGAAGAACTCGTTTGTATATCCCTCCGCGTCGCGCACCGTAATCAGGCCGAACAGGTGCGAGCCGATCAAGAGCAGCGCCATGAGCGCCAGTACGCCAGCCGCGCGCGGATTGATACGTATTTTGCCTGTGCCCTTCGCTGGTTCTCTCTGCACCTCATCGGTTGTTGCCTGGATCTTATCTTTGGCGAATAGTGAGCCGCGCCGATAGCGCAGGATGACAGCCAGGCCAGCCGCCCCCGCCAGCGCCACCGGTGGTGCCAGCGGCAGATGGTAGTGCGTCCCCACGACGATATTGAGCAGGCTGAACATGCTCAGAATAGCGATCAGCCAGATGAACAGGAAGCCCAGAGCCGTCGCCTCCTCGACCTGGACATTGCCCTTACGCAGGTGGAAGCGTACCAGTTGCACGAGCGCGAAGACACAGAAGAAGGCCGCCGGAATCGTCACGAAGGCGCTCATCTTGGTAAAGATGATATAGAGGATGGCCCAGTGCGGGACGTGCAGGCTATAGGTTCCAGCCAGGAATGTGAGGTGCCCGTTGATCGAATGATTGAACTCGAAATCGAAGCTGTGATGCAGCAAGCTAATGGGCTGCGGCCAGATCGCGGGATCGACCGCGAGAAATGCGATTGGAGCCAGGATAATCGCGCCCACCCACCATTTCCACGGCCATGCAGGACGCTGCTCGGCAGGCAACCGGGGCCGTAGCGCCAGGTAATAATAGGCGATGAAGAGAACGATGCCTGGTATAGCCAGCGAGGCCGTATATTTGCTGGCTGTTGCCAACCCTATCAGCGCGCCCACGACCAGGTAGAGCCACGGTCGCCGAATAGCATACCATAGCAGGAGATATGCGACAGTTATCAGCGCGGTCATCGTCATATCCAGGTAGGCCAGGGCGCTAAAGTACACCAACCAGGGGCTGACCGCCAGGCAGAGCGCGGCCAGCAGCGCCGTCGCCCTGCCGACCGGTCCACGTCCCAGCGCGTAGAGCGCCACTACAAGCAGTGTTCCACAGATAATGCTGGGCACGCGCGCAGCGAAGAGTTCTCCCAGGGGATGGCCCAGCGCTGAGTTGAAGACCAGCACCAGCCCAATGAGCAGTTTCACGAAGGGTGGGTGTTCGTAGTTAAACATCCAGCCGCTCGCCCCGATCTTCAGGTGTGCCAGGAGCGGCAGATAGATTTTGCCGCCCAGAATATAGACAACCTCGTCGGTCACTACATCGAGTTGCCCGGCGAGAATAATACGTGGTATCAGTGCCACGAGGGCCAGGACGCAAAAAATAGCGATATCAATGCTTGAAAATCGTCGTTGTATACGCTCTTTCGGCTGTCCTGCCTGGTTTGATGGTGGATAGGCTGCGTCATCCTTTGGCGTATTATCGATTTTAGTGTTCATAATAATCCCCGATGGTACAATTTCTGTCTGATGCAATAATCATCAAATTATAGATAACGTTCGGCGTAGTATAATCGCCGCGTAGTATATCATATTGCACGGTGAGCGTCGAGGGTGATAGTACCGTGGAGATTGGTAGGATGCTCTCATCCAACAAAAAAGGACACCGTTCGAGGTGTCCTTTTAAGCATCTTCTGAGTTCACACGCATTCACGCAACGCCGCGTGTCCACTGATGCCGCGCAGCTTCATCAGCGCGACCACTTCGAGCTGGCGCACGCGTTCGCGCGAGATGCCGAGTTCTTTGCCAACCTCTAGTAGTGTGCGACTGTGCCCGTCGCCTATGCCGTAGCGGAGCGTGATTACCGAGCGCTCGCGGGGCGTGAGCAGGGCTAGGGCGCGGTGGAGTTCTTCGCCCAGCAGGTGCTGAGACGCGGTTTCAGCCGGAGCTGGCGTTGTGCTATCTTCCAGCGTATCGGCCAGCGAGTAGCGCGCCTCATCATCGACGGGCGCGTCGAGAGAGACGGGCTGCTCGATTACTCCGAGCAGGTCCATAACTTCGTTTACATCAATATTGCACGCGTCGGCGATCTGCTCTGGCAGCGGATCGAGTCCGTTCTCCTGCGACAACTGTGCCGCGATGCGGCGTACTTTACGTAGGCGCGTTGCTACATGTTCGGGAAGGTGGATCAGGCGCGATTGCTCACCGGCGGCGCGACTGACCGCCTGGCGAATCCACCAGGTGGCATAGGTGCCGAAGTGGCAACCGCGCTGATAATCGAATTTCTCGGCGGCGCGCATCAGCCCCAGGTTGCCCTCCTGAATTAGATCGATCAGGGGCACACCCGTACTGGTGTAGCGTCGCGCAATGGCGATCACCAGGCGTAGATTTGATTCGATCAGCTTGCGGCGCGCCATTTCATCACCGGCAGCGGCCCGTTGCGCCAGATCGATCTCTTCGGCATGGGTGAGCAACCCGAGTCCACGGATGTCGTGCAGGTAGCTTTGAAAAGCATCTTCAGCGCCTGTAGACTGCCGTGTGCTCGTAACGGTCGCACGACTCGGACGCGAGGAGACGGTATCTAAAACATCGGCCTCGCCGCCCTCATCGTCATCTTCTAGCAATGTATCTGCCACCACTTCTAGCGCGGCTCCTATATCAACCAGCGGCTCCGTGTTGCGTCCTGGCACGTCGTCGATGGGCGAGCGGTCCAGGTCTATATCGAACTCGACCATGCTGGTAGAGGTAAACTTATTCTTAGTCATTGAACTGCGGACAGTTCTACGCTCATCTCTTACAGGATTCACTATTGCCATGACTCCACGCTCCCTTCAGGAAACTTACCGACAAGATCAGCGTCGGCTCCGTATGGCCTCGTGGTCAGCACATCCGGGCAAAAATGCACATATATGCTGATTGGATATGCGTCCATTCTCTGCTCTCTTTCCTCCTAATTGTAAAAGAATAGGCATAACCATAGCATCGGGTGATTACCTTAATTAAAATCAGGTTCTAACCTTATCTTCCTCTGGTTGATCCTTGTCCCGCTTCCTTCCTTTCGAAGCATCTTTCTCGCTATGCTAGCAGGCTCATGGCCCGTTCAGTGCCTGTCAGGCTCGTTTTCGTCGAATGGGTCGGCGACGCCATGCCCGCGATCATACATGAGCTGCGTCGGATCGTCGAGATGATCTTCGTAGTCCGGTCGCTTCTTCCATTCATTGTTTTGCGTGATGTCGTCCGCGCTCAGGGCCAGTCGTACATTGTCATTATCAACCGAGGCAATCGCGCTGTATGGAATGTAGCGATCGGCGGAGAGCAGACCTTTCTTGATCTCAAACGAATCCTCATAGACGTGAGCGACGTGCCCCAGATCTTTATCGTCTGAGGAGTAGACGTGCATATGTGCGCGAAGACTATGTTGATCCCATTGTGGCATAACGATAGTACTCACTTTCTCTCGTTGCGAAGAATTCTATTGGCATTCACGACACGCTATATGGAAAAGTTTCATCATATGACTTGACCATCTAGTAAATTAGATGTTTTAGATGAAGCTTTCAGGTCACTAATGCTCTTCAAAATACTTGACGAGTCGTGGATGAGCATGTACTATTAATCAGTATACATCATTTTAATAGTATGACTTTGAACGAGCGGAGTAGAGAGAAACGCTGCGACAGAGAATGAAGGCCATCGGGTGAAAGCCTTCTGCGCATATGCCTCTCGAACGTGGCTCGCGAGTCGAGGATTCGAGGCGTTGCGAGACGCTGTAGGGTCTTCCGGGTATGCCCGTTAACGCTGCTAGAGGAGAATCGGCCCATGTTCTGGTTGGGCGGGTCGATTGTCGAAACAAGGTGGTACCGCGAGCTGGCTGCCCTCGTCCTTGGGAAGAGGCGGCATATGTTTGCTTGAAAAAAAAGGAGTACCACGCTATGCTGCCCGACCGCTACAACTTTCGCGAGGCCGAACCCCGCCTCGCTCGCTTCTGGTCAGATACCAACCTGTTCGCATTTGATGCCGACGGCGCTGGCCCCATCTATACTATCGATACGCCACCACCGACCGTCTCCGGCGAACTACACATTGGCCATTGCTATTCTTACACACAGACAGACGTTATCGCCCGCTTCCATAGAATGCGTGGCGATAACGTCTTCTATCCCATGGGCTTTGACGATAACGGTCTGCCGACCGAGCGCTTTGTCGAAAAGTCGATCGGGCGCAAGGCAACCGAGATGGAGCGCGGGGAGTTCCTCGCGCGCTGTCAGGAACTGACTCAGCAGACGGAGGATCGCTTCGAGGCGCTCTGGCGGCGTCTGAGCTTGAGTGTTGATTGGAAGCAGCGCTATGCTACAATATCGCCGCTTGCTCAGCGCACCTCGCAATGGTCGTTTATCCAGCTCTATCAGGCTGGCCTGGCCTGTACACAGGTCGCGCCGACGCTCTGGTGCCCCGAGTGCCAGACCGCCATCGCGCAGGCCGAGGTCGATGATATCACGCTGCCGACGCTCTTCTCGACGCTGGCTTTTCGTCTGCAGGATGGCGGAACCTTGCCCATCGCCACGACGCGTCCAGAGCTTCTGCCCGCCTGCGTCGCGATCTTCGTTCATCCAGGCGATGCGCGCTATGCCCACCTGATTGGGACGACAGCGAGCATTGACTCTGCTGCCTTCTCGCGGGATGCGCGCATCGAGGTTCCTATCCTTGGCGATGAGCTGGCCGATCCCGCGAAGGGCAGCGGTGCCGTCATGTGCTGCACCTTCGGCGACTCCACCGACGTTCGCTGGTGGCGCACGCATCAATTGCCCTTACGCGCCGCGCTGGGACGCGATGGACGCATGACGGCGCTGGCGGGTCCCTATGCCGGTCTGCCGATCCCTGTTGCCCGCAAACGCATCCTGGCGCACCTGGCCGAGCAGGGTTTGATCCTGCACCAGGAGACCATCGAGCACAATGTCGGAACCCACGAGCGTTGTTCCACGCCCGTCGAGTATCTGCATACAAAACAGTGGTTCATTCGCGTCCTGGATCAAAAAGAGCGCTTCCTGGTAGCCGGACGCGAGATTCAATGGCATCCCGAATATATGCGCGCTCGCTACGAACACTGGGTCGCGAACCTGCAGTGGGACTGGTGCATCTCGCGCCAACGCTTCCTCGGCGTTCCGTTTCCGGCCTGGACGTGTCGCGCGTGCGGCGAGATGCTGCTTGCCACTCTAGACCAGTTGCCCATCGACCCCAGGATTACGGCCCCCACGCAATCATGTTCCTGCGGAGCGACGGATTTTGAGCCTGAGTCCGACGTTATGGATACGTGGGCCACCTCGTCCTGCTCACCGCTCATCATCAGTCACTGGGTTGATGACCCGGCGTGGTTCGCACGGCACTTTCCGGCGGACCTGCGGCCCCAGGCGCACGATATTATCCGTACCTGGGCCTTCTACACGATCGTCAAGGCGCTCTACCACACTAATGAGCTTCCCTGGCGCTCGATAATCATCTCTGGCCACGCCCTCTCGGCGGAACGCAGCAAGATCTCCAAGTCGAAGGCGCACAGCGCTGCCGGACCCCTTGCCCTGATCGAACAGGAATCGGCGGACGCATTGCGCTACTGGGCCACCTCGATCAAGACCGGCAGCGATACGTTCTTCAATCCCGAGATGCTCACTACGGGTCGGCGGCTCGTAACCAAGCTGTGGAACGCCTCGCGCCTGGCCGAACGCTGTCTGCAAGGGCTTGATGCTGTTCTCCTGAACGGCCCTTCCCCTGAGCGCTTGTTGGCGACCGATCGCTGGCTCCTCTCGCGCCTGGCGCGCACTACGCTGTATGCAACCGAAGAACTGGCGCGTGGTGAGTACGCGGCAGCGCGCTCTGAGGTTGAGCGTTTCTTCTGGTCGGACCTCTGCGATAACTACCTGGAGCTGGCAAAGGCGCGCCTCTATGGCGAGGATGGCAGCGAACGCTGGGCCGCGCAGTGGACGCTCTATCGCGCCCTGCTCACCATCCTGCATCTATTGGCACCCTATCTGCCTTTCATCACCGAAGAGATCTACCAGTGTCTTTTTCGTCAATGGGATGGCGCGGCCTCTATCCATATATCGTCCTGGCCTACTGCGCGTGCTGAAGAGATCGATGCGGACGCCGAAGAGGTTGGCAAGATGCTGTTGGACCTGCTGCGCCAGGTTCGCCGCTACAAGGCAGAGCACGGTCTCTCCGTCAGTGCCGAACTGGATATGCTGCACATCAGCGCGCCAGGAGCGTTTCACCAATTCTTATCCACTGCGCTTATCGATCTCAAGAGCGCTACCCGCGCCCGTCAGATCATCATTGAGGAGCCAGGGCAAGAGCGCACGCGGGCGAATGGCGAAGGAAGGGAGCTGTTTCTGGTACTATCCTGAGGTATGGGACGCAATAGAAAGCATGGAAAGCAACTTCCATGCTCTTGTATCTTCCAGTTACCATAAAGCGGTCGCGGCTAGCACGACCCCATAGATGATGATAATGCCGCCATAGATGATACTCGGCTCTTTGCTGCCGCCTGTGTGCGTACTGACAATAGCTGCGCCGATGAGCAGGACGATAAAGATCACCCCGGTAACGGCGAACATGCCCACCAGCCGTTGCCACCCGCGCAGGTACGGCGTTCGGTGCAAGATGAGTGCTATAACCAGGATAACGATGCTACTTATAAAGAGGAACAGGAAGCCGACCATATCCGCCGCTTCGTCCATGAACGCTGAGAGAAATCCGAACAGCCCTAATGAGGCGATCAACGTTCCGACGAGGTAGAGCAGGACGCGTCCAACGAGATCCAGAACGTTGCCCGTGCGCGCAGGCAAAGACTCGACAATCTGTTGAGGCTGTACACTGCCAGGGGATAGCGAGGGTAATGGAGGCGGTAGGGGCGTGGGCGTGTAGATTTCTAGCAAGGGCAGCATAGGCTCCTGGGCGCGCGCTGGAGCCGTTGTTTTCGTTGTCTGTGCTTTATTGCTGGGTAACAACGTTCCACAGCGCTCGCAATAAAAGCTGTTTCTGATATTTTCAAAATTGCATTGTGGACAGAGCTTCATAGCTATAAACGCTTTCTACTCGCGTATGACCAGACGCAAGAAAAGACGCGACATTTCTTCTGAAATAGAAACGCTTCTTTATTATGCCTTATGGAAGGGCATTCTGTCGATATATTTTGCCGATCTGGCCTATGGCCTGCAATTTCTGACACTGATAAGTACTTGCTGAATGCGCTTGCAAAGGTGTATAAGCGAACAGCCTTTGTACCATTTACAAGGCAAATGGTGTAAAATGCTACTGCTTGACATTTAGCGTCTGAAAATAGCGACATTTTATGCAATTTACCTGGTTAAGATTCTGTTGAGCGAGCAGCAAGACAAGTATAGAGCATTGCCAAATTTCATAAACTAATGGGGGCATACTGGAGAGCTAAAGATGAACCTGCAAAATTTGCGCGTCTTTTTAAAGGTGGCCGAACTTGAGCATATTACCCGTGCATCCGAAGAGCTGAGTCTGAGCCAACCGGCGGTCACAAAGACGATTCAGAGTCTGGAACATGAGATTGGCATTGAGCTCGTTGAGCGCCAGGGACGCCGTATTGCCCTGACGCATGCTGGTCGTGTGCTGCAAGGGTATGCCCGGCAGATCTTCGCCTTGGAGCGCGAGATGGAGGAATCCCTGGCCTCGTTGCGCGATGTTGAGCGGGGCGAGGTGACGCTGGCGGCTAATACAACGGCGGGCGTCTACCTCCTACCTCCGATCGTGGCGCGTTTCCGCACCCGCTATCCGCAGGTGGATTTACATATAGCCATCTTAAATTCGCAGGAGATCGTCGATGAGACGCTCAATTGGAACCTGGACTTCGGCCTTGTCGAGGTTGATGCTTCAACGCTGCCTCCCGGCCTAAAAGTACAGGGCTTCGCCTACGATGAACTGATCCTGATCGTAGCGCCAAAACATCCGTGGAGTAAGCTAGTCTCCGTGCAGCCGCAGGCGCTTAGCGAGGGAACGTTGCTTGTGCGCGAACCCGGCAGCGGTGTGCGCGAAGCCGTTGAGCAGGAGCTGCTCCGCCACGCGATACCGATTCGTCCCTTATTTACGCTCACCGATAACGAGGCGATCAAGCAGATGGTCATCAGCGGCGTCGGCATTTCTATTGTTTCAGCGCTCTCCGTCCAGCGCGAACTGGCGAACGGCGAACTCGTGCAGGTGCCAATCGCCGGTATCGAACTGCGTCCCCAGCTCAGCCTGATTCAGCGCGCCGATAAACAACTTTCGCGCGCGGCACAGGCGTTCTGCTCCTTCCTGCAACCCTCACTCGACCAGGAGTCCGATCTCCATGAGGTTGGTGTGCGGGACAACTGAGCTCAGTCGAACAGCGTTGGCGGCGTGACCAGGGGACTGAGCTTGCGCGGCGAGCCATCGCGCTGCATAAGATAAGGGTTGAGTACGCCATCCTCGTCCGTCGGCGTGAGTCCCGCCTCCTGGATGAAGCGTGAGGCGACGGCGTCGTTGCCGCGATAGCGCAGAATTGACGAGAGGAAGAGCAACTTCTGCGCGCGCGTGAACGCCACATACGCCAGGCGACGCTCCTCAGCGATGCCCGATAGCGCGATCGGTCCGTCTTCGGCCATCGTAAACGAGCGGCGGTGCGGAAAGATCCCCTCGGTCAAGCCCATGACGAATACTACCGGACTCTCCAGGCCCTTCGATTTGTGGATGGTCATCAAGTTTACACAGTCGCGTTTGTTCTTGCTGCTATCCTCCGCCTGCTCCTTCAGTTCCGCCATAGCGCGCAAAAAGTGGCGGATCGTGTGGTGGCGCTGCGCTATCTGCATCAGTTCTTCCAACTCGTCGTAGCGACCATCCAGCCGCGTCTCCTCGTGATGCGTCGGCGTCTCTGCCTCCTCCTCGTGGTCGTCTTTGTGCTTGCTATCGTAGTGGCGCAGGTGGGTATCGTACGCCAGTTCGCGCAGTATGCGTATGGCATCGGCTGGATGGTTGTTGCAGCGCGACCCGGTAGCGCGGATGAGCGCGGCGAAATCCTTGACGCCGAGCTGGTGCTCCGCCGCAATGGTATATGCCTGCTCCTCGCAGAACTGGAGTAGCGGACGCCCATTGGCGAAGCCCGAAAGTGAGCTGTAGAATGTGGGTGAAAAGCGGTGCGATGTCTTGCCCGTGCGCGCAAAGTAATCACGCGAGGGGATATTGGCGACCGTACGAAAGGCAGCATTCTGTTCGCCACAGTGGACGGGGGTGAATACGTCGTCCCACCGCTGCGCGTGCGGTCCGTTGCGCGCCGCGAGATAGTCCTGGTAGACGCGCATGCCATCGACCAGCGACAGGTACGCCAGCATATCGCGCGTAGTCTTGCGTTTGAAGAACGACGAGCCGCCAACGGTGCGATAGGGGATGCCGCCGCGTGCCAGCGCGATCTCCAGCGATGCCAGGTGGTGATTGGTACGCGAGAGCACAAAGATATCGTGATACGACAGGCTCTCGCCCTGCTCCTTCCACGTGCGCACGAGTTGTCCGATGTGGGCGGCGATGCCATCGCCCTCGTTCTCCTGATCGTCGTATGCCGTGACCTGCACCGGTGCGCCATCCGGCTGTGTCGGGCGCAGCATCTTCTCGAAGCCCGGCGTGATATCGTTGTGGCTGATCAGGTGGTTCGCGGCGTCGAGGATCTGCGGCGTCGAGCGGTAGTTCTCCTCAATATGATAGATCTTTCCCTTTGGATACATGTCTTTGAATGAGAGAATCGACGCCTCGGGACTGGCTCCTCGGAACTGGTAGATCGCCTGATCGGGGTCACCGACGACAACAACGTTCTGTCTGGGCACAGCGAGATACTGAATGATTTTGTATTGCGACGGATTGGTGTCCTGCGTTTCGTCGACCTGCAGGTAGGCATAGCGCGTCTGCCAGGTCTTGCGAAACTTGGGACTACTTTCGAGCAGTGTAAGCGGCACATAGATCAGGTCTGAGAGGTCATAGAGCTTCTCTTTCTGTTTTGTCTGCTCGTAGCGCACAAAAAATTCCTGGTAGCGTTCGGCCAGATCGGTCTCGATGCCCAGGTAAGAGAGGAAGAAATCGAGCGACTGCTCTGGTTTGACCATGCCCTCTTTGGCGCGGTCCACGGCACTCAGAACGCCCGCGATCTCGATATCCCAGTTCATGCCCCTTGTGCGGTTGCTGCGCCAGGGCCGAATAATGTCTTCCGCCAGCCACTGACGGGGATCGCCGCTCAGGAGGCGCTGATTCAACTCCTGCGGCGTCCACTCCAATTTCTCGCGCAGCATATGATGCCCAAGTCCGTGGAACGTCACCACGCGCAGCGCCTTCACATCCTTCGCCGCCATGCCCCGCGCCCGTAGCGCTTTGAGTGCCCGCTTCTCCATCTCGTCCGCCGCTGCCCGCGTAAACGTCACGCACAGGATCGCTTCGGGTGGAATACCCGCCTCCGCTACCAGCCGGACCAGCCGCTGCACGAGAATCGACGTTTTGCCGGTGCCCGCCGCTGCGATAAAGGCAGCTGGACCGTCGGTATGCGCGATCGCCGCTGCCTGTTGGAGATTTGCCTGAAATGGAGGGGTCGCCTGTGTCTTTGTCCTGGATCGTGTGCCCTGAGATGCCATGAATTCCTATCTTTCCACCTGGTTTCTCACGAGAGGATCTTTTGTGCCTCACGAAGTCGTACTATAACATGTTCCCTCACACGTTGGCAATACGTTACTAATTTCAGTACCCTCAAACGGGTCGAGAAAGGACAGGAACTTCAGCCGCCCCCAGCGAGGAAAGTATACACATGAAAATCTATCAGGTCAAGTGGAAATGCACGAGGGACAGCAGGGGCGCTTTTAGACTTTGAACAGAGTGTACTAATGGTCTTGTAAAGCAGGATGTTGCACCCAGGGGCTTGCTCGTTTCTTTAAAAAGCACTACAATGCAGTCAGAAAAAGTGTATGTATTGACGTTTACTAATCGAAATTTCTTATGTATTTTATGAAGGGAAAAAGATGTTTCGCAGGCTCAATGCGCTGGAGATAGCTGAGGGGGCGCTCCTGGCAGATATCGCCGTCATCTTCCAATTGCTCTCTATCTACTTGCCGATTGCTGGAGATCTCTTTCGAGTTCTCATCTTTATCGTCTTTACCATCCTGGTCTTACGGCGTGGGCTCTACGTGGGTTTGATGGGGTTCTGTGTCGCGGTCTTCGTCGTCACCGTTATTGTGGGATCGCATTCTGTCCTTCTGATGCTGCTACAATGTATCGGTGGCATCTTTCTGGGCATGGTGATGCACTATCGCATGCGCTTTTTTCCCATCCTCCTGCTGGGTGCCACCGGCGGCACGCTGGCTCTGTACGGCATATTACTGCTCACATCCCTGGTCTTTGGTGTGCCGTTGACGACGATCGTTGACGCGCTCCACGCAACCTATAACGCCGCTATCGCCTTTATGAATATACTGACCGCGCAGCTCGGGATGGGTGTCTGGTGGAAGACCTCTTTCTATCCAACGCTCGCGCCTCTGGTAAACACAGCCTTTACGTACTGGTGGCTATCGTATTTTATCGTCCTTTGGATAGGGTTATGTCCTGTCGTTTTGATAATTTATGCCATGACGAACACCTTTGTACGCCTCCTTGGCTACGATGTGCGACCGTTTCCCGGTGGTCATGTCGGTAGATTCGTGCGCCGCGTGGGACGCCGCTCCGTTAAGTTTGCCGTCAGACGCGGTATAATCAAGCGAAGGAGTGTCAGCGTGTGAGTACACAGCCTCTCATTGATATTCAGGAAATTACGTATGTCTATCCTGGGCAGAAGAAAGATGCTGCCCAGGACGAACGGCCCGCCCTCGACGCTTTGAGCCTGCAGATTCAGCAGGGCGAGTACGTCGCCGTGCTGGGCCATAATGGCAGCGGCAAGTCGACGCTCGCTCGTCATTGTAACGCGCTGCTGCTCCCGGCTAGCGGACGCGTCCTGGTCTCTGGCATGGATACGCGCGATAAAGGGCTGCAGCGCACGATTCGTGATAGTGTGGGCATCATTTTCCAGAATCCAGATAACCAGATCATTGCGACCGTGGTGGAGGACGATGTGGCCTGGGCGTTGACCATGCGCGGTCTGCCTGCGCCGCTCATTCGCGAGCGTGTCTCGACAGTGTTGGAGGCGGTGGGCATCGCGCATCTCCGCAAGCAGCCGCCACATAAACTCTCCGGCGGTCAGCGACAGCGCGTCGCGATTGCAGGCGTGCTGGCCCTACGCCCCCACTGCATTATCGCAGACGAGGCGACCTCGATGCTTGATCCGCTCTCGCGCCAGGATATCACGACGCTGCTGCACCAGCTTCACCAGGATTTTGGACTGACGATCATTCAGGTAACACACCTGTTGGAGGAGGCCGCGCTGGCTCAACGCATCGTCGTGATGGAGCGTGGGCGCTGCGTGCTCGAAGGCGCGCCCGCCGAGGTTTTCGCCGATCTTGAGCTGATGAGCGCTCTGAACCTGGCGATTCCTGAACCTATCGCCCTGGCTGCCCGCTTACGCGTGGCAGGACTGCCTATCGCGCAGGATGCGGTAACTATAGAAGCTATTGCAAGGGAGTTGCTGCACATTGATTGAACCAATTATTCTCACCAGACACCTTTCGCATATGTATTCTTCCGGCCACAGCGACAAATTCGCTGTGGAGGATGTCAATCTGGAGATCGCGCGCGGTAGTTGCGCTGCCATTATCGGCGTTACGGGGTCCGGCAAGAGCACGCTGATCCAGCATTTCAACGGCCTGTTGCGTCCCACAGCGGGAACTGTGCTGGTCGATGGCATCGATGTTGGCGCGAGCGGCGTTGATCTGCGCCTCCTGCGCCAGCGCGTAGGTATGCTGTTCCAGTTTCCTGAGGCGCAACTCTTCGAGCGCACCGTCTTCGCCGATGTCGCCTTCGGTCCGCGCCGGATGCGCCTGGGACGCCACGAGATCCGTACCCGTGTCCTTACGGCGCTGGAGACGGTCGGCCTGCCCCTCCAGGAGTACGGTGCTCGTTCACCCTTTGAGCTCAGCGGGGGACAGCGGCGGCGCGTCGCCCTGGCAGGCGTACTGGCGATGCTTCCCAAGATCCTCATTCTCGATGAGCCGACGGTTGGCCTGGATGCAGATGCGCGCAGCGAATTTTACATGTACCTGCGCCGCGCCCAACGCTTACAGGGCGTCACCATCGTCCTGGTCTCGCACGATATGACCGAAGTGGCCTCGCTGGCCGATCAGCTCTTTGTCCTGCACAATGGACACCTGGTGATACAGGGACCACCGCGCAGCCTCTTTGCTGAGGGCGAGCGCTTGCGTCAATGGGGCTTGGCCGCGCCTCCGCTCAGCGAATTATTGTCTCTTTTACGCAAAGGGGGACTCGCGGTCCCGCTGGATATTTTTACCCTGGAAGAAGCCTTCACCTGGCTACGTAGCGAAGCGCCTATTCCACGCCTATTCTAAAGCCTATTCTTAAAGAAGAGCAAAATGCATGTTATTCAGAAATATTCCGGTTGGGACCTATATTCCCAGAAATAGCCTGTTTCATAATTTACAGGCCAGAACCAAATTGCTGATCCTGGTATGGCTGGTGCCGTGGCTAATCGTCGCCAATCACCGCGAATGGCACTTTCTGCCTTATATTGTGCTCGTTGCGCTCATCAGCTTCATTATTGCCTTCTCTGCCATCCCATTGCATGAGGTGTGGCGGCGCACCTGGCTGATCGTTCTTTTGTTTGCGCTGACCGCGATTCCGCTGCTCTCCGCGACTGATGAAGATCCTAAGCAGCTTACCGCGCTCGGTCCCCTGGTAACAACGTATGGGTTTGCGCGTAGCGTGCTGCTCGTTGGTGGTGTCATCTTCGCCGTAGTGTTCCTATCGTCGCGTGTGCCTGTTGCGGCGCTGCGCGCGTTCTGGCGAAGGCGTGGTATTCGTTGGCTCAGGATTGTCTCGCTGCTGCTAGTGCTGGCCGCGTGCGTCACGTTCTGGCTGATCGGCTCTAATCCAGGCGCGCAGGCTCTCTCCATCGGCCCATATGTGATTACCTATGGTGGCGTATGGACCTTGCTAAGTGGCTTCCTTGTCCTGCTGGCCCTGCTGATCTTCTCGATGCTCCTGACCATGACGACCTCGCCGGTTGCGCTAATCGAGGGGCTGACGATGCTGCTCGCGCCCCTGCGCCGTTTAAAGCTGCCCGTCGACGATTTCGCGTTGATGTCGCTACTGGCTCTGCGCTTCATCCCAACCCTACTGGAGGAGGCCGAGCAGCTCTACAAAGCGCAGGCTTCGCGCGGTGCCGATCTCACTTCGGGCACCATTCGCGAACGCTTTCAAAGCCTCTCAATGCTGTTTGTGCCATTAGTGCAGGGCTCGCTGCGCCGTGCCGCCGACCTGGCAGTAGCGCTGGAGGCCCGTGGCTACGAGGTTGAGGGCCACCAGACGCTGCTCCACGAATCGACATTTGCTACGATGGATTACATTGTGATGGGTGGAATTTTTATCGTGACGGTGGTTTCATTGTTGCCATAGTGCACGCTCGGCCCGAGTGCGGCTAAAGGGGAGTGCGGTGGTGAATCATATGGGCATGTCTGCTGGAACTTCTCTCAGACCTCCTTGTCTGTCAGAGTATATTCCAAATACATGGGCCATATGATTCTTATCCAGCAAAGGAACAGCAAGCTGCCCTTGCTTCCTCACTATAGCGTCGCATCATCACGGGCACATCTCGAATCAGGTGTGTGGTATCCGAAATACATCACAGAAAAGTTCGCCATTTGAGGCTCCCACGGCAACAAAAATCCCTCAATGTGGTTTTCTTAACCTCAGATCGCCGTATTCGGATGAATCTCCATAACTTCTCAACGCGTCGTCAACCTCTTCTTACTGGCGATTGGGTATTATATGCGTGGGGAACGAAATGTTACACGAGGCGGTGGTCCTGGGGGGGGCCAACGCTCTCAGGTAACATATGGCAAGGGACGCGTACCGCCTGTTCGGCGGGAAGTAACGCCTGTGGACAGGGTATCACCTGCGAGGTGGCCCTGAGAGAAGCAGGAAAGAGACGTTCAATGGCTACAAGCCAGAGGACGTTTCCAGGAACAGGCATATGCTACGGTGAGGTATCTTGGGGGAGATGCCCACTATTGGCATACGAGTCCCTGTTCTAGGGGGACAATAAAAGGGGAGTACAGTTCGCTGGCTCTCCTTTATTGTATACGAATTTCTTTCTCTATTTTATACTAACGTATGTCCCGCGAATCCGTCACTCTCTTTATGCCATCTAACCTCTTCTGTGCTTAATCAAGGCGATGTGCAAGTTTTTCTCACGTCGCCTGCGGCGGCTTCTCAATGGATGATCTGGAGGAAGAGCACCATCCCGATCGTTACCCCGATATACGACAGGGTCATACGGGCTTGCAATCCTTTCCATTTTGAGGGGGGATATCCTTGATGATTGCTCTGTTGTGTCTGCGCAAGTATTTTGCCTTTCATCACACCTCTCCTTTTCTCCGAGATGAAGTATCAGATTGCTCACCCGTCAAAATGATGAGATTTAGAGAAACCTACGAAGGAATGATCTCCCTAACAGTATCAAAAAACACCTGGGCCTTGTCAGGCTTGTTCAAGGATACGAGCAAACGACTGTATATAGCTTGCGTCAGCACATTGCTTTCGCAGCATCCAATACTCTGCACCCCAAAAGAGATACGCATACAGGGGGGCTTCTCGTTGTGACCAGCGCATGCAAGTGTTATAGTTGATGATGACGTGTTCTGGCAAGCAACTGTACATACCCTGTTTTGAGGGGTTGGGTGGAGTTGTCACCGTCTCCCACGGCTCTGCCTGCCCCTCAGCAACCATCAGTTTTTGCCCATGAGCGCGGGTCCATGTGAACAGTTGCTTCTGTCTCCGCTGATGCCAAGGGTTCTTTCTTCCATCCAGATACAGCGTTTTGGTCCCAACCGTCATCAGCGCGTGACGCGGGTAGTAGTCGATGCCAACCATATCCGCCATGCGCTGTGCTACTGCTAGTGAATCACCCTGATCACGTGTCTGCCACCATTGGGAAAGGCGCACCGGCAAAGAGGTTGGCAAAAAGCCATTCATCATAATCGGTCTGGTAGGATCGGCTTTTCTGAGTGCCTCCACTTCTTTTTCGACAAAGGCAACAGCCAACCGCCAGGTGTGCTCTATCCCAAGCGGATCAACGGCTTCGTGTTCCAATTGCCAGGCGACAATTCCTTTCCGCTGCTTATATCGCTCCACGAGACGAGTGATGAATGCTGTCGCAGCCGTTAGCAGTGAGGGGAAAGCAGATGGCTGAATGAGGGTATGTTCTGGAAAAGGGGGCCTCAGATGGTGGGCTGGCACAAAAAACTCAGGATAGCTAAAGGTTTTCAGGGGACCAACACACAAGATAATCTGCTTTCCTGCTCGTTCGGCAGCATCGATTTGCCAGTCAAGCTCATCAGTATAAAATGTTCCTGGTTTTGATTCTATTTGATTCCAGTAGGCTCCTAATCGAATGAGGTGAAACGGATAGGTGAGCAAGGTATGCAGGGTGGTTCGCGCATCTAATCCAAGCGCGGCGACCTGCGGTGAGCGAAAGCTCAGACCGAGCTGTGTGGAACGACGAGGTTCGATAGACAAATGCTGCCATGCATCTGTCAGAGGTTGTGTTGCCTGCCTCAGCCGGACTTCCAGAGCTACTGGTATCGTAAGCAGGCTCGCGGCACCAACACCGAGAATCATAGTTCGCAAAGTCTTCCGTGAAGCTTTTGCTGTTTTAGACATGCTTGTCCTCCTTTGAACTAACTTGCCTCAGCGAAGTATTCAAACAACATCATGGATGGGAAAAACCATAGAAGCCATATGGGAACGAATTTACTTATACCCTGAGCCAACGATTATCTTTGGCTCTTATACGTATACCACGATGTGATCTTTGGAAAAACGCTGCCACCTATGTTCTTTTCTGGATGCCTTCGCTGTTTGCTTGAGCGCGCCGATCATTTCTGGAACATTCCAGATCAGGCAAGCGGCCAGAAAGACACAACCGAGCAAAAGATAGCGGGTTCTCGTGATTACCAGGCATTTCTGGCTTTTCTGGTCGGGACGATTCATCTCGTGTATCCTCATCACTCACAGGTATTTCTATACGACACACTCAAAAATCTCGCATGTGCTCATGACCTTTTCTCTCCTCACTGCAACGTGCGTATTCCCCGATCCACGTAAACGATGCAGTGCACGATCCAACCATGCCAGTGCTGTGGAAAGTATACTGGTTCCTGATGAAGAGGGGAACCGTCTAGAGACGGTGAAAGATGCGACAGGAGACGGTGTTTCTAGAAGGAGAGGCAGTCGGCAAGGATTGTGTGATGGACAGCAAACCTTTTAGGAAGGCATGTTTTCACGACGACATGAGAAAACCTGCAAATGGCTGATGCATGGAAAGCGTTATTATACGACTCAACTATCGGGTTGAATCAGGCCATGATGCAGCGCAAAGCGAACAAGATGCGTAATGTCGTGTAGCCCCAGCTTCTCCATCACATTGGCCCGATGCGCCTGTACCGTCTTGATGCTCAGTATCAGGTAGTTCGCAATCTCCTGGTTCGTATAACCCTGGGCTACTAGCTTCAGTACCTCCATTTCACGTGGTGTTAAAACATCCAGTATAGCAGTTGCGGACGCATGCGGGTCATTCTGGGTCGTATTTTCCGCGTCTGGCTCGCGGCGTGGCGCTAGATACGCTCGTATGAGCGCTTTCGCCAGGCCAGGATAAAGGAACGCGCCTCCTTGCTTGATGGTGCGTACCGCAGCGCAGAGTTCGGCGGGGGCAGCCTTTTTGACGAGATAGCCCGCTGCTCCCATGCGCAGCGCCTGTAAGAAGTACTCCTCGCTCTCGTGCATCGTCAGCATAAGAACCTGGGTGCCTGGATACTGGCCGCGTATATGTTGGCATGCCTCCAATCCGTCCATATCGGGCATACTGATATCCAGCACAACGATGTCTGGTTGCAGCTCTGCTACCTGCTCTAGCGCAACTCTGCCTGTGCGTGCCTCGCCAACGACCCGGAGGTCGGGCTGCGCCTCCAGCAGCAATTTCAATCCTTGCCGCAAAATATCATGGTCATCTGCCAATAAGACACGAATCTGTGCAGTATCTGCGAATTCAGCCGCCATTGCAGGAATCCTCCATCGCCTCCTCGGGCAACTCTAACAACAACTTCTCTTTTGCAATCTCCGTTCTGGTCTCAGGAAGAGGCAGTAGTGCCCTTATAGTCGTGCCACGGCCCGGCTGACTATCAATGGTCAATTGACCATGCAGGAGCGTCGCTCGTTCGCGCATACCGAAAACGCCCGAACTGGCGGGGCGTTGCGCCGGATTATAGCCGCAGCCCCGGTCTTTAACCTGCAGGCAGATCTGCTTCTGATCCTGGACAAGAGAGAGCGTCGCGTGCTGCGTCTGGGCATGGCGTGCGATATTGGTCAGGCTTTCTTGCGCTATGCGAAAGAGCGCTGTTTCGTAGTCGGGCGGCAGGCTATGCGCCAGGTTGGTGATGCCTTCGGTATGCAACGCGATATGCAGGTGCAGGCGCTCCTCGCTATCCTCCACCAGCCAGCGGAACGCTGCCAGCAGCCCGAGATCGTCCAGAACACTGGGGCGCAGTTGCTGCGCGAGGACGCGGATATTCTCCAGCGTGCTCTGTGTCAGCTTAGCCAGTTGTTGCAGGCCGGACTCAAGCTGTTGATAGGTGCTTTCTCCGTTCCTGGTCGTTTGCGTTAGTGAAAGGCTTTGCTGTAAAAGTTCCGTGTGTATCAACAATGCTGTGAGGTTCTGCCCCGCTTCATCGTGCAGTTCAAGCGCTATACGGCGGCGCTCATCCTCCTGTGCCTGTAAAATCAGCGTGGCCTGTTCGCGGCGCGCATTTTCCAGCCGATCAAGCATTGTATTGAAGGCTCCCGCGAGCTCGTTGATCTCGCTATCTGAGCGGGATTGTGGTGCCCTGGCCTGTGTCTCGCCCGCGCTGATCTCGCGGATCGTCGAGAGGAGGCCGAAAAGGGGACGAAAGCTGACGCGTAGCAGGAGGATATTGGTGAACAGGGTAAGCAGTGTTGCCAGGATGATGAAGCCTGTATCGATCAAATAGTGGTGACTCTCCAGATTGTGGCTTGTGACCCATAGCCCGGCCAATGCCTCTCCAACCAGCATCAAGCTGTTCACAAGGATGACTTTTTCGAACAGGGAGAGCTGCCAGCGTTGCAATAGCGCGGTCAAAAAATAGGCGATCCTTTTCACAAACGAGCTCGCTTCCGCCTTGTATGTGCTGCTTCTGTTTCGTACTTCCACTATATGCTCAGGCCCCCTTTTTATCAAGCACGCTCCTACTCTTGCTGCCTACGATCTGCAATCTACATAACATTGACCTGCAGCGTCTGTTCGAGGGGACGAAAGCCATCAGCGTTTGCGTGCAGTGTGATGAGCCAGGGACCTGCCATATACAGACGGAACTCTACTTTGTATTGACCCTTCCCTATTGCGCTCACGTTACTATAGCTGGCTTGCATATCCATATTGGTCATGCGCGCATCAGGCAGTACATGTGCCTCATCGATGGGAACGCCCTGCGGATCGGCGAGATGCAGCTCCAGCGTAGTTATCCCTGCCGCCGTGAGCTTCTCTTGGTCGACATGTACCTGTAGTATGGCCGGTGCATACGTCTGGTTGCTTGCCGCGAAGAGCAGCATGCTCACGCATACGAAGGCCAGCAAGTACCAGAAAAATGGGCGTATACGCATAAAGTATCCTCAGAAAATGGGTTGACTTACCTTTCTAAACGTTGTTGCAAATGCGCTCGTATTATGAATACATACTATACCATCTTCCTCACCTCAGTCTATCGGGAGAAATCCCTAGTGCGAAACACTTGATTTTTTCGGCTCCCCCAGGTACAATTCCTCAGGTGGGAGTGGCCTGGCTGAGACGCAATGTCGATCCGCTTGAGGATACTGAAATTTGAGGATACTGAAATTAAGGGGTTGTGCTATCGGTCAGCACATGCCAGCTCTTTCCACTGTCAGTAGTGTAGACTACCTGTGCCGGGAGGAAGAAGCCTATATAGAGCCTGTCGGCCTGCTGTGGATCGAGAAGAAAGGCCGTGAAGTCTCCGCGTTGGAACTGCTTGCGCGCCGTCCATGTCGCTCCTCCGTCTTGTGAGTACCAGATGGTGCGCCCCGCGAGTCCATAGACGATGCTGCCGGTCGCGTCGACGGCGAGCCGGGTGAAGACCGTTGCGCTGGGCAACTGCCGTATCTGCTTCGCTCCATCCTTCCACGTGAACAATCCCTGGTCGGTCGTGCACAAGATGGTGACAGGCGCTGTGCGCGAGGCTACCAGGCTGTAGACATTGCCCTGTATAGCGGCGAGCGGATTCCAGGTCTGCCCATCATCCTTGCTCTCGAAAAGCCCCTGATCTCCTCCCAATAGCAGGTGATTGGGATCATTGGCAAAGGTGAGCAGAGAAGGCGTCTGCATACTTGCAAGGTTGCCCTGGGCAAAGGGCCGCCAGTGCCGTCCCATATCCCGCGTCTCGAACCAGCCCGCGTACAGATAGTAGACGTAGAAATGCTGATCGTTGGCCGCGCTCTCCTGTATCGTGTAGGGATATGCCTCTTTCGAAAGGTTGGGCGGATTGCGCAATGTCCAGTGCGCGCCCCCGTCCTGGCTGAAGTAGGTTCCGGCAGCCGCACCTCCCGTAACGCTAGGAATGCCGATAAGTGCCAGCGCGTTGGCGTCGTTAGGACTGCTGGCGATGGCTGTTACCATCAGTGTATTCAACATCCCGCGTGCCTGCGGCCATGTACGCCCATTGTCCGTGCTGGTGAAGATACCATAGTGCGCGCCGAGGTAGAGTGTACCGGGTCTACTTCCTACTGCAACCGTGTGCAGGTGCGTCTGGGCATTGGAGAGCGGGCGGCCCGCGACCGTGGGGTCCGTCTTGTTGCCACGCGTGCTCACTACCTGCCAGCCAATGAGGAGGAGGATGACTGCAAATGCCAGCAAAATAACGAGCAAGCGATGTCCCTTCTGTGGCCTCGTCTGCCCTTGCTCATCCACTATGGGCGATGTTGGTTGCGTCGATGCCATATGTCTAGCCTTTTACGTATGTACTGAAAGCGAATAACGACCCTATTAGTACTCTAATCCTGCGTGTCAATCCTCTATCTACCTTAAGGTCAAAGCGACTCTTGACCCTATCCCAGGGGGTATGGTATAGTGAACGGAGAAAAGGCTTCTTGTAGGAAGCGCAGGCGTATGCAATGGAGAAAGGTCGGGTACTATGCAAGATGAACGCCGTCGAGATGTCCTGAAAAGACTCTCTTATATCGAAGGCCACGTCGCTGGCATCCGTAAAATGGTGGAGGAGGATAAATACTGCGTCGATGTCCTGCGTCAGACGTATGCTGTGCGCAAGGCTCTGGAGAAGCTCGAAAGCATTGTGTTAGAGGGACACCTGCAGACCTGCGTGCCAGAGGGGATCAAAGGCGATCGCGAGGATGAGGTGATTCAGGAACTGGTTCAGCTCTACAATATCGCGGGCAATCGTTAAAAAAGAGTATGAAGCCTATTATAGTGCATGAAAGGATTTTTACTATGGCTGAAGTTCAGGAGATTACGCTTTCCGTTCCCGATGTAAGTTGTGAGCACTGCGTCAAGACAATCAATACTTCACTCGGCTCGCTCGCTGGCGTGGAGAAGGTCCAGACCGATATCCCCACAAAGACGGTCCATCTACGCTATCATCCTGACCAGGTGTCGATGCAAATGATTGAGACAACGCTGGACGATGCTGGCTACACGATCGCGAAGTAGCCCATTGCTCATTCTCAACAGGTGGCTTATTCAAAAGGTGAAGGCGGCCTATTTTTAGGCAGAGATTTTCTCCGTCTTACTGAACGGCAGTAATACCGAGAAGACAACGCCGCCCCCATCGCGCGGACTGGCCCAGATGCTCCCGCCGTGCGCCTCGACAATGCCCTTGCAGACGGCCAGTCCCAGCCCCGTACCGGTCGGGTAGTTGCCGGTTTGTTTGTCGCGCTGCACGCGGTAGAACTTGTCGAAGACGCGCTTGAGATCGATAGCGGGTATGCCCGGACCGCGGTCCGCCACCGTGATGAGGACCTGCTTGCCCTCTCTTTGCACACCTATATCGATCGGCGTCCCCTTTGGCGTGTAGCGAACGGCGTTCTCGATGAGATTGGTAAATACCTGGTCCATCTGTACATAATCAAAATCGAGCAATGGCAGCTCCTCATCCATGCGTACGTGGACCGCGCGCTGTTGCAGGAGAGGCTGCATGCGCTCCAGAACCTCATGCATCAGATCAGTAACCGCGTAGCTATCCTTCTCAAGCTTCAGCGCGCCCTCCTCGATGCGCGACATATCGAGCAGATTGCCCACCAGCCGGTTCAACCGATCGGCCTCACGCTCGATAGCCTGAGCGAAGCTGCGCCGCTCTTCCTCGCTCCACTGCACATCTTGCTGCAACAGACTACTGGCCGCCGCCTTGATCGACGAGAGCGGGGTGCGTAGATCGTGCGAAACCGACGAGAGCAGCGCTTTACGCAGTGCATCGGTGCGTTGGAGCACCTCGACATGCATGCTCTCGCGGCGCAGGCGCGCGCGCTCGATGACAGAGGTCGCCTGATCGAGGAAGGTCCAGAAAAAGGTTGTGCGCGGATCGGCTCGTTCCTGCTCCTCCAGTAATGACTCCTCAGCGGCTAGATGAAACTGGCCTGTCTCGATGCGCAGGCGCAGGACACCAACGATCAGGTGCCCCGTCTTTAACGGAAGCAGGCGCACGCGCGCAACCTGGCCCGCCTTCGAGCTTTGAATAACGATGCGCGGCGAGAAGCCGGGCATGTGCTGCGGTGCCAGGGCGACATCGTGCAGACCGATGGCTTTCCCGCTCTTCATTACCTGCAAGGCAATCTCTTTCTCGTCGGATGACAGCTCGGGCTGTTTTACGAAGCGTGGTGCGCTTGCCTGCATGGTCAGCGTCCCGTCGTAGTCGGGTAGCAGGAGGTTGCACTCACGTATTCCCCACGACGAAAAAACCGTCACGATAGCATTGGTGATAGTGTTGAGTTGCTGCTCAAGCCTCTCGTCGTTATTCGTCGTACGTACAAGCTCGTAGAGAATGTTTGTCTCGCGCTCGCGACGGCGTGCCTCCTGCGCCTGTAGCCGCAGCGTCGAGGCCATCTGTCCGGTCAAAAGGGCCGTCACCAGAAAAGCAAAGAGGGCTATCCACTCCTCCGCCCGCGCAATGGTAAAAACGTAGAGTGGGGGTATCAAGAAGAAGTCGAAGGAAAGAAAAGCAATGATCGATGCCGCAATAGCCGCGTACCGTCCCCGTGTGCTTGCCAGTCCCAGGACGATCAACAGATAAAGGATCGAGGCATTGGGAATGCGTGGATAGAGGTGCAACAGTGCGATAATGGCGGTAATCGACAACGACCCAACAATGGCAAAGAGACTATCCAAAACATAGCGCCGCCAGGTTGGCTCTACCCTTGTTTCAATTGGCTGGATATACGATATGGAACCCATTGTTGCGCCTTCTTCCCGCTGCTCTACACTGCTATGCTTGCCCGGAGCGTTCTACTCCTGCCTCTGTCAGTGTAGCGCGTAAGAAGTCAAGAGGACCTCTAGAAAATACGTATTTCGCTCAATGCCTACTCAATAAAGCGTATTTTAACAAAAATTCCTATGTGCATATCAGGAATATAACCTTGTACTTGCTTTCTAGCTTGATAAACACACTCACTTATGCTTGAAAGTGTTCTAGCGTATTGCTTCGTCACCTTCTGCTGAATACGTTTCCATGCTCCACTACCTGGTGCATAAATAACGTAAGTGTGATCTAAACACTTGCAGACAAGCACGTGCGTATAGTTCCGCCTGCTTCCACGGTTTATAGTGTAAATTGAAGTAAGTTTGCTCTAATTAAGGAATGTTAATGATAGATCATCATGAAATTTTGCTCATGAACGAAATATTTATGCTTCACTTATCTGGTATTGTTAGTATATATTATAATGATGTTGATAGGAAGTTGTCGCATCGTAGTGGAACCCTGGCGTGGGGTTATACGTATAAAAGTTGGGAAGCTTATTTGTAGCCGTTTCGTAGGAGGGTGTCATCCGTATTGTGTTAAAAGAACAAGCTCTATAATCGGTTGCAAACGCCGTTTTCAGTGGCTCCTACCAGGTAGTCATGTCAACTATAAAGAACAGTTCTGTATTTAACTGCAACCGCTGTCTCAGCGGCTCCTGCTATGCGGTCATGCAACCGCAAAGAACAGTTCTGTATTTAATTGCAACCGCTGTCTCAGCGGCTCCTGCTATGCGGCCATGCAACTGCAAAGAAGTCGTTGGAGAGGGAAAGGATAGTCAAGAAATATCATGAAAATTGCGCATATTGCTCCGCCGTGGATTTCGATACCGCCTAAGAACTATGGCGGCACCGAGTTTGTGCTATACAATCTCGTGGAGGAACAGGTCGCTCAAGGACATGATGTCACGTTGTTTGCTCCCGGTGATGCAAAGACATCGGCGAAGCTCATCTCGTTTTTTGCGAAGTCGCTCGCTGACTCCGGTGTGCCGTGGTCAGGACATCTCAAGGCGTACTACCACATGCACAAGGCCGTAGAGTACATCAAGGGGCATGATTTTGACATCGTGCATGCTCATCTCTCTTCTAGTGCGGATATGTATGTCTTTCCTCTTACTGCTCAAATGACCACGCCTCTTGTAGTAACGCTGCACAGTCGCTTCCCCTTTGATCGCGTCCAGTCCTGGACCGGAGATGCCGACAAATACTTTATGGATTGGCTTTCACCGGTGCCAGTGGTCGCCATTAGCGAAAGCGCTCGCGCCGAGGTGACGTATCCCCTTAATTTCGTAGGTGTTGTCCATCACGGCATTCCGCTGCAGAAATTTCGCCCGGTAGTAGCGGAGCCTGAGAATTTTGTTGCCTGGCTGGGTCGTCTGGTGCCTGAGAAGGGTGCCCACCTTGCGATTAAAGCGGCGGAGAAAGCTGGCATACCCATTGTGCTTGCCGGAACGATTGATCGTCATGTACGCGAGTCGGTGAGCTATTTTAACGATGTCATCAAGCCGCTCATTGACCATAAGCAGGTCAAATATATTGGCCCGGTCAATACCGAACAGAAGATCCACCTGTTCAGCCGTGCGCGTGGCTTCCTGAATCCCATCGAGTGGGAAGAGCCATTCGGTATGGTGATGATCGAGGCTATGTCCGTCGGTTGTCCTGTGATCTCATTCGCCCGTGGGGCCGCTCCAGAGATCGTCTCACATAAGAAAAATGGCTTCCTGGTCCACAACGTAAGTGAGATGGCACATTTTATTCCGCGCATCGCGGAGCTAGATCGCGCCGCCGTGCGTGCCTATGCAGAAAAGTATTTTTCTGTCACCACTATGGCAGAGAAATATACCAGAATCTATAGAAAAGTTACCGCATCGTCGCGCCTGATGGCCGCGCCCTCCGTCGTTTCTGCTAAGAGGCTCCAGGTAACCCCCTCCTCGATTCTCAAAACAGACGAGGCTGTTCCGGTTCCGTTCCCGTCCGCTCTGGCAAGGGTGGAAGTGGAACGAAGGCCGTAACCCTTTTATAGAGCTCGGCGCAAATGCCGGGCGAGTGCTCCTCAAATGGACAGTGGCAGAAGGCGTAGACCGTTATGCCTTGTGCGAGCCACTGTCCTATCTGCCGCGCCCATTCCGCGAGAAAGCGTTCGTTCGCCTCCATGCTCGGATTGCCGATGTAGCGCACAAAGGCCATGTCGCTGGTGAGTGCGATCTGCAATGGAAGGTTCGGTTTGCGCTCTCTCGCCTGCAACACTTGCTGCTCATGCTCCGAGCCGATGCGTATGGGACGCGTATCCATCAGTACTCGTGCTACATTGTAGCGACCGAGCAGCTCATTCAGACTCTCTGTGTGAGCCTGAGTAAAAAAGGCAGGGTGACGTACTTCTACAGCCAGACGCACCTCCCTCGGCCAGAAGTTCAGGAACGCCTGCAATTGCCCGAGCTGAGCCGGTCCGAGCGCAGGTGGAAGCTGCAAAAAGATCGGTCCCAGCCGCGTTCCCAGGCCGCGCATACGCTCCACAAAGATCCGCGTCTCGTCCCTCTTCTCGTCCAATCGTGCTGCATGGCTGATATCACGCGAGATCTTGGGGCAGAAGCGAAACGTCTCCGGCGTCTCCTGTCGCCATCTACTTACCGTCTCCACCGACGGAAGCGCGTAAAAAGTAGTGTTGCCCTCAACCGCACTCAACCGCCGACTATACATGCGCAGAAAATCGCTGGCAGGCGTGCGCGCCGGGAAAAAGCTGCCCACCCATTCTTTATAGCCCCACATGGGGCAGCCGATGTAGAACATAATAAGAGCTCCTTACCATACTAGTGCCAGGTTTTGCTTGACGTTGAAGAGAATGTTCAATATAGTGTTCATCAGGTCAGAACGAAACTTCTGCCGCTTTGTTCCAATATACTACACTCATTCTCTACGCGTACTATAATTGAGGAAATTGAAACACCCTCACATAGGACCATTTTCACCATCCCCCTCACAATATTGCATTACCCACTATTTCGTTCTAAACTCTCTTTTTGATAGCCGAGAAAATATCGGTGTGGTCTATGTAGTAAGGAAGGTCAGGAGAAGATATCCATGTCCGCTGTTACAAAACAAGAAAACGCAGAGACGCAGGTTGATACGCTGTGTCACATCTGCCATACACCTAAAGAAGATATTCTGCTGTCGTGCGCAAATCTCTATTGCACACACAAAGTCCATGCACATTGCGCAGTGCGCCCCGAGGGCACGCAGTTGCATTTCTGCTCTATGGAGTGTGTGATGCAATATGTGAACTAGACAACTCCATAGTCAGATGTGCTCATGCGGCTGCCTGTGAGATAAGCACAGGCAGCGCTACAAAGAAGCCTCCAGACTCTCTGTCTGAAGGCTTCTTTGTCTATCAAGGTACTACGCAGTAATATCCCAGCTCGCCTGCTGGCCGGTAAGTGTTGCGATAAAACCTAAGACAAATGATTTTGTACTGGTTGGTACTTCATACGTGAGCGTGCCTTTCAGTGGAGCTCCTGCATTGACAGGGCCATCAGGGCTGGTGGCATTTGTCGCAATCGTCTCATTGTATTGCTGCCCGGCTGTATCACGTAAACTGTACTGAATTAAGCTCGATGCTGCCTGCTGGCTGGATGAAATGTTCTTCATTGATACATCGATAGATAAGAATGCATGGCCTGCTTTGGGATGCATAATATCGTCACCCTGGTTGGTTTTTGCTCCGGTAACGGTGACTTGCCATATGTCATCAACATTCACCGTCTCGCCTATCTTGTGGTGCCCAGTATTGGAAGTTTGTGGAGTTTGCTGTGGCGCAGTGCTTGCGTGTGTTGCTGTGGTCTGTATTGTTGCTGTGTTTTGTACCGCTGCTGTACCACCGCCTGTACCAATATGTCCCAGGCCAAAGCCAATGAAGAAGACCACGATGAGCGCAACGATCCAGGGCCAACGCCTGGGCCTGCGTAGCGGTTGTGGCGGCATCGGCGATTGCATAGGTTGAGCAAACCGTGGATCATACTGCTGCCCCTGCGGTGGCTGCTGGTACATCGGCTGCTGTTGTGGCGCATATTGCGGCCCCTGTGGAGGCTGTTGTGAAAATTCTGGTGGTGGTGGCTGATAAGACATGTTTTTCCTTCTCTCTCTTCCGTAACACTTTGTAGGTATATATACTTTAATATACCGTAATGTGGTGAAGAAAAGGTTGAGGATAAGTGAAGAAGCTGTAAAGATGCATCTTTTGTTGTGTTTATATTCCTGATTGACGCTAAAGGCATAGCCCGATATGGCTGTTTTGGGCAAAAATATAGCTCCCTTTGGGGAAGCGAGTTATACTAAACACAATGAAATCGTTACCATCAAAATTTCTTAGAGAGGTTTACGTATGTTGTCTGTCATCATCACAACCCTTTTGCTAGGGGTGATGCTGCTGATCATTACCACTTTCCTCATTGGTGCCCGGCGCGAGTACGCCCGCCACAAACAAAGGCTCGCTACCCAATGGAGCTTTCCCGCTCACCCGCTCGATAGCCACGTTACCGCTATTTTGCACTTGCATGAAGGAAATATTGTGGGGATCGAGCAGCCAGCGCCTGCGTTTACTCTGCCTCCTGCCTGGTATTCACGGCGTCGCACGCTTGTTTCTCTGGGCTTCCTGATTATGCTGCTGCTCACGCTTTTCGCGCAGACGACGGTGGTCGAAGGACCAATTCAGAGCTTCTCGCACGCTCTCAATTTGACCTTTCAGGCCTATACGCAGCCTGCTGATGTACATCCTGCCGCGCAATCTGCGACTCTGCCTCTGACGGCCAGCATCCGTCTGCAGCGTGTCAACTCCGCGCTGCGCGATCAGTACTACAGCGTCTACCAATGGCAGACCTGGAGCTACTCCTCGTGTTCGGGTATCGCTATGGAGATGGTCATGAACTCCTATGGGCGTCATCTGATCGCCGCTGATGTGCTGCAAAAGGAGCAGGCTCTGGGCGTCTGGGATGTGCAACTCGGCCTCCTGGGCGAAAATGGTATCGCTAAGACCGCTGCTGCTTTTGGCTTCACCACCGATGCCAGCCATGCGCGCACCGTGCAGGATCTTGTCAGCATTGCTAATCAGGGTTCACCGATTATCGTGGGCGTGCGCGATAGCGTGTTGTATCCCGGTGGCCATATTTTTGTCGTGCGTGGTGGTGATAGCCAGTACGTCTACATCGCCGATTCTTCGCCCGCGAACTTCCAGCGCATGTCCTATCCTATGTTCACTGGTATGTGGCAGGGCTTCAGCGCTATATTGAAGCCTCAAAATTAATCTCTGTTAGACGAGGGCAGTCAAAAGCAAGAGGGAAAACCGGTTGCAACTGGTTTTCCCTCTTGCTTTTGACTGCCCTCGCGTACCTTGGCTAATAGATGATGATGCTCGTATATATGTTCACAAAGCCATAGACCCATCCGGCATCAACCTTCGAGAGGTTTACACAGCCATGCGAGCCTTGCGACGAGAATGAGTCGCCGCTGGAGTCGACATGCGGATAGTTGGTGCCGGGACCGTAGTCATCGCGCCACCAGCTATCGTGCAGGAAGTAGCCTTCGCTGAGAAACTGCATGGCGTAGTTGATCGGTGTGTCGGGATACCATTCGGGCGAGCTTTTCGGCACTCCGGCCTTAAATACGGTCGGCGACTTCTTCCCCTCGACCCACCAGACTCCCGGCGGCGTCGGACGATCAGGTCGCCCCGTTGTAACCAGGAAGGCGTTGACGAGCTTGCTGTTATCGTAAATACGCATGGCCTGCTCTTCTAACGAGACAACGACCACTTTCTGCCCGGTCTTCCCGTAGTGCTGCATCAGTTCGAGATCGGATTGGTGGACCTTGTTATAGGGAGTACTATCTTTCGAGTCGTCCTTCAACGCCTGGAAGTTGATCAGGTACATATTGAGATTCTCAATGGCTTGCTGGTAGTCTGCCACCGTTTTGGCACCAGTCAGGTCGTCCTGGGTCCAGCCGCCAATACCATTATCGCCATACTCGTACCCAAGTGGATACGTGGTGTTGTCATAAGCGTTATAGTGTGTGTGCTGCTTGCCCCAGGTAGCGACCTGCTGCTTGAGTTGCTGCTGCAACTTCAGATCTTCTATCTTCATAGCCGGTATCTGGATGGCTGTTATCTGGTCGTTCAGGCTGCTCAACGCTTTCTTGTAATCCGTACTCGTCTTCGCTTGCTGCAGCGCCTGTTGGTCAGTGTCATACTGCTGCTGATAGGTCGTGGTGTCGCCACCGTACTGCTTGACCAGACCGATCCACTGCTGGAAGGATTGGAGCTGGGCCGCTCCCTGATTGGTGAGGGCCAGGTCAATGGCTGGCGTGGCGATGACGCCCGTTATGCCGCTATTGACTGGAGCCGTTGTGTCACTGGAGCCGCAAGCGCTTAAGAGCAGCAGCATAAGCGCTAGCCCGCTACATAAGAGCACTGATACATATTTTTGTGCCTTGTAATGTTCTTGTATTTGCATATGTGAGTCCTTTATGGTCATAAAGTTTTTTCTCTTGAAAATACCTATGTACTAATATGATACAAGTTGACTAAAACTGGTACTTGTTCCCGGTATAGAGCGCGTTGGCACACGCCGCTCTATGAGATGGCTCAGACTTTTTTAGGCGTGCTAATCTTCGCCAGGATCTCGGCATGAAGCTCTTTTGAGCCAGCTACAACGATCGAATAGCCCTCGGTCAGGCCCGTAATTGGCCGTAGCGGCTTCCCCGCCTGATCGCTCACGATGCCGCCTGCCTCAAGGACAATGCTTAGCGATGCCAGGAACGACTCGCCGGTTAACACATCACCAACATCGATATAGGCGTCGTAGGTGCCGCTGGCAACATATACGCAGTCGATGGCCGCGCTGCCGGTACGCCGAATACCGCTGAAGGCCGGTTTCTCCAGGAGTAGTGAGCGCAAGGTACCCTTATCTCTCTCATCCAGGTTTATGCCAACCAGGCTATCCTTGATGTGTTTCGTTGTGCTGACCTGGCAGCGCCGTTCATTACGGAATGCGCCATTGCCGCGTGTCGCCTGGTAGACGGTGCCGCTGAAGAGCTCGCCCACCAGCGCCCACTGCACGTTCTCGGGGAGCACAGGCTCGTCGATAGGCAGCACCGCCAGCGCGATCGCCGCCGTCATCAGTCCGCGCGCTATATTCTGTGAACCGTCGATGGGGTCGATCACGATGCGATAGGGCGGGTTAGAAACGGTGGTGAACGTCGGCCTCTCTTCTGTGACGACCTCGAAGCCGATGTTGCTCTCGATCAGCCCCTGAATAATCATATCCTCCGCGTCACGATCGAATTGCATGGTAGTGTGCCGGGGCGATTCCTGATAAACCTGCTGACGATCATAGCGCTCTGCTTGCGTGTAGGAGCGCACCTGCCTGAATAGTTGTTCTAGTAACTCTAGCATACTTTCTCTTTTCACTTATCTGTATGGCCATCGTGCTTATTGCAGCTCGGTCCATTAATCTTCTGTAAAGACCTTGCGAGAAGTGTTAGCGTATTCAATCGTTAGCTGTAGTATATCACTGCATTGCGATCTATTACCTGCTATCCTGAAGCGTGCCTGACACAGGTCCCTTTCTATTCACGTATTGCAATGCAAAAGGTTGCACCTGCCTGGCTGCTTGCAGACGTTCTCGCGTCATCGCGATGGCAACCTCGCTTCTATCGCTTGCTATCCAGCGTCGTCCTAGTCGCCCGGCCACAGTGGGCGTGACTCCACTGCCGCAGAAGCAATCAAGGACGAGTTGATCTTCTTCGGAAGATGCCAGAATGATACGTTCTAGCAGGGCTTCTGGTTTCTGAGTTGCGTATCCGGTGCGCTCGGGGTCGCGCTGGTGAAGATGGCTGATATCGCTCCAGACGTCGGCCCGCGCCATTGTGGCGTCTTCGCTGTAGGTGTAGATGCGACCGGCGGAACGAATGCTCCATGAGACACGGCCATCGGGTCCCACTTCCTTACGCATATGGTTGCGTTTCTGCTTGCCTCGTTGCGTGCCCACGCGTTCGCCATGAAAGCAGTACTGGCCCGATTTTGTATACAGCAGGATAGTATCGTGCTTGCGCGCAAAATATCGCTGTGAGCTCCCACCCGACTGATAGTGCCAGATGATCTCGTTCTTGAAGCCTGGACCATTGACCTGGACGCTTGTACCGAAGATCTCATCCAGCATGATTTTCGCATAGTGGGTGACGCGCCAGTCGAGATGAACATAGAGGCTTCCCTCCTGTGCGAGCAGTATGTAGAGCAGCTGCAGCGTTTCATACAGCCATTGGAGATAGCCATCCAGATCGTTGTTCCAGATATCGCTGTACGCAATCTGCTCTCTATTGTTAAACGTGCGACCGGTCATAAAAGGCGGATCGATGTAGATCAGATCGACGGTACCGGCAAACTCAGCCTGTAGGGCTGGCAGGACGCTGCTCCTGTCGCCGTGGATCAAGCGGTTGAACCAGCTAGAGGGGGTTACGAGGTCCGCGCTTGCCTGGGCCTCTTGCGCCTCTCCAGAGCAGTAAGCGCTGGTGAGCAAAGGTGGTGCTGGATACACGAGAACTGACTCGGGCGAGGAGCGCGGTTGATGGTCGAGAGGCCAGTTCTTGCCTTTCCAGACCAGTTCTGCCATGAATAATCTCCCTCGCATGTGCTTGTTTTCCTGTTCTACTGTAACACAACCGTTAAAAAATAGCTACCTATTTTGTGCCGTTTCCACGGTCCGATCCGTCCATAAAAGTGTCCTCAATTGGATAGAATGTTCGTTACATGGAAAAGATCGTGCCGACAATATGGCCTGAAAGAATACAGCACAGCCGTTGGCGTGGTACAATGGCATGGCAGGAAAAACAGGCTGTACTTTATTGTCAGTGGGCCTATCTTCTCAAGGGAATAGACTTATGTACATGGCTGAGTTCTGGCTAGCAGGCTGAAACTGACCAGACCTGGTCAGATATGAGTGATAACGACAAAAATTGTGTGGGGATGAAAAATATATGCAGAATGTTCTATTGGTATTGATAAGCCTTATTGCGTACGCGGGGGGATTATATATCATCTGGCGTATGACGCCCAGGCTGCTTTCACACTCTTTCGAAGAGTTTTCCTTTGTGGGGTTCGCGGTCCTGGCTATTGTCGGCGCATTGCTGACCTTTGGGGCCGTCGTTCTGACCTTTGCACTCTTCAATGGCGCGCTTCCCGTGCGCGTCCTAAACTTCCTGTTCCTGGTTGGCATCTTCTTTGTGACGTTGCGCACGGCGCTTTTTTGTATTCGTCCGCGCAGTGGGACGTTCGCGGCCTCGCGTGCCATCACGGGGATCTTCAATTTCTTTCTTGCCGCCGCCGCCCTTTTCTATATCGTGCAGCTCTTCGTTTCCCGCTAGAACAGCGTTTACGTAACTCAGTAGGGATGGGCCTTGCGTCCATCCGGTTCCCCTCACGAGGACCGCGGACCGGATGGACGC
>JALYTQ010000157.1 GCA_030854195.1 Chloroflexota bacterium
ATTGTCTACAGCCTACGAGAGTGCGCTTAGTCTTCGTTCAGTGAGCGTAAGGTCTCCGCCTGGCTCTGAGCCTCAGCGGCCTCATCGGGGCGATTGGTCTCCGTATAGATCTGCGCCAGGGTCTCGTAGGCGAGAACCAGCGAGGGGTCCATAGAGATAGCCTGCTGAGCGACATCGAGCGCCTCATCGTAGCGCTTCACCTCGCGCAACGTATCGGCGAGATCGTTGTAGTAGTCAGCATTGAGTGGATCGCTCTCGATCGCGTTCTGGTAGTTCGTAATGGCCTCATCATAATTGGCGAGTCCATCGTAAGCGGCGGCAAGCTGATAGTACCCCTCTGGATCATCCTCATAGTGCTCCAGCAGCGTCTGCGCGGTCTGAATGGCATCGTGGTAGCGTTCCATAGAGTTGTATGTATCGGCCAATCCGGCATAGGCAGCCGCCAGGTCGTCGCTCTGCAGCTGACCGGCCTCGCCGCTCTCGATCAAGCCACGGTAGGTAGAGAGGGCATCATCGAAGCGTTCGGCCTCAAGGTAGGTCTCCGCCAGGCTGAAGCGAGAAGTGATGCGTTGTGGATCAAGCTCGATCGCGCGCGCATAGGCATCGATCGCCTCATCATTGCGCCCTTGTAGCGAGCGCCAGGTGCCAAGATGCTCCCAGGCTTCGGCGTCATTGGGATCGAGAGAGACGATGCGGGCATAGGTATCGGCGGCCTGATCGCGATCGTTCATCTGCTCATAGACGGAGGCCAGCATATCATAGCCAGCGCGGCTATCGAGATCGAGCGTCAACATCTGATTGGCGGTCGAGAGGGCATCGTCGTAGCGGCGCATATCCAGGTACAGGCTGGCAAGTTCCGCGTAGCGCGCGGGATCGGCGGGATCATCATCGACGCGGCGCTCCTGGTCCATCACGCGCCGCAGTTGATCGTTGATACGCTCGCGCACATCGCGCAGATTCTCGGAGGCCACTGTATTCTCAGGATTGAGGATAAGCGCCTGACGATACGCCTGGCTGGCATCCTCGAAGAGATTTTGAACGCGATAGGCATCACCCACGCTCAGGCAGATCTCGTCATTGTCGGGAGCCAGATCCTGAGCCATCTGGAAGATCTCAAGAGACTCGCGATTCAATTCAAGTTCACCGTAGACATTGCCCAGGTTGATATACGCATCGAGCAACTGCGGGTCCAGGTCGATCGCGCGCCTGTAACCCGCCACGGCCCCCTCGGGATCGCCCAGGAATTGGCGTGCCAGGGCCAGATTGTAGCGGGCACGAGCATCGCCGGGATTTGCCTCCACGGCATGTTCGAAAGCTTCGGCACCTGACTCGTAGTCCTCGCGTTGAACGGCGGCATTGCCGCGATCGGTCCAGGTCTGTTCGTCGTCGTGCGCATTCCGGTCCACGAAATGGACTGGAATGGGGTTCTGGTTATCGGTATTTCTTCCGTCCTGCATTTCATCCATAGATGACTTTATTCTCCTTTAGGCGGTATATGATGCTGCTTAAAAATACTTAGCAAGTTTTAGTCCTTGCGTAGTATAGCACGCTCTACCATCTTCTTCTACCATTTTCAATACCCTCTTTTTTCAGCATCCTCTTGTGGATCGAGAAAGAACACAAGCTCCTACCGCCTTCAGCGAGGAAAGTATACCCACGAAAACCTGCTCCGTCAAGTAAACATGTGCTAGAAAAGTTCCCTCGACTGCTAGCAGTTGAGGGAACCAACCAATTTTACGAGGGCAGGCAAGTATGCTAGCGCGCCACACGCAAGGTCACGTGGAACTCGAACTGAGCGCCGGGGTAGAAGGCTTCGGTATATTCGATCGGCGCGCCAGTATCATCGAAGACGGTACAGGCCAGGCGCACACCGGCGGTAGAAGAGGGGACACGCAGCAGTTCAGCCTCGCGATCGGAAGGGGTATCGGCTTTGATGCTCTGTTCAGCAATGTAGGGATGCAGCCCCTCGGTTGCCATAAGAGTGTAGAGGGAGCCACCGGCGGCCTCTTGCGCGCGCTGATAGACGCTGGAGGCGCGGGGATAGGGCAGATAGTCAAGCTCGTAAGCGATGGGAGTATCGTCAGCAGTACGCAAGCGTTCAAGGCGGACAACCTGTTCTTCATCCGTCAGGCGGAGTTGTTCTCGAACAGTGTGAGAACCACGGACCAGCTCGCTCTTAAAGAGCATCCCGCCGGGACGCTTGCCACGGCGACGCAGTTCGTCGCTCAGGCTAGAGAGCTCCGTCAGGGTGCGCTGCTGCACGCGTGGTTCGCAGACGAACGTGCCGCGTCCATGCTGGCGGTAGAGCAGGCCCTCGTGGACCAGTTCCGTAAGTGCCTGGCGGACGGTAGCGCGGCTCACATGATACTGTGCGACCAGTTCCGGCTCGGACGGAATAGCGGTATGAGGAGCCAGGTGCCCGGCGTGGATCTGCTGCTTGAGCACCTCTTTTAATTGATAGTACAAAGGTAAAGGATTGGAGCGTTCCAAAGTAGGCATATACAGTTCCCCTTATGTCCAGACAACAGAAATCAAAAGAATGTGAACATGGGAAGAATATATCACAAAATGTAGGAAGCGTCGAGAGGAAAAGGGGGCAATATTGTGAATTGGCCCCAGAAAGTGGGGCCAATTCACGCGCAAACTAGGCAACGGCGATACCATTGGCCGCGAGCACCCGATCAATCTCAGCCTTCAAGCGGCTGGGCTGAGGGCCGACCAGGCGGGCGATTTCTTTTCCGCCATTGAAGATCATCAGCGTCGGGATGGCCTGAATACCGAGGCTATTGGGGGTATCGCCATTCTCATCGATGTCCATCTTCGCGAAGCCCAGCTTGCCTTGATACTCGTTGCTCAAGCGTTCGAAGACAGGGGCAATATTGCGACAGGGGCCACACCAGGCTGCCCAGAAATCGACGATTACGGGAGTGGAGGCACCCAGAACCTTTGTACTGAAATCCTGATCTCCGACATGGAACAAATTTGCTTGTGTGCTCATAAGTATCTCTCTTTCACCTTGTAAAATTAAAGCTTCTATCTGTACTTCCAGATAAGACGCATGACGAGTTCATTTACTACAGAGGAGAACACCCAGGATTGCCAATCTATTCCGATTTTGTTCTCCTCCGCCATATTTTATCATCATTTTGCCTACCTGCGTCGATTGCCTTGCAGAATCGAGAGCAGTTCCAGGATGTACAGGAACAGGTTCATGATCGTGATGAATAGAGAGACAGTCAGGCCAATCGCGTTCGGCATTGTATCCGCCATATACTTTGCGCGCTGCACATAGTAGAGCACGTAGCCGGAGAAGATCGCGATTCCGACCACCGAGATGATCAGCGCGAAGATTGTCGAATGGAAGAAGATGCCCACGATACCCGCGACGAGCAGCAAGATAATACCCACGAAGAGGTAATCGCCCAGGCGTGTAAAGTCGCGCTTCGTCGTCCAGGAGTAGAGTGCCAGAGACAGCGAGGTAAGCGCTGTAATCAGGAACGCCTCGCCCAGGATATAGGGAGCAGAGACAATGTAGTACCCAAGCAGCGGCGCGAGCGATAGACCCTCCAGAAACGTAAACAGGTAGAGCAGGACCAGGTTAAGGCCGGGCTTCTGAATCAGAAAGCGCAACGCGATCAGGACCACCAGGCCAGCGATCGCCACGAACAGATACGTACTGAACGTCAGCTGCAAAAAGAAGATGCCGACGAAAGCGCCCAGGGAGGCAAAGATGAAGGAGAAAGCCAGCAGCCCCATCACCTTGCCGATCAGCGAGCTGGATTGTGCTTCGCTATAGCCGTAAGGAAGCGTCTGATATTGATAGCGGGAGCCAAAGCCGCCGCCACGGCCACCTCCGAATCCGCCACCGCCGAATGAATTGTTGTTGCCTGGATTATACATAAGCGAACCTCGCTGTAAAGAACTATCGAAGCTGAACGCTCACCGGGAGCCTGTTCAGCATACGGAGCGATTGATAGAAAACCGACCTCTTCCAATATGTGCGAAGAGGTTCTTCTCATCGATATATACGTTGAGGGATAAACGTGAGTTGCACTCCCTCAAGTACTTTTCCAGAGAATGCACGGAGCCAGAGCGCCTATGTAGTCATCCAATTGTCAGCGGGCGCAAAGCTACATCACACTCCACACGCCACAGATCTCACAGAATGCCACGCCAACATCACCGAGCGCTTTACTGCGCGTATTCCAGCGATCATAGACAATCGCCAGGGAGCCGCAATTCCAGCAGCGTGCGCGCCCGCCCGCCTTGCTCTCGGCCTCCAATTTCTGGAGCAGGGCGCTACGAGCCTCTTCGGCACCAGTATAGCCGGGATTATATGCCAGATGCAGTGGATCCCCGAGAGTATCACCCGGCTCTTTTCCCAGCGGCAGCTTGATTTCATGAGAAGGCGGCTGCAACGGAGGCATAGCTGCCGGTGGGGGAACGGGCTGCTGTGGAGGGCGACGGAAGAACTCCCCACGAGCGGTACGGCGTCCGCCCTCGATAGGGGGATAATCCGCGCGTTCGCCCCGCTCGGCACGCTCATTCCGTTCGGCACGCTCACCACGCTCTCCACGTTCACCATTGGTAGATGGAGAGAGAGCGGGAGGTGGCAAAAACGTCTGACCGGAAGGAAGGGTGAATGCGGAAGGAGCGTTGTCCTGGCGTGTAGGCGCTGGAGGTGGCGCGGGTGCGGCAGAAGTGTCTGCGGCTTGCTCCGTCTCTTTCGGCACGGCAGGAGAAGCGGCGGGGCGCTCGGTGGCGAGGCCCTCCGGGCTATTCTCTGGTTGATCAGCGAGATGGTTTGTATTATTTTCTGGCTGATCTGGTGGATTGGCGCGTTTGCGTCGAGTTACTGGCATAGGGGTTGCTCCATAAGAAGTAGTGTGTGTGCATACAGCATCAACGTAGCACAGGTATTATAGCACAGTGTGTAGAAATAAAGAAAAGGCATTCTACACTGTGGATGGGTGGGCATACACCTTTCACATAGGGCACGCCCACCACAATTGTCCTGAAACGAAATAACAGTGGCCCTGCTTATGCAAAACGCGAGCCGCTTATTATTTAAAGAAATCGGCATTGATCTTGATGAAGCTCTTCCACTCATCAGGAACGGCGGACTCCTCAAAAATAGCGGTCACGGGGCAGGCAGGCTCGCAGGCACCGCAGTCAATGCACTCATCAGGGTTGATGTAAAGCTGCTCCGCTTCTTCGAAACCTTCTTCATTCTGTGAAGGATGAATGCAGTCTACCGGACAAACATCTACACAAGAGGCATCTTTCACGCCAATACACGGCTGGGTAATTACATAGGTCATCTTTTAGCTATCCTGCCTTTCAAAGGATCTCGTCTCTTGACGAACGTCTTTCACAGTTCCGCTCTTTATGGATTACGGCTGCTGAGCCAGCCGACAAACCGGCACTCGCCAGGTGCCGATGTGATAACGGCGACCACACTCGCATATCCTCATCAACATTCTTCAGTACACTGACTGTAGCCCCCCTTCGCCTGCAATGCAACGCTTGCGCTTCATAGTGGCGAAGTTCTGCTTCAGCCTGTTTTAGTATAGAGGGTTGTACAGTCAATGTCAATCGCTACGCAGCATCCCGGCATCGCGCACGCGACGCAAAACATGCTTGACAAACCCCCATACGAATCTGTATAGTTGTGACCAGTGGTCACAACTATTATAGCACGATCATGCACAAGAAAAGGAGGACTCCCGGTATGAATACTCAGCGTACCGTAGGGCTTAGTATACTCTGCCCAGACAAGATGGAGTTCGCCGATCTGCTTATCTCCTCACTAGTGGCCGCACCACCACCATTCAATGTAACAACTCTTCCGGCCCAGGGGACGATTCTGCCCATTTTCGGGAGGGAACGGCTGCTCGTCGCTTGACGACGACCATCTCTCCGCACCGTGGGCAACGCCGATAGTTCCCACGGTTTTTTGTTACCCCTCAGCATCGCGAAAAAAGTAATCAACGTATTCAGCACACTAACCAGGAAACGAGGTATCAATACCCATGTTTACAGAAAAAGACGCTACCGAGCGTCGTGATTTAGGCGACGGACTTCTCGCGCGCTGGTCCACCGCAGCCGACACTGAGAACATAGCACATCTGATCGGGATGGTCTTCCGCGAAAAAGCCGAAGAGCCGGAGAACACATATATGGCAAACAGCGTGCGACGAATGATGCGCGGCGACTATCCACTGATGGGTCCCAATGACTACGCGGTGATAGAGGACACGCGCAAAGAAGGGAATCCTATTGTCGCATGTACCTGTCTGTGGCGACAGACCTGGGAATACGAAGGTATCCCATTCGAGATAGGGCGGCCCGAATATGTCGCCACCGATCCGCATTATCGTCGTCGTGGGCTCGTGCGAGTGTTGTTCGACATGGTACATCAGCGCAGCGCAAACGAGGGGCATCCGGTCACCGCCATCACCGGCATCCCCTACTTCTACCGTCAGTTCGGCTACGAATATGCGCTGGACCTGGGTGGTAAGCGGACAACGTTCCTGACGCAGATAGCGGAGGTGAAGGATGGTGAGCAGGAGGCATATACACTGCGCGAAGCCACCCGCGAGGACATTCCCCTGATGCAAGAGAGCTACCAGCGGCGCAAGGCCAACAATATCATCTGGACAGACATCCCAGACAGCTACTGGCGCTACGAACTCGAAGCCTGGCGCATCCAGCCCGAATGGGGCAGGACATCGAACGTACAGATGATTGTAGACAGCACTGGCGTAGCGCAGGGCTACGTGTTGCTGGCACCTACGCGTTGGGGCTCCAGCCTTGCCGTATGGGGCTTCGAGTCCATGCCCGGCGCGAATCTACGAGCCATGCTGCCTCCGGTACTACGGGCGCTCAAAGCGTATGGCGAGCAGATGCCCACAGCGAAGCCCGGCACCAAAACATTCAGCGCTATCACCTTTCTCCTGGGACGCTCCCATCCGGTCTACGACGCGCTCGGCGAGCTGGCCCAGGCGAAAGAAGAGCCATACGCCTGGTATGTACGCGTACCCGACCTGCCCGCATTTCTCAGCCTTATCGCGCCGGTGCTGGAGAAGCGGCTGGCCGACTCCTATATAGCGGGATACACAGGTGAGATCAAGCTCGACTTCTATCGTAGCGGGTTGCGCATGGCCTTTGACAGGGGGCGGCTCACAACGGCGGAGAACTGGCAGGTGCCCATTTACGACTCCAACGCAGGCGGCGGTTTTCCAGAGCTCGTCTTCCTGCAGGTCATCTTTGGGCACCGCAGCATCGACGAACTGCGCCATGCCTTCCCTGACGTGTGGGTAAACGATGAAACGGGATACGCGCTCAACGTGCTCTTCCCGGCGCGAGAGTCATCCGTTCTGCCGCTATAACGGGGGAACGGAAAGCTACTTACGCGGCACAATGTAGAGGTGCGAGAAAGCCACTTCGCAACCTTGCTCCTCTACATACAGCCCAACTTCGCCCGACTGGAGCGGGAACTTCGCGGAATCGATCGCTGGCTTACGAGAAACGCGCTTCCCATTGAGCGAGAAGGCAAACGCATCGCCGCTCGCACTGATCGTCACAATATTGTTTCTGCCATGACCGGTTACCAGCTGGTGAGCCGGACCAGACGCAATCGGCGTCCACACGCCCGCGTCAAAGCGCGAAAAAGCGTACTGGCCGCCCCCACTCGTAACGATCTCGAAGAGATAATAGTGCGACTGATCGGAACTTGAGCGAAACACGACGCCATAGTAATTCGCATTGCGCGCCGTATCGCGCACTTCGGAGAGGGTTACGGTAAGGAGGAACTTACTAAAGTTGCAGTTATTGCACAGGGCGAGGGCCACAGTTTGCGGCGAATCGTTCAAGACGTGATAGCGACGTGTTACGCTATCATAGAAGAACGTCTTACTCTGAGGCCACTCATTCTGCATGCTCAGATAGTCAACTTGAGCCGGGTCGGGCGTCGCAGTAGCAACCACCTGCGGGCTATTCCCATGCACCGGGCCTCTGCTCGCCAGGCTGGTGATATAGCCCACAGTAAGCAACAGGCACAACAGCAGGCACGCAACAGCAATAAAGCGACGTTTAGCAAAGTTCGATGCCCAGACGGGTTTCACCTGAACGAGCGGATCTAAAGCGACAATGACGGGCTGGGAGTCGCTGAGCCCTGAACCAGAGTAGGTACCCAGCACAGCCGCCCGTTTTCCACTTAGCGTCGTGGCCTGTGCCTTCTCAGTGGGAGCAACGGCCTGAGCGAACGCGGCGCTGAACTCGCCCGCCGTCTGGAAGCGCTGCGTAGGCTCTTTCGCCAACGCCTTATGCACCACGCGATCGAGGGCAGGTGAGATATCAGCGCGTATCAAAGCCAACGAAGGCGGAGGCTCATGCACATGCAACAGGGCCAGAGCAATCGACGTATCGGAGATAAATGGCAGGCGGTTAGCCAGTAGGAAAAACAGCGTCACGCCGAGCGAATACACATCGGAGCGGCCATCGATGGCCTGTCCCAGTGCCTGCTCCGGCGAAATATAATCGGGGGTTCCCATCATCGCCTCAGAGTTTTTCGCGGGCACCTGCTTTGCATCATCCGTGGTCAGGCGCGCAATGCCGAAGTCGGAGAGCATCACACGGCCATCACCATCCAACAAGATATTGGCGGGTTTCACATCGCAATGAATGCAGCCGTGAGTGTGCGCGTAATCAAGCGCGGAAGTGATCTGCTCAAGGAACCACTGCGCCTCAGCAAGGGAAATAGGGCCATGTTTAGCCACGTATTGAGAGAGCGTGCCACCGGGCATATAGGGCATAACGATATACGGGAGGCTATCCTGTTCGCCATACGCATAGATCGGCAGAATGTTGGGATGATCTAATTTGCTGGCCGCCTCCGCCTCGTGCAGGAAGCGCCGATAGAAGTCCCTCATCATCTTTTTGTCCATATTATCGCGTGGCAAAAAGACCTTTATAGCAACCTTGCGTGTAGGATTTTGTTGTTGAGCAAGATATACCGCGCTCGATCCTCCGTAGCCCAGCAGTTGCTCCAACGTACAAGAGCCCAGCTCCTTGCCGATAAGATGTTTTCCCCTGCTCATAGTAAAGCGGGCAGCTCCTCTCTACATCTTCGCTGGAGAACCAGTGCAGAATATGATACACAACAGTTTACTGTAACATAGACAAGACCTACTATAATTTTACGTATTGAGCACATTCACCACCAAAAGTCATACGTTCCTGACCCGTTAAAGGTTGCTTCCATACACATGTATGCTTCCATAGAGGCTGCAAGCGGCGACTATCCCTGAGTAGAGAAGTAAGCCGCCGCCTGATAGGTCATTGAAGACAGACAGCAATTAGAGGGTGAACTTGCCATCGCGCATAATTTCGCGGCCATCCACCTCGATTGTGCAGGAGGTAGGGATAACATCTACGTGAATTTGTGCGTCCCAATCTGCGCCAGTAAACTCGGGATAGGGATTGCCGAAGGCAACATGCAGGCCCGGCATCTTCTCATCCTGCAAGAGATTGCCGCTCAGCTTCGTCAGGCTCGTCAGCGTGCCGATGGCGAACTCGCCAGCGCGATTGCCATTGGGGACGGAGAACAGGTAGTCGCGGACCTCCTGAGCCAGCTCAGTATTCTCACTGGTTACGCTGGTTATATAGCCATCCTTCACCGCGATCGTCAGCGGCTGCGACAGCACGCCATACTTCTCCGAGAAGTAGTCGCCGAGCACCTCGCAGACAAGCACGCCATCAACAGTCGCCGGTGCCGTAAAGACCTCACCTTCGGGAAGATTGCCCCACTTGCCCGGCTCGTGGTAGCGACCGTGGCAGGGAATCCACTTCCAATCGGGGTGGAACGTCGCGGTCACGTCGCTGCCCTTCGCGGAGGTTACATGAATGGTTCGCGCGTTATGCACAAGCTCGTAGACCTCGTTTGTCAAGCGAAAGACCTCATTGTAGTCGGCGCACATCCCCTCGGCCATCAGCGTATCGTCGATACCGATCATATGACCGTGGCGCACCTTTAAATCCCGCACCAGGAAAGGCAGCAGCGGAATACGGAAGGCAATCTCGCCCGGCTGCGCGGTAGCTATATAGTACGTTACCGTTGGACGAGCGGCAATGAGATCCTCGCGCAAAGCGTCGGAGAAGACCGTCAGCGGGCGCTCTCCATAGTGCTCAAGGAAGCGCACAGTGACATCGGCATGCAGGGCGAGCGCCACGCTTGCGACCTCGCGGGCGATGCTCTCACGATAATAATCCGTCAGGATAAAGACGCGATCTTGCGCGGTTACGCCCATACAGCGAATGGCGTTCTCGGCCCCGAGCCGCACCCGTTCCACGAAACTGAGGGATTGGAGATGTGGACCATCGGCAATAGAACTTTGTGTTGTTGCTGACATAATATAGCTCCTTTATAACGTAGGTAATAGAGCGCGTATCAGATTGGCCTAGAAGAAAAGTCCCTCTGCAACATGCGCCAGACCACAAAACATGCACGCGCCATTGGTTAGCGGGCGCGATGATATTTCAATATACGCTCAGGCCAGGGTGATGGTAACATGGGGTATGTTCGCTACTACTTTTGGCTGATCGGAAAATGCAGAACTGGCCGCGTCTGGCTGTAGTCAAAGCGGATAGCGAGCATGCATACTATGCTTATCCAGACTTCTTCAGTAGGGATGGGGCTTGCCCCCATCCGGCTCGACAAGCGCGATCAGGCACAGGAGCCGCGTGGTGGGGAAGCGGATGGAGGCAAGCCCCATCCCTACTGGAAGACAACAGAAAGGACGTTTTTATGACAAACTCACACCTGTACGATTCTATTCACGCCCAGCCGGCGGCGCTACGCGAGCTTCTCACCGATTGGACGGGGGCGGAGCAGATAGCGCAAAGGCTGAAGGGGGCACGGCGCGTGCTGCTGGCGGGCATAGGCACCAGTTTTCACGCGGCCATAGTCGGCGAATATCTCTTGCGCCACGCGGGGGCCGATGCCTGGGCGGTGCGCTCATTCGAATTTGTCACCTATCCACGCGCTCTGCATCCAGATGATGCCGTTATCGTCATCAGCCACAGGGGCAGCAAATTGCATGGCATCAAGGCATTAGAGCAGGCCAACGGCGCGCGCGTCTTCACGGCGGGCATCACGGGGAAGGGCACAAAAATGCAGGGGGCCGATATAACCCTGCAGACGGTCGAGCAAGAGCTATCCTCAACGCACTCGATCAGCTATACAACAACGCTCACCCGCCTGGCGCAGATCGCGGTCCGTCTGGCACAGCTGAACGGATTATCCGAGCAAAGCCCGGAACAGGGGCTCACCTCAATACCGAAACTGATGGAGGGCATCCTGGCGCGCGAAGATGAGGTGCGCCAGGTGGCTCAGGAGGCGGTGCAACAGCAGAGGCGTATCTACTTCGTGGGAGCGGGTCCCAACGCCGCCAGCGCCAGCGAGGGTGCGCTCAAGGCCAAGGAAGCAGCCTATGTAACGGCAGAAGGCTTCGAGCTAGAGCAGGCCATTCACGGGCCAATGGTTGCCTTCGAAGAGCGCGATCTCCTGCTTCCCATCAGCGTCGGGGGCGCGGCACAGCAACGCGTAGGCGACTTTCTACGGGGGCTCAACGAG